>JAISVO010000111.1 GCA_031271525.1 Oscillospiraceae bacterium
CAGAGACGCGGTTTCTGTATACTGCAAAGAAAGTCTTCGAACGAATCGTGGTAACGAATATCGACGGTCTCCCAGTAGTCCAGCCCGGCGCGTTTTAACTGCCGGTCGCCGGTGGAGAAGCCCAGCGGTTTGATCAGGCGGAGCAATGTTCCGGTAGCGGAGCAGGTCCGCACGATGTTCCCGGTGTTCTGCGGAATCTCCGGCTGGTGCAAGACGATCTGCATCATGCCGGGGTTTTATTCTTAGGGAATCTGTTTTCGGTGCCGCGCAGCAGGCGTTTAATGTTCTCGCGGTGGAGGATGATGATCAGCACCCCGACCGCGCCGTACATTCCGATTTCAAGCCATTCCCGTCCGAACAGCGCGCCTAAAATGGGGAGGGTGAAGACTGCTGCCACCGAACCGAGCGAGAGGAATCGGGTGAGGAGGAGAAGGAGAAGGAAGACCCCAAAGGAGATCAGCGCAACCTGCCAATCAAGGGTAAAGAAGACGGCGCAAGCCGTGATGACCCCTTTGCCGCCCTTAAAGCCGAAGAAAACCGGGAAGACATGACCCGCGATCACACAAAAGCCCGCCAGCAGAACGGCAGAACGGGTGAAGCTCGAAAAACCGTAACCGGGAAGGATCCACTGCCCGAGCCACACGGCGAGGACCCCCTTGCCGACATCCCAGAGAGAGACGAGCACCGTCCACTTCACGCCGTATGTACGCAGGACATTTGTCGCCCCCGCGTTGCCGCTGCCATGCCTGCGGATGTCGTCGCGCAGAAAGGCGCGGGACAACAGCAGCGACCCGTTGAGCGAGCCGACGAGATACGCGGTCACCGCGGCGAGCAGGAAGCGCCAGATGTCTGCCATAGAAACACTGTCCTCATTTCAAATAAAAGCGTACTTTTATAGTATACCTCATTTTCCGCGGGAATGCAACCTTGAAAAAACAAGGGCGCTGTGATATACTGGTTCGGCTTACATCATACGGCTCTTTTTGGAACGGGCCAACCCGAAACTATCATCTACGGAGGGAACCCTTATGCGGATCGGTATTGACCTTGGCGGCACAAATATCGCGGCGGGACTGGTGGACGACTCTCTCTCCATCACCGTCCGGGGGAGCGTACCCACACCTCAGGGCGCGGACGCCATCGCGCGGGACGCGGCGGCGCTCGTCCGTTCGCTTTGCGAACAGGAAGGAATCCGCCCGGAGGACCTGACGTCGGCGGGGATCGGTTCGCCCGGCGCGATCGACACGTCGGCGGGTACCGTCATTTACTCCAACAATTTGGCCTTCGACAACGTGCCGCTGGCGGGAATGCTCTCCGAAGCGCTGGGGGTTACGGGTCGGATCGGCAACGACGCCAACGTCGCGGCGCTGGGGGAATTCCACGCAGGCGCGGGGAAGGCGTTCAGCTCAATGATCTTGGTGACGCTCGGTACCGGGGTGGGTGGCGGCATCATCCTCGGCGGGGCAATTTATGATGGCTTCAACGGGATGGGCGGCGAAGTCGGACATATGGTGATCCAAAAGGGCGGTGTGCCCTGCACCTGCGGACGGAAGGGTTGCTGGGAGGCGTACGCGTCCGCGACGGGCTTGATCCGTCTGACCAAAGCCGCGCTGGAGAAGAACCCCAACAGCCGGATGGCAGCCATAGCTGAGGAGAGGGGCAAAGTCAGCGGACGCACCGCCTTCCTCGCGGCGCGGCAAGGGGACGAAACGGGGGAAGCCGTCGTCACGGAATACCTCAGTTACCTCGCGAGTGGCGCCGCGAACCTGATTAACCTCTTCCAACCCGAGGTGTTGTGCTTCGGCGGCGGCGTGTCGCATGAAGGACCATATTTAATCGATCGGCTGAAACCGCTGGTCGGTGCCGAGCTGTATCCGGTGGGGGAGAAGAAGACGGCCCTCCGCCTCGCGGAACTCGGAAACGACGCGGGGATCATCGGAGCGGCGATGTTATGAACCTCCTCAGCTCCCTGACAACTTTCCGGATCGGCGGGCCCTGCGACGCTGTATATACCCCGGAAAGCGCCGCCGAGATGACAGCGCTTTTGAAGACCCTCGACTGCCCGACCGTACTTGGGCGGGGGAGCAATATCCTCGCGGCGGACGAGGGGGTGCGGACCCCGGTGATCCTGACTGCCGGGTTGAACGCCATTCGGATCGAGGGGGATACCCTGCGGGCGGGCTGCGGTGTTTCTCTGCCCGAACTGTCCCGTGCCGCAGAGAGTGCGTCGCTGACCGGGCTAGAGTGGGCGGGGGGAATCCCCGGGACGGTGGGCGGCGGCACCGTGATGAACGCGGGGGCGTACGGCGGGCAGATGTCCGATGTCCTCGTGAGCGTCTGCTGCGCCGATCGGGAACGCGACGCCTCCGAGTGCCGGTTTGGGTACAGGCAGAGCGTGTTCACTGAAAACCCAACGCTCACCGTACTGGAGGTCACGCTCAAACTGACCCACGGCGACCCGGCGGACATCAGCCGAAGGACGGAAGCGTTCCGAAAGGCCAGAAACGAAAAGCAACCGGTGTCGCTGCCCAGCGCCGGAAGCTTTTTTAAGCGGCCGGAGGGTCACTTCGCCGGGGCGCTGATCGAGCGGTGCGGGTTGAAGGGGGTGTCTGTCGGCGGGGCAAGGGTGTCGGAGAAGCACGCCGGGTTCCTTGTCAACACCGGCGGTGCGACCTGCCGGGATGTTATGATCCTAGCCGAACGGGTGCGAGAGACGGTACTGCGGGAGACCGGCGTCGCGCTGACGCCCGAGGTGAAGCTATTGGGAGACATTTCATGGAGCTTTTGATTATTTCGGGTCTGTCAGGAGCGGGGAAGAGTGCCGTCATCAAAGACGTGGAAGATTTGGGCTACTACGCGGTGGACAATATGCCGGTGGCCCTTCTCCCGGCGTTTGCCGAGCTGTGCTCGTCCGTTCCGGACAGACAGTCCTACGAACGGGTCGCCCTTGTCACCGACGTGCGGGCGGGGCAGTCTTTCGACGCGCTCTTCAAGTCGCTGGAGTTGATCCGCGCGATGAACTACGACTACAAGATCCTGTTTGTCGAGTCCTCCCCCCAGTCGATCCTCCTCCGCTACAAGGAGACCCGCCGCCGTCACCCCCTCCAGCAGGACGGCGAACCCCTTCTCCGCGCGATCGCGCGGGAGACCGAGCTTCTCGCCTCGGTGCGGGAGCGGGCGGATTACATCATCGATACCTCTGAACTGACCCACGCGAAGCGCCGGGAACAGCTGACTGAGCTTCTGTCCGGGGCGCGGAAGCGGCGGATGGTGGTGACTGTGACATCGTTTGGGTTCAAGTACGGGCTTCCGCCCGAGAGCGACTTGGTCCTCGATGTGCGCTTCCTGCCGAACCCCTATCACATCGCGGAGTTGAAGCCGCTGTCCGGGCTGGACGACCCGGTGCGGGAATTCATTGACCGCTGGCCCCAGACGCAGGAGTTTCTCGTACGGATCCGCGGCCTCTTGGGCTTCCTCTTGCCCCGTTATCGGGAGGAGGGAAAGAGCGGTCTGGAAATCGCGATCGGCTGCACTGGCGGACGGCACAGGAGTGTCCGTATCGCACGCGCGGTCTACGACGACTTGAGCGAGAAGGGGTACTATGTGGTGCTGACCCACCGCGACATCGCGCGTGATCCCGCGCGGGAGGAGACGTGAGCGGTATCCGTATTGCCGCGTTGGGCGGCGGTACGGGGCTTGCCAGTATGCTGCGGGGCTTGAAGCAGTGTACCGAGAATATTACGGCCATCGTGACTACCGCCGACGACGGCGGTTCGTCCGGGCAACTCCGTCAAGACCTCGGGATCATCCCTCCCGGCGACATCCGCAACTGTATTTTGGCGCTGGCGAACACCGAACCGACGATGGAACGCCTCCTCAACTACCGTTTTCCCGAGGGTACCCTTGCCGGTCAAAGTTTTGGAAACCTCTTTTTGGCGGCGCTCACCGGCGTTTGTGGGCGGTTCGACGAGGCGATCGAGCGGATGAGCGAGGTGCTCGCCGTCACGGGACGGGTACTGCCGGTGTCCAAGGGGCCTACCCTGTTGGAGGCCCTGTTTGAAAACGGGGCGCGGGTGACAGGGGAGAGCGGTATCTTCGCCGTCAAGAAGGAGCAGAAGTGCCGGATTAAAGAGGTGCGGCTGATCCCCCGGAACGCCAAGGCGCGGGACGATGCCCTAAGCGCTGTCGCCGAAGCCGATCTGGTGGTGCTGGGCCCCGGGAGTCTGTATACCAGCGTGATCCCAAACCTTTTGGCGGAGGGGCTGAGCGAGGCGCTGGAGGCGACCTCGGGGTTTCGGGTTTATGTCTGCAATATCATGACCCAAGAAGGCGAGACAGAAGGTTACTCCTGCTATGATCACGCGCGCGAGATCCTGCGCCACGCGAAGCGTCCGGTTTTCGATGTTTGCTTAGTCAACAGTGCTCCCGTCCCGGACAGCGTCAACGCGCTGTATGCCAAGGAGGGGGCGGGCGTTGCCCGTCTGGACCGCCGGTTGTTTGCGGAGGCCGGGATCGAACTGCGGGAGCGCCCGATGCTCACTATAGCCGGCGGGCAGGTACGTCACCACTCGCTCCGGCTCGCGGCCGCCCTAATCGAGTTACTGATCGAAAAGCGACCCCGGACCGGTGTCGACCGGCACGCCGACGAAACCCTGCTGACGTGGCTCCGGGACGCGACGGAGGAACGGTGATTTATGGAATCCTTCAGCGCCCGGGCGAAACGCGAAATGTGCCGTGTCCCCGTAACGCGGAAGTGCTGTGCCCAGGCGGAGTGTTACGGCGCATTGCTGCTGGGCAGCGCTTTCCGCACGGACGGTCTGCGGATCGTTACCTCTCACGGGGCGTTTGCCGCACGGTTGCCAAATTTATTTGCCGCGGCGTTCGGCTTCACGCCGGAAGCGCCGCCATCGCCCGCCGGAGCCGGGAAGATGTGGGTTTTCTCGGAGACTGAACCCGAACGGGTCCGGGCGGTTCGGGCGGTCTATGGTTATGGGGAGACGCCCAGCGTCGCTCTCCACCTCAACAACGCCGTGCTGGAGTCAGAATGCTGTCTCGCGGCATTCTGGCGGGGCGCGTTTTGTTCGGGAGGCACCGTCACCGACCCGATGAAAAAGTATCTGCTGGAGATTGTTACCCCACGCCGGGTGCTGGCGCGGGAACTGAGCGCCCTCCTCCGCGAGAGCGGTCTGGAGGTCGCGCCGGTGACCCGGGGCGGGGTGCAGGCGTTGGCGCTGAACCTGTCCGAAGCCATCGAGGATTTCCTCACCCTCTGCGGCGCGCCGGTCTGCGCGATGGAGATGATGGAGGCGAAGGTGGAGAAGGGGTTGCGTAACAGCGTCAATCGCCGTGTCAACTGCGATACGGCAAACCTCGACAAGACTCTCGCGGCGGCGGAACGCCTTCGCGGGGTCATCGGGCGTCTCGCCGTGTCGGGAACCCTCGAAACACTGCCGCTCCCAATGCGGAGCGCCGCATTGGCGCGCCAAGAACATCCCGAGGACAGCCTGGCGCAGCTCGCCGAACGGCTGGGGGTCAGTAAGAGCTGCCTAAACCATCGGTTCCGGAAACTGATGTCAATGGACAGCGGACAATAGCCAATCAGTATGGGCTGTCGTAGCTTTCCGCTTTGCGTACGGCGTCTTCCAGCGTTAGTCCGGCGAAATCCTGCGCTCCGAAGTTCCGGCCGCTCTTTTTGTCGTCGATGAACGCCCCGACTACGATCCCCGGCAGGACGCTCTCCACCGCGTTGGGCGCGTAGGGGCCGCCTAGGTCGGTGCGGCACCAGCCCGGGTCGTTGAGGTTGAGGGCGACGTCGGTACCGTTGACCTTTGTGCCGAGGTCGATCGTGAATTTATCCAGCGCCGCCTTGCTCGCCGAGTACCCCGCCTGCTGCGGATCGAGACGGATGCCGCTGGTTGTGTTCAGGATCCGCCCGAAGCCGCGCTTAATCATCTTAGGGAGGAAGTGGTAGCAGATCATCGCCGGGGCGATGGTGTTAATCAGAAAGCTGCTTGAAAAGTCCTCGGCGGGGGTGTCGTACACCCCGCTGCGGTACGCGATCTGCACACCCGCGTTGTTGAAGACAATGTCGACGGTTGTACCCTTATCCTCGATGCTGTCCAGCATCGTTTGCACCTGAGCCGCGTCGGCCAAGTCTGCCGAGACGGCGTACGCCTTGACGCCGGCCGCGAGAACCTCCGACAGCACCTCCTTTGTGTGCGACGCTTCCCGGCTGTGCAGGATCAAGTTGCACCCCCGCTCCGCCATGAACTTCGCGATTTGCGCCCCGACACCCCTGCTCGCTCCGGTAACCAGCGCCCATCTACCCTTGACGTTGACCATACTGTGTATCCCCGCCTTCTAGCGTTTTCCGTATGATATCCTTCGCTTCATCGTACTCCATAATGAGCACGGCGTCTTTGATCCGGCGGACGGCGTCTCCCAACGCGCCGTGGAGGCGCATGCCAGTTAAGGTATCCATATTCAGCTCGATTCCAGAAAAGTCCATATTGTCCAAAGCGCGTTCCAAGTTGGCGAAGATGGGGGGCAGCTCAGGCGGTATTTCGGCGGCGCTCCACTCGCCCTTCATCAAGGCAAAAGCGTCGGTCAGGGCGGCGTGGAGGTCATCCAGCTCAAGAAGGAAGGCGGATAGATTCAGCGCGCAGAAGACCGCGTCTTCCTTCACGGCGGCGCTCTCCAACTCCAAGGCGAAGTCGGAGAGCCCCGACGCGCCGATGTTCGCGAGCGAACCCTTCAAACCGTGGGCAGTGATGGCAAAAGACCGCATATCCAACGCGTTCAGAGACAGGGTGAGTACGTCCCTGTCTTTCTCGATCTGCCGCAGCATATACCGCAGCGAGGATTCGTACACGTCCTGCTGCCCCGAAATCCGTTTTAGCCCCAGTTCGGGAGAAAGACCTTTGATTTCCTTCAGCTTGTCAAAAAACTTGTCGTGGCGTTCGGTCTCGCTCGGTTCGCGCAGGGGTGGAGTCTCCAGCTTTTCAGGCGGCAGCCAGTTTTTCAGAATCCGGTTGAAAAGCGGTTTTTCAATCGGCTTGATCAATAAGTCGTTCATCCCGGCCTCTAGGAAAAGTTCCTTGGAACCTGCGACGGCGTTCGCGGTCAGCGCGATGATCGGGGCGGTCACTCCCTGCCGGCGCAAGATGACGGTCGCCTCATTCCCGTCCATTTCGGGCATCATATGGTCCATGAAGATCAGGTCGTATACCTGCCGCTTCGCCGTACGGATTGCGTCCGCGCCGCTCAGCACAGTATCCGCCGTGATCCCGCACAGGCGAAGCAACCCGCAGGCGACGTTGAGGTTGATCGCGTTGTCGTCCACCACCAGCACCTTCGCGCTCGGGGCGTAGACCGCGTCGACCGCCTTCTCATCCGGAGCGACTAAACTTTCGTCGCCGAGGGTCGCCGGCAGGGTAATCCGGAAGACCGAACCCTGACCGTAGACGCTCTGCACGGTGATCTCCCCGCCCATAATATCCACAAGGCTCTTTGTGATCGACAGACCCAGTCCGGTGCCGGTGCGGTAGCGGTTCCGCTTCGGGTCCGCCTGACGGAACGCTTCGAACAGCTTTGGAAGCTCCTCGTTCGGGATCCCGATCCCGCTGTCGCTGACGATAAACTCGATCTCGCCGCGGAAATAGTTGACGACCAGCCGCACGAATCCCTTTTCGGTGAACTTGACGGCGTTGCCCAGTACATTGAGCAGGATCTGACGGAGCCGGATGTCGTCGCCGTACAGGCAACGGGGCAGATCGGCGGCACGGGAGATCTGGAAATCAATCTCTTTCTCGCTCACAAGGAAGCCGACGATCGAGTCAATATTGTCGAGGAGGGTCAAGAAGTTGAAGTGCGCCGGAACAAGGCTCAGCTTCCGCGCCTGTATCTTGGAGATGTCTAGGATGTCGTTGATGATGCCGAGCAGGGAGGTCGCCGATACCTTGATGTCTTCGGCGTAGCGGCGGAGATGGGTATTCAGTTCCTCGGACAGCATCAGGTCGCTCATCCCGATAATCGCATTCATTGGTGTGCGGATCTCATGGGATACATTGGCCAAGAACTGCGTTTTGACGATGTCCGCTTCCTCGGCGCGGTTCTTCGCCTCCTCGGCTTCCTTCGTCATCAGCTTGAGTTCGTAAGTACGCTCGTCCACCCGCTGCTCCACGACGTTGAGGTGATTTTTTAATGTTTCCACCATGATCATCAGGGAATGGCGCAGTTCGGTGACTTCATTCTTGGGGTTTTCGCCTTTCGTCACAGCAGCGAAGGGGACGTCCAAGTTTCCCATCGCGACCTGACGCGCGTCAGCGGTCAGCATTCGCAAGGGTTTTACGAAGCTGTTGATCGAAATATAGACAATAAAGATCAATAAGCCGAGTCCCGCCGACCCGGCCGCGACCATCAGGGTGATCACGTGGCCTGCGGCGGTGTCCGTCTCCCCGAAGGGTGTCTCCAAGTAGGAGTATAAGGGAATCGCCCAGTCAGTGCCCGAAACTGGGATCGCGCGGAGGGACGCGAGTACCCGCTCGCCCGTGAAGGGAGAGACAATCACGGAGGCGTTTTTGTCTTTCAGGGCATCCACATCCAAATAGTCGGCAAGGTTTTCACTGATAATCTGGGGATACCGGGAGTGGAGGATCCGCATGTCCTCGCTCAGCAGGATCGCCGAATGGGCGTTGACGGTCTCGGGGTTATCGATGGGGAGGAACATCCCCCGGTATTGGATGTCGATTCCGCAGACACCAATCAGCCCGCCTTCCGGGTCACGAACCGGGAAGGCGAGCGTCGCCGTATGGAGGTAACCAATTCCTTCGCCGTAGTCATACGGTTCCACGCCGTCAAAGTATACCTCTCCGCCGATCATCGGCACGGCGATCCAAGGCTGAATTTCGGTGTCCTCAACCCCACTGTCGTCCAAATCCCTCGGGACATTTTCGATCACGCCGTTCCGCCGGATAAACTCCCGGATGTAGTAGCGGCCCGGCTCAAACACCCCCCGTTTGAAGGCGAACCAACTGTCCACGACGTTGGGGTTCAGTTCCATCAGGGAGACCAAAAGACCGTCGGCGGTCGCCCGCTCGACTTCGCTGGTCAGGTCCATCGGCCCGAGGGCTTTTTGTACCAGCGTCAGCATCCCGGCGACGAAGGTAAAGCTGTCCTGCACCAGCAGGGCGGTATGCTGCGCGTGGAATTCGTCCTGTTCCCGCAGAGTGCTGAGGTTGCTCCGTTGGATCGCGTTGACCGACAGCACCGTCATGAAGCTGAAGACCAAAGTCATCGAAACGATGGTGACCAGAAGGGCTCTATTAACGGAGGGGTTGCGGCTGATCTTAGGGGGTTTCATATGCTGCCGATTTCCTTAATCCCATCGGAGAGGCTGAGGAAGAGGTCGGTCAACACGGGGTCGAACTGTGTTCCCCGCCCTTCGGCGATGATGCTGAGTGCCTTATCGTGCGGGTATGCCTCCTTGTAGGGGCGTTTGGAGATCAGGGCGTCGTAGACGTCCGCGAGCGCCATCATCCGAGCTTGCAACGGGATTTCCTCACCACGGAGACGCCCGGGGTATCCGGTGCCGTCCCACTTTTCGTGGTGGCGATAAGCGAGGGTTTTGGCGTACTCCAAGAAGGTGTGGTTCGGCACATCCTCCTGCAGGCTTTCGAGGAGGATTTTGCCGTAGAGGGCGTGGAGCTTGACATTGGCGTACTCGTCTTCATTGAGCTTAGCCGGTTTGAGGAGGATGTCGTCCCGGATCTTGATTTTACCCACATCGTGGAGCATTGCCGACTTGATAAACGCCTCGGTGTCCCACGTGGTGATTTCGTCGATATAATGCTTGGGCTTTTGGATGGAGTCCAGCATAATCTGCAGGTACTTCTGCACCCGCGCCACATGCTTGCCCGTCTCATCATCCCGGAACTCCACCAGTTCGGCGGCCCATTTGATCACGGCGTTTTGGAGGGCCGTGACTTCGTCGGTGCGCTCTCGCACCAACTCGAGCAGGTTGTCGTTGAACATCCGCAACGACTCTTTCTGCGACTCAAGCTGAAGGTGCAGTTGGATCCTCTTTAGGAGGAGGGGGGGCGAGAAGGGCTTCGTGATGTAGTCCACCGCGCCGAGGGACAGCCCCATCAGCTCATTTTCCGGATCGGTCTTGCCGGTGAGGAAGATGACCGGGATGTTCGCGGTCGACCTGTCGCGTTTTAGGATCTCCAGAACCTCATAACCGCCCATTCCGGGCATCTCGACATCCAAGAGGATCAAGTCCGGCTTCTTGTGCGGAAGCAATTGCAGCAGACGCTCCCCGGAGGGGATGGTCACAACGGTGTATGTATCCTGCAGAGCGCTCTTTCCCATGTTCAGGTTGACCGCGCTGTCATCAACCATGAAAATACAGGTGTCCATCACAGTCCTCCCGATGAATCAAAATTTCGGTACTGGCCATTTCTTAACATAAATGTAGTATAGCACACCTTTTACGGAATGTAAAGGGTTATAAAATTCTGCAAACCGCCCGGACAAAGCTTGCCTCCGCGGCGAGTTTCAGCGGCAGGGCGACGACCTCAAACGGGGCGGTAAGCGGAACGTTGCAAAGGTTCGTCAGGTTCTCCAGCAAAAAGATACCGCCGGACAGGAGAGCACGGTGGAGGATATACGGCGGACGGTCTGGGGACGGCATATCCATCCCCAGCATTTTTACCCGCTTTTCCACAAAGAAATCAACAAGCTCGCGGCTTATCGCAGGGTGGGACGAAAAATACTCCTCCGTGCCGTACTGTTTGTCATGCCCAGTGTATAGCAACACAATGCCGCTCGCCGGGACGGCGTCTATGTAGTGCCGCTTCAGTGTGATCGTGTCTTCTCCCCGCACATCCAGCAGCAGCCCGGGGCCGGCGAAGCAATCGGGTTCGAAGTCGCGGGCGAACCGCGTGTCCCCGGTCAAGTGCATCGGGAGGTCGATGTGGGTCCCGGTATGCAGACCCGCGTTTATTTGGTAGGCGGTGAAACCGTCCCGCTCAAGCGTACGGATTTTTGCCAGTGACAGTACGGGATCACCGGGGTAGCCCGGCGTCGTCTCGTCCAGCGGATGGGTCAGGTCAATCAGCATGATGAATCCCTCCGCTTCTAGTATATCCCATCGGAGGGGAAAGCGCAAGTTCCGCATTCGCCAAAACCCTTTTCGGCGCATATGATACCCCAGAAAGATACGGGAGGGATCAGGTTGGATGCGCAATTTTTCCTCGGCGCGAACACGCCGCAGGGGTTTGTCTCATATTATAACAAATGGTTGAATTATAATCGGTTGAACCGCCTCTTTATCATAAAGGGCGCGCCGGGCAACGGTAAATCCAGCTTTATGAAGCGAATCGCCGCCAAACTGGAGGATCAGGAGCGTGAGGTCATCCTGTGCTCGGGCGACACATCGGCGTGGGACGGGGTTTATTTTAGTAACCTCGGCGTCGCGTTCGCGGACGGGACACCACCCCACGCGATGGAGCCTAGGTATCCCCTCGCGGTCGAGATGTATCTGCCGCTGACGCAGTTTGTGGACGACGCAGCGATCAGCCGGGAACGCAAGACCGCGATCTTCCTGCAGGACAGTCTGCGTGAAGATTATGCCCGTCTCTACCGGGTTCTCGGCGCGGTCAAAAGCCTGCAGGATGAGCAAAAAGCGCTGATCACCGACTTGGACGCGCTGGAGGTGCTTCGGCGGCGCACAAGGGGTATTATCCGGCGGGAGATCAAAAAGGGTTCGGGGAACGGCGCGCTCCGCAGACGGTTCCTCAGCGCCTTTTCCCCCGACGGCGCGGAGACGCTGTGGGATACCGTCTCGCTCCTCGCCGACCGTGTATATGAGCTGCAGGACAGCTACCGTCAGGCGCACGCGGTCCTCTCGCCGGTCTGTACGGCGGCGCTGGAAGCCGGCTCCGAGGTCATCGCCTGTTACGATCCCTTCGCGCCGACGACCCGCCCGGCTCACTTGATCCTGCCCGAAGCGCGGCTCGCGTTCGTCTCGGCGCCGCCCAAAACGCCGTACCCGGCAGAGCCGTTCCGCCGGATCCGGCTGGACGCCGCCATCCCGCAACCGCTATTGAAGAGCCACCGGCTCCGCCTGCGTTTCTTGAAAAAGACCGAGAACGCGCTGCTGGACGACGTTAACGGGATTCTCGCGGGGATCGCCGAGCGGCACCGTCAGCTGGAGGACTTATACAACCCGCATGTGGACTTCTCCGGGGTTCGCGCCCTCGCCGACGCCTACGCGGGCAAAATTTTAGCCGACTGGGAAAAACAACAGTAACGCGGACAGAAACTAAGCCCCCGCCGCCGGTTTATCCGGACGGCGGGGGCCTGCTGCTGTATCAGCCCTTTGCCAAATCCTCCGCGATCAGCGAGTACATATACTCACCCATGACGGTATAACCGGCGATGCTCGGGTGGGTGCCGTCGTTGTTGTATTCCGGAATCTTTACCGAGGGGTTTTCCGGGTCCCGCAGTAGCTCGTCGAAATCCGCGAGACCGTAGAGCGTGCCCGAAGCGTACTGTTCCCGAAGCCACTCATTGACCGTCTGGCGGGTTTGGTCGTTCGCCGCGTGGTTCGGGATCACCGTGCCGCCGAATACCTTGAGCCCGGCTTCCGCAGCGGTGTCGATCATTTCGCTGTATGCCTTGATCATCCCCTGCGCGTTACCTCGCCCGAGGTCGTTGGTCCCAATCAGAAAGACGAAGTAGCCGACCCCCCGCTGTTCCAGCACATCCCGCTCAAAGCGGTCGATGGCCGCCGCCGGGTTGGTCTGGTTTAACAAGGTGTTGGTGCCGATCCCCATGTTGATGACCGAGACATGGCTCGTCGCCGGGTCGCCCTGTAAAAATTCCGCTAGGGTGTCGGTCCAGCGGGTATACTTCTCATCGGTGACGCCGTAGCCGTCGGTGATCGAATCGCCCAGCGCGACAATCGAAACGGCGTCGGGTTCAGCCGCGATTTCAACGCCGTTCAGTACGAACCAATGGGTGTTTCGCTCGCCGCTCAGGGTTTCGGCGCTCACGGAGTCGCCCGGCTGGACAAAGCTGTTGCCCCGCGCCGCGACATGGCAACTCACCGTCTCGGGCATCTCGCCGAAGTATAGAGACACGGCGATCCGTTCCAGCGGGCTGGCGGGGAACCCTACGGGGTCGCTCAGCGCCGAGCCTCCGGCGGGGATCACCAGCTCGGTTTCACCGCCGTTGAAGGTGAGGGGGGTATCGGTCGCCGGGTCAATGTCCGATTCAGCCGGAACGGTGGCCTTCGCGATGTGAGCGGCGTGGATGGTCAGCGGAGTCTCGCCGTATTCGTTGGAAAAGGAGAAGCGCAAGGTTTCGCCGCCCGCCGAGATTCGGATGATCTGGCGGAGGGTGGCGCCGGGCAGTGTATGCGAGACGTTCAGCGCCGACATTTTGCCGCCGTCGCCGGTCGCGTCGCCGTAATACTGTGCGGCACCCCATGTGCCGACCCAACGGATCTCCGGTTCGGGGGAGGGCGACGGCTCTTCCGCCGGCGAGGGGGACGGCTCAACGGTAGGGGAAGGATCGGTAACGGTAGAGGGTTCTTCCGAGGGCGGCGGGGACGGAGCAGGCATCTCGCCGATACAGGAGGGGAGGAATACGAAGGTGAACGCGAGCAGCAGAGCAAGCAACTTTTTCATGATTTGTCCTTACATCCTTTTTATGTTACAATTAAAGCCAGTGTAATGACGACAATGGGTTTTCCCGTTGCGTTTTGCCACCCTATACATAGAAAGGGACGTTCGCTATAGAGGATGGGCTGATTGACCGAGCGCCATGACGGGGGTTGACGGGAACCGTCTGCCGGACGAGCCGGCGTCCTTCTGAAAACGGGGAAACAGCCCGCGATTGCTGCGGGCTGCCTTTGGCTTAACCGTCTT
>JAISVO010000003.1 GCA_031271525.1 Oscillospiraceae bacterium
TTTAGGCAGAATTCATCGGGTGCGATCTCCATAATACTGCGGAGATCGGACAGACGGCGGCCTATGTCGCGCAGCTGTTCGGTCATAAAGCGGAAACCTCCTGTAAGGTATTTTAAAAAGTATTATAGCATGGGGGGAGGGACGGGCGCAAGTTTTTTTTGGGACAGGCCGTCCGCCTGTACGGTTTGCCGTGAGGGCGCATCCCATCCCCCATTGTAGACCGCGCCGTCCTGTGGTATACTCTGTATCGTCGCAAACCGCAGAATAGAGTGAGGAAGATCAAAAAGTCATGAAAACCATCCTGCTGATCACCACGGGCGGAACAATTGCCTGCAGAAAAAACGAAGCGGGCGTTTACAGCCCCGAGCTGCGGGGCCGTGAGCTGACCGCCTGTGTCCCCGAGATCGCGTCCATCTGTGAGCCGCGCTATAACGACATCTACCAAACCCCGCTGGACAGCACCAACATCCAACTCTCGGATTGGGCGCTGATGTCCGAAGCGATCTACGCCGGTCTTACACAAGATTGCGACGGCATCGTTGTCACGATGGGAACCGACACGATGTCATACACCGCCGCGATGCTCTCGTTTATGCTGATCAACCCCCATAAACCGGTGATCCTGACCGGGTCGCAGATCCCAATGACGGCACCCGGAACCGACGGCAAACAGAACCTTTTGGATGCGTTCCAAACCGCCCTCGCGGGGTATCCCGGGATCTACATCGTCTTCGACGGGAAGATCATCTACGGCACCCGCGCCAGCAAGGTGGACGCCCTCTCCTCCTGTGCCATCGAACCAATCAATGTCCCCCGCGCCGGGTCGGTGACGGCGGGCGGCGTTTTGATGGAGCACCCGATCAAGATTCCCGCCGGCGGGGAGACCCGGATGGACAACAGGGTCTGCGGCGATGTCTTCTTGCTGAAACTGATCCCCGGGCTTGTCCCGGACAAGATTGATACCCTCTTGGACTTGGGATTTAAGGGGATCGTCTTGGAGGTGTTCGGATTGCAAGGGATCCCCACCGCGTCGGACGGACGGGCAAGCGTCTATCAATCAATCAAAAAGGTGTTGGAACGGGGCAAAACCATCCCGATTGCGGCCACAACCCAGTGTGTCAAGGGCGAGACAAATTTCGGCGTTTACGCTCTTGGCGGGCGGGAGCTGCTGGAGGCCGGCCTGATCCCCTGCTATGACATGACGACCGAAGCGGCGGTCACCAAACTGATGTGGCTTCTCGGACACGATTACTCCGTTGGGGAGATCAAGGCGGAAATGCTCCGCAACTATTGCGGCGAGATTTCGGACACCGCCGCGTCGAGGGCTTGGACGCCGGAGCTTGGCGCGTCTGGGGAAGACCGGAGGGACAGCGGCGTCAATCTTCCGGTTTGAGTTCTTTCTTCCCGCTTTACAAACCCCGGCTCACAATGGTATAATAACACAAACCAGAAGGAATAAGAGGAACAGAACGTGCAGGACAACATCCGCAATTTTTGCATTATCGCGCATATCGACCACGGAAAATCGACTTTGGCGGACCGGATCATCGAAGCGACCCGCTCGGTGGAGAAGCGGGCGATGTCGGATCAAATTCTCGACAACATGGATTTGGAGCGGGAGCGGGGGATCACGATCAAAGCCCGCGCCGTCCGTCTGCCCTACACCGCGGCGGACGGAAAAACCTATCAGTTCAACCTGATCGATACCCCCGGGCATGTTGACTTCAACTATGAGGTGAGCCGTTCGCTAGCCGCCTGCGAGGGCGCTGTTTTGGTCGTGGACGCGGCGCAGGGAATCGAGGCGCAGACGCTCGCGAATACCTATCTCGCGCTGGAGCACAATCTGGAGGTCCTGCCGGTAATCAACAAGATCGACCTTCCGGCGGCAGACCCCGAACGCGCCGTCCGGGAGATTGAGGATGTAATCGGGCTGCCGGCGCAGGAAGCCCCTCGCATCTCGGCAAAGCAGGGGATCAACATCGAAGCGGTGCTCCAAACGGTGGTGGACGGCGTCCCCGCCCCCGGCGGCGACCCGGACGCGCCGGTCCGCGCCTTGATTTTCGACAGTCAATATGACGCGTATAAAGGCGTGATCGTCTTGGTGCGCGTTTTCGACGGCACATTGAAAGCGGGCGACTCCGTCCTGATGATGGCGACCGGCGCCGTGTATCAACTGGTCGAGGTGGGTGTTCTCCGCCCGCTGGGGATGGAGCCGAGCGGCTCGCTCTCCGCCGGGGAGGTTGGCTACCTTACGGCCTCCATTAAAGAGGTACGCGACACGCAGGTGGGAGACACAGTGACCCTTGCGGGCAACCCCGCGCCCGATCCGTTGCCGGGATACCGCGCCGTACAGCCGATGGTTTTTTCGGGCGTTTATCCGGCGGATGGGGCGAAGTACCCCGATCTGCGGGACGCGCTGGAACGCCTATACCTCAACGACGCGTCCCTCACCTTCGAACCGGAGACGTCGGTCGCGCTGGGCTACGGATTCCGGTGCGGCTTTCTCGGTCTCCTCCATATGGAGGTCATACAAGAGAGG
This sequence comes from Oscillospiraceae bacterium, assembly GCA_031271525.1. Taxonomy (GTDB): domain Bacteria; phylum Bacillota; class Clostridia; order Oscillospirales; family UBA929; genus UBA929. Next base: position 2,540 of record JAISVO010000003.1, read on the forward strand.
CTGGAGCGGGAGTTCAACCTCGACCTGATTACGACCGCGCCGAGCGTCATCTATAAAATCACCAAGACCAACGGCGAGGTTGTCTCGATTGACAACCCGCTGAACTACCCCGACCCGTCCGGGATTGAGAAGACCGAGGAGCCGTTTGTCAAGGCGAACGTCATTACCCCGCAGGAATATGTCGGCAGCCTGATGGAACTGTGTCAGGAGCGGCGCGGCGTCTTTAAGGATATGCAGTATTTGGACGGGTCGACCAAGGGCCGCGTCGAGCTGCATTACGAACTGCCGCTGGGCGAGATCATCTATGACTTTTTCGACGCGCTGAAGAGCCGCACCCGGGGGTATGCGTCGCTCGACTATGAGTTGACCGATTACCGCGAGAGCGACCTCGTCAAGCTGGACGTACTGCTGAACGGGGACGTGGTGGACGCGTTATCGTTTATCGTGCACACGGAGAAGGCGTATCCCCGGGCGCGGCGGATCGCGGAAAAGCTCAAGGAACATATTCCGCGTCAGATGTTTGAGGTACCGGTGCAAGTCGCGATCGGCGGTAAGATCATCGCCCGGGAGACGGTACGCGCCATGCGGAAGGACGTGCTGGCGAAGTGCTACGGCGGCGATATCACACGAAAGAAGAAGCTTCTGGAGAAGCAGAAGGAGGGGAAGAAGCGTATGCGTTCCCTCGGCTCGGTCGAGGTTCCCCAAGAAGCGTTCATGGCGGTGTTGAAGCTGGACGAGGATTGACGGCGGCTATTGTTCCGCCCCGCCCGCCCCAGACGGGGTTTTCAGGAGAGAACGATCACTTTGGGGGACGGAGGGATGATCCCCCCAAAAAAGAATCACCGTCTTTCATCAAGACGGTGATTGGGTTTATTTCGTCTATTCCGCCACCGCGTAGACCGAGACGCGTTTGCGGTCACGACCCTGCCGCTCGAAGCGGACGGTGCCGCTGCCCAGCGCGAAGAGAGTGTCGTCGCTGCCGAGACCCACATTTGCGCCCGGATGGATGTGGGTGCCGCGCTGCCGCACCAAAATGGTGCCCGCGTTGACATACTGACCGTCGGCGCGCTTTGCGCCGAGCCGCTGCGCGTTTGAGTCGCGCCCGTTGCGCGAGGAGCCTACGCCCTTTTTATGTGCCATACTCTCATCTCCTTGAGTTGTTGATCGGATCGGTTAGTTTGCCTTCTTGGGCAGCGCGATCGCCTCGATTTGCAGCTTGGTGTAGGGCTGACGGTGTCCCTGTTTGCGGCGGTAGCCCTTCTTGGGTTTCATCTTGTAGACGACAATCTTCTTTTCCTTGCCGTTTTTCACTACGCTGGCCTTGACGATGACGCCCTCGACGTACGGGGCGCCGGTTTTCACCTTTTCGCCGTCGTAAACGGCCAGCACGGTGTCAAACGCCAAGGCCGCGCCCTCTTCGGCGGGGAGTTTCTCGACATAGATGATGTCCCCCTCCGAAACGCGGTACTGTTTGCCACCGGTTTCCAGAATTGCGGTCATTGCGTTCCCTCAGCTTTATTATCAGTCTCGCTTATGGAGGTGAGAGTTTGATAAACCCTGCTTTTGAAAACCTCCGATAAAGCGGCTATGATAGGATAACACAGTTCACCCTGTTTGTCAAACATTTTTTTCATTTTGACTGTAAAGGTTCGCCAAGCCCTCCTCCAGCGACGTCTGGGTGAAGCTGACATCCGCGATGCCGCTCAACCCGGACAGCTCATAGAGGAAGCGGTTGGTATCCTGATACGGGACTTCCCGCCGCTCGCCGCTTTCGAACAGGACAACCGCTTTCTTAACGCAGCCCAGTTTACCGCGCAGCGCCGAAAAATCCCCGTCGAAGGCGGCTTTTCCGCCCGAGATCAGCAGGATCCGCCGCGCCATCTCCTCCAAATCGTCCATGTCGTGGCTTGTGACAATGATCGTGGTGCCGCTTTCGGCGTTCAGTTTTTTGAGGAAACCGATCATCCGGCGCTTTGCCATCACATCCAGTCCCAACGTCGGTTCGTCCAGCAGGATCAGCTCGGGCCTGTGCAGCAGAAGCATGGCCAAATCCGCCCGCATCCGCTGCCCGAGGGACAGCTCCCTCGCGAACGTCTTCAGCAGGTCCTTGACGCCGAGCAGCTCGGTCACCGTATCCAGTGTCTCTTGGTATTCGCGCTCGGGGATGTCCCAAACGACCTTCTTCCATTCAAAGCTTTGGATCACCGGATGATCCCACCACAGCTCTGTGCGGTTGCCGAACAGTACCCCAAGCCGCCGCATGATCGCTATTCGATCCTTGCGCGGCGATAATCCCAACACCGACAGCTCGCCCGCGTTCGGAAGGAGCATTCCGGCGAGCAGCTTCATCGTCGTGGACTTCCCCGCGCCGTTGGGACCGGCATAGGCGACGAACTCGCCCGGAGCCACCTCGAAGCTCAAGCCGTCCAGAGCGGTGATCGTCTTCCTCTCGGGATGTATCAGGTTGCGGAGAATCCCCCTGTTCCCCCGTCGGCGCTGGAGGAACGTTTTGGTGACGCCCCGGACGCTAACGACGGAAGCCGTATGGGAGATATCGGCTGGAACCCTTTTGGACATAGTTTCTCAATCCTCTCTTAAAGATACGTTTTGCGGTGAGCGACAGCAGCAGGGCGAACAGCACCGGGTACAGCCCCGTGAGGCCAAGGGGCGGGCGGCCCAGCAGGCAGAGGGCGGGAAACCACGCCATCAGCCCCTCTGGCAAGATGGTGAGCAGAGGGATCTGGAGCGCTTTGGGCATCCCCGAGAGGGGAAAGGTGCCGACCACCCATGTGTCGTTGATCGCAACGCTCGAAATCTCCTCCGCCTCCGCCGGCGCGTAGAAGGCGAGGCTGCTCACGATGTACGACCGCGCGACAGTCACCGCCAGCGTCGCCGCCTGATAGGCAATCAGGGCGGCAAGCCACAGCGGCGTCACCGCGAGCCGCAAGCGGCTGACTGAGATCACCGTCAGTACAGTCCCGACCAGAAGGTTTCCGCCGCCGGTGAACGGCGCGAACCCGCCGGTGACCAACTGGACGCCGAGCGGCAGGGGCTGGGTGAACATGTGGTCCAGCTGACCCCGTCCGATGATCCGGCTGATAAAAATGTTGTTGCCCGAACCGAACAGGGTGAAGACCCCGACGCTGAGGGTGGAGTACGCCATCATGAAGAGCACCTCGTCAGCGTTCATCTCGCCGATGCCACCAAAACGCGCGGCGATCAGGAAGACGCCCGACACCGTCGCGAGGTTGTTGACCAAGTCTCCGAGGATACCGAGCAGAGCGAATTTGGTGTCGCGGAGGAGGTAGACCATGTCCATCCTCGCAGAAATCGCGAAGAGGCGCAGGATACGCCGCAGGGTGACTTTATCCGCCATAGCTCACCATTCCCTCCCGACTCTTTCTCCAGATCAACAACGCCGCCGGCCACAGGATCAAGTTCCAGAGGATTTGCAGAACGAGTATCTCGCCGGTGTCGGCGGAGCCGATGAAGACCGACAGCGGCGCGCCGCCCAGCGAGGCGAACGGCTGAAGCTTTACCGCCTCCGCGACGCCGAACGGGAGAAGCCGGATCGGGATCACCGTGCCGGACAGCACCGCCGCGACAGCTTGGCGCAGCCGGGAGATCAGCCAGTCGATGCTCCGAAGCTTCAGAGCGAGGCAGCTGAACAGTAGGTCGACGGCAAATCCGAGGGAGACGCAGAGGAGCAGGCTAAGCGGGAAGAGAGGCGACGCGGGGATGAGGTTTACGCCGAACGACACGGCGATCGCGGCGGTCGGCAGCGAGAAGAGGGCGAGGTTCGGAAGCCAGCCGCCCACAGTCTGTGCCGCGAGCTGCCCGAGGACCGGCAGGGGACGCCCGTACAGCTTGAGTATCACGCCTTCCGAGAGCCAGCCGCTCGCTTTGGTCTGTACGGTCAGCGGTTCGCTCAAGAGGGCGCTGACGGTGGTGTAACTGAGGATCTGCGAGACGCTCATTCCGGCGCTGCCGGCCCCCGAGGTCAGCACGGCGCGCCACAGGAAGAGGAGCGGCACCAGCGTCGCCGCTTTAATCAGGATTTCGGGAAGGAGCCAGACAACGCCGCCGTTGGTCTTCTCCCTCGCCGCGAGGTGGGCTGTTTTGATGTATTTCCTCATGCCAATAAACTCCTTTGAACATAAAAAGTCTGGGGTTCCGTACGGAACCCCAGACGACGCAACAGGCTAACCGGCTTATGCCGGGCGGCTGCGGGGCGGGAGACATTCCATACGGCGCAAATGGGTATAGATACCCTGTTTGTGCCCGAAAATGGCGGTCAGAACCGTCAAAAGGGCGCAACTCACCCATATCGCCGTATTTTTGAATGCGCGTCTGCTGGAAATTTCACAACCGGGATACAGCTCTTTGGACGACAACCGCTTGGCCATGCCTCTCACCTCCTTGCAGGTAATGGGATAGAATCCACGAACAAGTACAGCATACCACAGGAACCGGAGAGCGTCAACCCGAAGTTTTGCCGAAGGATCGTTGAAATTCCCCGGATAAGCAATACCCGGAGGATCAAGGCGGCTTCCTTGGGCGTATGGGCGTCGCCGCCGATTTCTATTACGGACTTTCGATAATGTAAGGAGTTCCTAAAACTCGATCCCCTCCCGCGCCGGCACCCCACGGTCAAACGGGTGCTTGCGCTTGACGAACTCGGTTACATAGTCGGCAGCTTCGAAAAAACTCTCCGGGGCATCTCGACCGGTCAAAACCAGCTCCCAATACGGCGGTTTGCCGCGGATCAACCGGTCGGCGGCGTCCCGGTCCAGCGCGCCGGTCCTGTAAGCGGCGCAGATTTCGTCCAGCACCAAGACCCCAACCGGTTCGGTACGGATAAGCTTTTCGGCTTCTGTCAGGATGCCGCTGTGCTGCCGGAGCATCTCGGCCCGGTCTTCCCCTTTCGCGGTCCGGAAAAAACCAAGGTCCCGGGACAGCCTCAATACCGTCACGCCGGGCAGGTTTTCCAGTGCGGTCAATTCTCCGGTGTCCCGCCCCTTACAGAACTGCGCCAGCACACAGCGCATCCCCCGCCCGTGGGCGCGGAGCAAGAGCCCCAGCGCGGCGGTCGTCTTCCCCTTGCCGTCCCCTGTGTACAGATGAATCAACCCTGCCGCCATATCGTCCCCCTATTGCCCCGACTTCACCCGGTCCCAATACGCTTTCGCCGCTTGCTCCGATTTGTTGTCGCCGTATTCGTAGTATACGGCATCCTTAATCGCGTCGGGGAGGTATTGCTGCGCCTGCCAGTGGTTCGGCGCGTCGTGCGTATAGACATACCCGCCGCCGTGCCCCAGCTTCCCCGCCCCCGCATAATGGCTGTCCTTTAAGTGGCTCGGGATGTCGCCGCTCCGCCCCGCCTGTATGTCGGCGAGCGCCGCCCCCGCCCCGCCGGAAGCGCTGTTGGACTTCGGCGCGGTAGCGCAGAGCACGACCGCGTGAGAAAGCGGCATGATCGCTTCGGGCAGTCCCAGCTGGAGCGCCGTATCGACGCATGCCTTGGCGACAACCGCCGCTTGCGAGTAGGCGAGGCCGACATCCTCGTTGGCGGTCACCAGCAGGCGGCGGCACGCCGAGATTAGATCCCCGGCGTCTAGGAGCCTTGCGAGGTAGTGGAGCGCCGCGTTGGGGTCGGAGCCCCGGATCGACTTCTGGAAAGCGCTCAGGATGTCGTAATGACTGTCGCCGTCGCGGTCATAGCGCATCGCGCTCCGCTGGCTTACCAGTACCGCGTCGCCGATCGTCAATGTGACTGTCTTCCCGTCGCCGATCGGCGCCGCCGCCGCCAGCAGTTCCACCGCGCTGACGGCTTTCCGCACGTCGCCGCCGCAGGAGGCGCAGATCCGATCCAGCACCTCGTCGGGACAGTGAATCGTCACCCCCATCTCCTCGGCGAGCAGCGCGACCGCTCGCAGGGCCGCCGGGCGGCACTCCTCCGGCGTCACCGGCTTGAACTCAAAGACGGTGGCGCGGCTTAGGATCGCATTAAAGACGGTGAAGTACGGGTTCTCGGTGGTGGAGGCGATCAGGGTGATCTGCCCGTTCTCCATGAACTCCAGCAAGCTCTGCTGCTGTTTTTTGTTGAAGTATTGAATTTCGTCGAGGTAGAGGAGCGCTCCGTCCGGCGCGAGCATGGTGTCGAGGCTGTCCACAATCTGCCGGATGTCGGCGATCGACGCGTTGGTGGCGTTGAGCTTATACAGGGTGCGTTCGGTCTTCGCCGCGGCGATCCGCGCGACGGTGGTCTTCCCGGTGCCGGACGGCCCGTAGAAGATCATGTTGGGGATGATCCCCTTTTCGATGACCCGCCGCAGCAGCCCATCCCGCCCGATGATATGGCTCTGCCCCGCAACGTCGTCCAGCGCTGCGGGGCGTATCCGATCGGGAAGGGGATTCTTAACCATAGAGGGGGTATCTTTCGCACAGCCGCGTGACCTCGCTCCGGATATAGTCCGCCTTTTCGTCGTACTTCGCGGCGGTGAGGTAGATCAGTTCGGCGAGCGACTCCATATCGTTTTCCTTCAAGCCCCGCGAGGTGACCGCCGGGGTGCCGATCCGGACCCCCGAGGTGTAGTACGGCTTCTGCGGGTCGTTTGGGATGGCGTTTTTGTTGACCGTAATCCCGACGGTGTCCAGCTGCTTTTCCAGCTTGCGCCCGGTGATGTCCAGCTTCCGCAGGTCGAGCAGGATCAGGTGGTTGTCGGTGCCGCCGCTGACGAGGTCGAAGCCGCGCTTGAGCAACCCGTCCGCAAGCGCCTTGGCGTTGCTGACCACCTGCCGCTGATAGGCTTTGAACTCGGGCTTCAGCGCTTCGCCGAACGCGACCGCCTTCGCCGCGATGATATGCATCAGCGGACCCCCTTGGATTCCCGGAAAGACCGCCTTGTCAATCGCCTTCGCGTTCTCCTCGCCGTTGCATAGGATCAGCCCTCCCCGGGGTCCGCGCAATGTCTTGTGGGTGGTGGAGGTCACCACGTCGGCAAGCCCCACCGGCGTCGGGTGGAGCCCCGCCGCGACCAACCCCGCGATATGCGCCATATCCACCATCAGCACGGCGCCGATTTCCTTCGAGATTGACGCGAACGCCCCGAAGTCAATCACCCGGGCGTATGCCGACGCGCCCGCGATGATCATTTTGGGGTTGTGCTCCTTCGCGAGTCTGCGGACTTCGTCGTAGTCGATCCGCTCGTCCGCTCCCAACCCGTACGGAACGATGTTGTAGTACAGCCCCGAGATATTGACCGGGCTTCCGTGGGTCAGATGACCGCCGTGGGCGAGGCTCATGCCGAGCACGGTGTCCCCCGGTTTCAGGTAGGCGAGATAGACTGCGGCGTTTGCCTGCGCCCCCGAATGGGGCTGGACATTGGCGTGTTCCGCACCGAACAGCGCGGTGGCGCGGTCGCGGGCGAGATTTTCGGCGATGTCCACCTTCTCGCAACCGCCGTAATACCGTTTTCCGGGGTATCCTTCCGCATACTTATTGGTCAGCACCGAGCCCATCGCGGCGATGACGGCTTCCGACGGCGCGTTCTCCGACGCGATCAGCTCCAGCCCGTTCCGCTCGCGCTCGTACTCGGCAAACAGCACGGCGCCGATCTCCGGGTCGCCGGCTTTGACAAAGTCCATGATTTGTGTTAGCATGGTAGACATCCTTCTCTCCCCAAAAGCTTTTCATTATCATACCATACAGGAGCATAGCTATGCAAGAGTTGATTGCGGCGCTGAAAGAGATGTACCCCGTTGCCGCCTGCACGTTACAGTACGATACCGACTATCAGCTGCTCTTCAATACCCGCCTCGCGGCGCAGTGCACCGACGCGCGGGTCAACATCGTCAAGGAAGTGCTGTACGCGCGGTACCCGGCGCTTGCCGACATCGCGGAAGCCGACGTCGCCGAGATGGAGGAGATCGTAAAACCCTGCGGATTCTACCACCATAAGGCGAGGGACCTGATCGGGGGCGCGCGGATGCTGTTGGACGAGTTCGGCGGGAAGGTGCCGGGGTCGATGGAAGAGCTGTTAAGGCTCCCCGGGGTCGGGCGGAAGACGGCGAATCTGGTGCTCGGCGAGCTGTTCGGGCAGCCCGCCGTCGTGACTGATACCCATTGCATCCGGCTCGCAAACCGCTTGGGATTGTGCGCGACGGAGGACCCCGTGAAGGTGGAGAACGCTTTGCGGGAGATCATCCCCCCGGAGGAACAGCTGATGTTCTGCCACCGGCTGGTGGCGCACGGACGGGCCGTCTGCCGCGCCCGGAAGCCGGACTGCGGCCGGTGCGGTCTCTTAACGTACTGTCCGTTCGGGGGGTGATCCATTGCTGGAAAATATGATGCCGGTGGCGTACCGGGTCGCGGTTCTCTTCCTCGTGATGGGGGCGGGGTTTTTGGCGGCGAAAGCGCGCTGGCTGAACGCCGACGGCGCGAAGCAGATGACCAGCATCGTCTTCTACCTCGCGACCCCCTGCGTCATCATAAACTCGTTTTTGAGCGTTGACGTCTCCCCCGAGCTGATGGGAAACATCCTCAAGACGGCCGGGTTTGCGTTTATCCTCCACCTGTTCGCGATTTTATTGTCCCGAATCGCGATCCGGAAGGAGTCCCGCGAACGCCTCGCGATTTACCGGATGTGCGTCACCTTCTCCAATTGCGGCTATATGGGGGTCCCGCTCGCCTCGGGTATTTTGGGGGAGGAGAGCGTGGTGTACGTCTCGGTCTATATCGCGGTCTTTAACCTCTTCGTCTGGACCTATGGCATTTCCCTCTACCGCCCGGGGGAGAAGCTGACCGTAAAGAACATGCTGCTCAACCCCGGGGTGCTGTCGTTAGGAACCGGGCTGCTGCTGGCGGGACTGTTCGCCCTGAACCCGCAATGGTCGTTCCCGCCCCTCCTCGGCGAGCCGATGGAGCTTCTGGCGTCGCTGAACTCGCCGCTTGCGATGATCGTCCTCGGATATCACCTTAGCGTGTCGCCCCTCCGCCCCCGCGCCGGCGAGGGGAAGCTGTGGCTGGCGCTCGCGCTGAAACTGCTGGCAGTCCCCGCCGCCGCGCTGGGGGTGTCCGTACTGTTGGGGCTGCGCGGGATGTGGCTCTCCGCCGCGCTGGTGCTCACAACAACCCCCTGCGCCACCAACGTCGTGCTGTTCGCCGCGCGGTTCGAGGGCGACGCGCCCCACGCCGCCAAGGTTGTGTCGCTCTGTACCCTGCTGTCGCTTGTGACCATCCCCTTTTTCCTCGGGCTTTCGATGGCGGTGAACCCCTTATGATGCGGATCGCCGTCTCTGCCGCCGGGCGGCTCCGGGAGCCGTACTGGAAGGCTGCGTGCGACGAGTATTGCAAGCGGCTCGGCGCGTTCTGCAAGCTGAGCGTCGCCGAAGTCGGGGACGGCGAGGTCCCCAAGGTACCGGAGGGGTTTTACCCCGTCGCGCTCTGCTCCGAAGGGGAGGAGTTTACGTCCGAGCAGCTTGCCGACGCCTTCCGGCGGTGGCAGAACGGCGTCGCGTCGCGGGTCTGTTTCCTGATCGGCGGCTCGGACGGTCTTCCGGAGCGGGTTAAGCGGGACGCGGGGCTGCGGCTGTCGCTGTCCCGCCTGACATGGCCTCACCACATGGTCCGCGCTATGCTTCTGGAGCAGATATACCGGTCGTTCAGCATTTTGAGCGGGGGGAAATATCATAAGTAATGGCAACGGTCACAGGGGCTGCCGCGCGCAATCCGCTTGCAGAAAACCTCCCGCTACACGATATAATGATCCGCGCCTTGCGTTTGATATTGTTCCAACATATCTTGGACGGTGACGTTGTCAAGATAATTTGTAATGACCGTATAAAAATCATCCCACATCGGTAACGTCTTGCACGAAGCAGACCGTTCACATCGGTTGACTTCATCCTCAAGGCAGGCGACAGGCGAGAGATTGCCTTCGGTAATCCTGAGTATCTGCCCCACCGTAATCTGAGACGGCGACTTCGCCAGCATATACCCGCCCTGCTTGCCGCGGTTTGTTTTCAGCACATCTGACGTGTTTAGCAGAGTTACGATCTGTTCCAAATACTGCTTGGATATATTTTGACGTATGGCAATTTCCTTGAGAGATACGAACCCCGACTCTTTATGCTCGGCTAAATCAAGCAGCATTCGCAGCGCATATCTGCCTTTTGTCGATACTTTCATTTTTTATATCGCCTCTCACTTTTTTGTCTGCAAACAGTCAACATATAAAACATATATATTTAGTATGTATTATACCGTGCCGCTCGTTTTTTGTCAAGTCTGTCTGAAAAATTTCGAGAAAGTCTTTGTTCAGGTGTCAGTGATGGGTGACACATTGTCCGAAACCGCATATGGGGATGACAGCCGCCACTCATAAATGAAAAATTTCAAAAAAGACTTGACAAGCGGAAAAATCCCTGTATAATACATACTATGCAGGTATGTATTATAGGTTATATGGAAAGGGTGCGGACATGAAAATTGCTCGGAAAATTACCGACCTGATCGGTAGCACGCCATTGTTGGAACTATCCGGCTTTGAAAAGGAGCGAGGGCTGTCCTCCAAGCTGCTTGGCAAGCTGGAATACTTTAATCCGGCAGGAAGCGTTAAAGACCGTATTGCTAAGGCTATGATCGAGGACGCTGAAGAAAAAGGCTTGCTGAAGCCGGGCTCTGTCATCATCGAACCGACCAGCGGCAACACAGGAATTGGGCTTGCCGCCATCGCGGCGTCCAAGAAATATAGGATCATTTTGACTATGCCCGAGACAATGAGCGTAGAACGCCGGAATCTGCTGTCGGCATACGGCGCGGAACTCGTGCTGACCAGCGGCGCGCAGGGCATGAAGGGCGCGATAGCGAAAGCCAAGGAGATTTCCGCCAAGATCCCTGACAGCTTTATCCCCGGACAATTTGAGAACCCGGCAAATCCCGCTGTGCATAAAGCGACCACGGGACCGGAAATATGGAACGATACCGACGGCAAGATTGATATTTTTGTTTCGGGCGTCGGCACTGGCGGCACGATCACAGGCGCAGGCAGTTATCTGAAAGAGAAAAATCCGGACGTTAGGGTCATTGCGGTCGAGCCTGCCGATTCCCCCGTACTGTCCGCCGGT
>JAISVO010000055.1 GCA_031271525.1 Oscillospiraceae bacterium
GACCTGCTGGCGCAGATTCAGCAAGAGATCATCGCCGAAGTAAGCGGACACGTCTCGGTCAATGCGTTTTCGGAGCAGACGCGGCTCACCGTTCAGGCATTGGAACGGATCTTGAGCTACGCCAAGGAGAACGCCGCTCTGTTCGAGGTTCTGCTGGGCGAAAACGGCGACTTTGCTTTCCAACGGGAGGTCATGCTGCTGGCGCAGTCGAAAATTGTTCACGACTTACGGCATATGAAGCAGCTCGATCCGGGAATCTCAGAATACTTGCAGTATTTTATCGTGAACGGATCCCTCAGCGTTATTCACCGATGGCTCGTCGGCGGCGCGAAAGAGAGCATCCAAGAAATGGCCGAGCTTTGCTCCACCTTACTCTACCAAGGGCTTTCAGGGTTCAGCATCAAGGCTCAGCAACAAATTTGATAATTCTGTTGTTTTTCCGGCAAATCACAGACACATTGACGGTTGAAAGCCGACACTGTGTCTGTTATACTACAACCGAGCTGCTTCATCGCCGAGCGCTCGTGAGGCGCGTGAAGCGTGGTCTTGTGATATTTGAAGGGGTGCTTGCCTATGGAGCGGTTTGCGGGAGCGATCATTCGGCACAGGAGGCCGGTTCTCGCGCTTTTCCTGATTGCCGCCGCCGTGTTCGCCGTTTTGTTCCTTGCCGTAAAGGTCAATTACAACATGTCCGAGTATCTCCCCGATGACGCGCAGTCCACCGAGGCGATCGGAATCCTCGGCGAAGAGTTCTCGGGAGCGATGCCCAACGCTTCGGTCAGCCTGCGCGGCGTCTCACTGACCCAAGCACTGCGGTTCAAACAAACCCTTTTGGATCTCGAACATGTCGATGAAGCGCTTTGGCTGGACGATATTACGGACCTTGCCGTCCCGCTTGAGATGGGCGACAAGGCGGCGATCGAGGCTTACTATAAGAATGGGGACGCGTTTTACCAGATCGTCATTCCCAAGGGTTATGAAAAAGAAGGGGTCCGGGAGGTTCGCGCACTCTTGGGCGACCGGGGCGGGATCACGGGGGAAGCCGCTGAGATTGAGTATGTGCAGGCAGCCACCGGTACTGAGGTACGCAACGCGATTGTCATTCTGGTGCCGATCATCCTGTTGATCCTGATCCTCACCACAAACTCTTGGATTGAACCGTTGCTGTTTGTCGCCGCTATCGGGGTATCGGTCGCCATCAACATGGGGACCAACGCCTTCGCGGGGAGCGTCAGCTTCCTAACCAACGCCGTGACGCCAATCCTGCAGCTCGCCGTGTCACTGGACTACGCGATTTTCCTCCTCCATAGCTTCGGAGCACACCGCAAGGCCGGCGACAGCGTGGAGGACGCGATGCGGAAAGCCGTGAAGGAGAGCTTCGCGACGGTCGCGGCGAGCGCCTCCACTACCCTGTTTGGATTTATGGCGCTGATGTTCATGGATTTCTCTTTGGGCGCGGATTTAGGGCTCAGCCTCGCGAAGGGAATCTTCTTCAGCTTCGTCTCGGTGATGGTCTTCCTCCCCGCGCTGACAATGTGTGTCTACAAGGCGATTGACAGGACCCGCCACCGCGACCTGATCCCCACCTTCTCGGGGGTGTATAAGGTTCTGAAGTACCTTGCGGTCCCCGCCGTCCTGATCGTTCTGGTCATCGTCGTACCGAGCTTCCTCGGGCAGACGCGCACCGACTTCGTCTACGGCTATCAGCTCTCCTATGACCAGATGACAGGGGAGGACGCCGAGCGTTCCACCGTGATGGTACTGCTGGTGCCGAAAGGGGAACTCCAGAAGGAAGAGGCGCTGAGTAATGAGCTGCTCGCCCTTCCCCACGTCACCTCGGTGACGAACTACACGAAGACGGTGGGAGCGGGGATTCCGCCGGGTTTCCTGAGCGAGTCAATCACAAACCAATTCTACTCCGAACGCTACGCCCGGATGGTGATCAATACCGACACGGCGTCAGAGGGGCCAGACGCCTTCCGGACGGTGGAGGAAGTGACGGCGGCGGCGAAGCGGCTCTACCCCGAAGGGGTGTTTACCGTCGGACCCAGCGCGAACCTCTACGACATCCGGACGGTGGTGCAAAAGGACAACAACCGCACAAACCTCATCGCGGTGATCTCGATCTTCGCGGTGCTGGCGGTGACCTTCCGCTCGGCGTCCCTTCCCTTCTTCCTCCTCTTAACCATTGAGGCGGCGATCTGGATTAACCTCTCGATCCCGTACTTCACCGGCACCCCGATCAACTATATCGGCTACCTGATCCTAAACACGGTGCAGCTCGGCGCGACGGTGGACTACGCGATCCTGTTGACAGTGACCTATACCCGGAACCGGAAGACGATGCCTAAGAAAGAGGCGGCGCACAAAGCTCTCGGTTCGTCCTTCCGCTCGATCCTAGTGTCCGGGATGACACTGGCCACGGCGGGCTTCACATTGGCCGGAACCTCCACCAATCCGTTGATCTCAGACATTGGGATTCTGTTGGGGCGGGGTACTCTCCTCTCGATGGCGTTGGTGCTGGTCTTCCTCCCGGGTTTGCTTACAATTTTTGACAAATTGATCGGCCAGACGACATACAAAGCAAAATTCCTGCATGAACCTAAACCGGACAAGGAGGAACCTTCCAGTGAAACGTAACATTCTGCTGATCATCTTGCTCCTCTGCCTGACAGTCGGCGTATCCGGCGCGGCATCGGCGTTTACCGAGATTGAAGAGATAGACGCGCTTCCGAATACGCCCGGGGTTGACGCCGTAGTCAGTGAAAAAGACGAGGTCATCTACGCCCGGCTGGCATCCGACGGAACCGTCGGCAGCGCTTACGCGGTCAGCCACTTTGTCGTTACCGAAGCGGGCGTTTTGGGAGACAGCGGGGACTTTTCCGAGGTGACCAACCTTACCGACCTCCAACCCCTCCGCATCATAGACGGCGGGGTGAGCGGCGGGGTGAGCGCCGGGGATTTCTATTACCAAGGAACGTTGAAAACCCCCAAGCTGCCTTGGACATACGGTATCACCTACCGCTTGGACGGCGCGGAGACAGCCCCTGAAGAACTGGCGGGGAAATCGGGCGCGCTGGAGATTTCGATCCAAACGACAGCAGGCGGCGGCGTCTTCACGGAGCACTATCTGCAGCAGATCACCGTGACGCTGGCGAATGAAAGATGCTCGAATATCGAAGCGGCCGGGGCGTCGGTTGCCGGAGCGGGGAAGAACCGGATCCTCTCCTTCACCGTTCTGCCGGGGTCCGATGCCGATCTGCTCATCAAAGCAGACGTAAAAGACTTTGAAATGCCGGGGATCGACATCTCTGCCCTCCCCTTCTCGATGGAGGTTGCCCTTCCCGATACAAGCGAGCTGACGGGGCAGTTCAGCCGGCTTGCCGAAGCCGTATCCGGAATCGACCACGGCATAAAAGGTCTCGCGGACGGAGCGGGGCAGCTATCCGAATCGGCGTCGCTTCTGGCTTCAATGGCTGCTGCCGACCCGGTTTTGGGCGGCGCGTTGGCCGAGCTGGCCGGCGGAATCGAATCGTTACAACAGGGACTTGCCGAACTGAGCGAAGGATCCGGCGCGTTAGCCGCCGAGACGGGCGCGCTGCCCGAGCGGATTGCCGATGAGGTCGAAAGTTTGATGAGCGGGTTCACCGGGGGCGAGTTTACCCCTGTGTCTTTCTTATCTGAGAAGAATGAAAAGATCCAATTCGTTCAGTTCGTATTCCAGACCGAGGGGATCGCAAAACCGCAAGAGAAAGCCCCCGATCAAGACTCTGCGGAGGACGAGAGCTTTTGGGACCGATTGATGAACCTGTTCGAAGGGTAAGATGCGGAAGGCTGTCATCTGTGCCCGCGTGTTTGCGGGAGCGACCATTATAGGATTTTGGGGGCTGGTGGGCAGCCCCCTTTCCGGCGTTATCTTCCTTCTCTGCCTGACGGCGCTCTCGGCGGTCCGTTACCGGCTTACGCCATACCGGTGGCTTGCGGTTGCCGAAACCGCTCTGTGTATTAGCTACGCCGTTGTTTGGCTGCCCGCGCTGCTCGGGCTTTGGCTCCCGTTGATCGGGCTGCTCGAAGACGGTTGGGAGGCGCGGGAACGGGAACTGAGCGAACGGCAGATAGAGGAGCGCGGAGCGAGGCTAAGGTTGGAGGCAACCCGGGAGTTAGCGGAGAGGGAGACACGGAGTGCCGCCCGTCTTGCGGAGCTTGCCGAACGCTCCCGGATCGCGCAGGACATCCATGACCATGTGGGGCATGAAATATCGGGCGCGCTGCTTGCCCTCCGAACCGCCGTAAAGCTTTACGAGAAGGGGGATGAGCGGGCGGGCGAACTGCTGGCGCAGAGTGTTAAGCGTGCCGAAGCGGCAAGCGAGCATCTGCGCGAGGCCGTATATAACTTAAAACCCTCGTTCGCGTTCGGCGTCTCGACGCTGGAGACAATCTGCGGAGAGTTTACCTTCTGCCCGGTAACCTTTTCGGCGGGGGGCGACTTATCCGGCGTGGGGCATTGGGAACTCCTGGCGCAGAACCTCAAGGAATTGCTGACAAACATCACGAAGCACTCGAGGGCGACCGGCGCGACGGTCAAGGTCGACGGGAACGCGGCTTACATCCGTCTGCAAGTCTCGGACAACGGGACAGGCGG
>JAISVO010000039.1 GCA_031271525.1 Oscillospiraceae bacterium
ACCAGCATTCAAGCAAAGGGCGCTACTATGATTACATTTAAAAAACAAAAGTAAGCTCGTTTCATTGCGCAACTAATTTGTATTATGGGAGTGGGCTTATATGGAGATAGTTCCAAAAAGTAAGTGCCTTCGTTGCGGAGGAGAGGTGTCCTCAATTGGAGTGAGAAAAATCCAACTTGGACAAACAGGTTGGATTTTAGGTGATTTACCCAATCTCGTTGCCGGAGCATTGGATGTTGAAATTGGTGTTTGTCAAGCTTGCGGGAAAATGGAGTTCTATCAATTCCATTCCGATGAAACGGAAGAAGGCATTGCCCAAATAAAATGTCCGCGATGTGGCAAATCCCATGACATGGACTATCCAAAATGCCCTTTTTGCAAATACAATTACCTTGCAAAATAAGCAGTATCCGCAGTATTACGGTGCAAACT
This sequence comes from Oscillospiraceae bacterium, assembly GCA_031271525.1. Taxonomy (GTDB): domain Bacteria; phylum Bacillota; class Clostridia; order Oscillospirales; family UBA929; genus UBA929. Next base: position 433 of record JAISVO010000039.1, read on the forward strand.
AAAGCGCGCTGATCACCCCCCAAAAGCGAAGCGGTAAGGAGGAGCGGACATGGAGGACTCGGCGTACAGCGAGGCCGTTTGGAGCGAGTTGACCGACGGGCGGATCGTCATGATGTCCCCCGGTCCGGTACTGAATTACAACGGTGCCGCCGGAAACATGTTCATCCTCTTTTCCCATCATCCAAAATGGATCAGCTGAAGGAGGCCCTTCGCGGCGCGTTTATAGCGGACACTTATAAGTGTGTGCTCAGCAACCCGGTCCGTCCGGATGTCCCATACAAAAAAATCGGCATCAGCCGGACGGACGGGGTTTACCATATCTCGAAGTATACCGACACGCAGGTTTTTCACGAAAATCTGCGCTTTGACCAAACCCTCGCGTTTATCAAGCGCTTGATGGGGACGGATTATAAGAGCTTCAACAGTTGGAGCGCCGACCGGGAAGTCGGCGTCAAGGTCAGCAAGAAGGGAAAAGCTCTGTTCCATTCGCGTCCGGCTGTTGCGGACGGCGCGCCGAGGGAACAGACCTCGCACAACCGGAAGAAGCGGGCGATCCTCAAGCAGGGCGTCCCGGTTCCGCCTCTGACCGACATGGGAATCTTCACGAAGGAGGGGCAAGTCGTCCGCTCGATGATTGGTAAGTACAGGCAGATCAACCGGTTCATCGAGATTGTGGACGACGAGGTTGGGCGCATCAACCGCCCGCTGACAATTTTGGATTTCGGGTGCGGAAAGTCGTATCTCACCTTTGTGCTGTACTACTACTTTACCGAAATCAAGAAAATCAAGGTGAGGATGATCGGTCTGGACCTGAAGCGTGATGTCATCGAGAAATGCAATCTAGCCGCGAAAAAGTACGGTTACGACGGGTTGGAGTTCCGTGTGGGGGACATCGGCGGCTTTACCTTCGACGACCCGGTGGACATCATGATCACCCTCCACGCCTGCGACACCGCGACCGATTTCGCTCTGTTCAACGCGGTGGGCTGGGGCGCGGAGATGATTTTCTCGGTCCCCTGCTGTCAGCATGAGCTCAACGCGCAGATCCAAAGCGGCAATCTTGCGCTCCTGACCCGCTACGGCATCGTCCGGGAGCGCTTCTCGTCGCTCGTCACCGACGCGATCCGGTGCAACCTGCTGGAATGCTGCGGCTATCGGGCACAGATGGTTGAGTTTGTCGCCTTCGACCACACCCCGAAAAACATCATGCTCCGGGCGGTCCGGAAGCAAGGCGGGGATAAGCCGGCGCGGCTTGCCGAAGTTGAGGCGGTCATCCGCGAGTTTAATCTACGGCCAACGCTGTATCGGCTTCTGAAGGGCGCCGGGCGGATTTGAGAGGAGTCCCCATCGGGAAAACCGCAGTCATATCTGACATCCACGGCGACCTGCGCCGATTATACTATGGTCGAGGAGAAATGTCTCATGGGCAAAGACATCCGGACGGTCTTCGACACGATTCCCGAGCAGTTTGACAAGTGGCGCCCGAGGTACTGCGGCGAGCTGTTCTCCGACCTAATCGCCTACGCGGCGCTCGGACCGGGAAAGACGGTGCTGGAAGTCGGGCCCGGGACGGGGCAAGCTACCGAGCCGGTGTTGAAAACCGGCTGTTCCTATGACGCGATCGAGCTGAGCGGGGTGTTCGCCGAATTCATGCGGAATAAGTATACAACCTATTCAAACTTCCGCATCGTCAACGCCGACTTTGAGACGGTCAGTTTCCCGGAAAACCACTACGACTTGGTCTACTCTGCGGCGGCGTTCCAATGGATTCCCGAGCGCATCGGCTACCCGAAGGCGTTCGCGACTCTCAAAAGCGGCGGCGCGTTCGCGATGTTCATGATGCGGCCGGATGTCCAACCCGGCGGCGGCAATACCGACGAGCCGCTGTACCAAAAGATTCAAGAAGTCTATACGAAATATTTCCGCCCGGAGACGAAGTATACGTGCAGTCTGGACTATGAAGCCTGCGAAAAATACGGGTTCACCGCCCTTGAGCGCCGGACATACAAGAAAACAAGGACCTATACCGCCGACGGGTATCTGTCCCTGATAGGCACCCATTCCGACCACATCACATTGAAGGAGCCGTATCGGGCAAGGTTTTTCGAGGGGATCCGGCAGGTGATTCTCGACGCCGGGGATACGATCACGCTGTATGACGACATCACAATGTACTTGGCGCGGAAACCGTAAGTGTTACGGCTGCGGCGCTCTCCGCTTCTCCGGGTAACTGATGTCGTCGCCCCAGCTCTCCAGCTCGTCCGAAAACTCTTGATAGCAGATCAGCCCGGCGGTCCACATGTAAGCGCGGTCCCGTTCGCACAGACTGTCCAGCGCGCGCCACTCGACGCCGGCGAGGATCGGGTTTTCGGGCAGCTCGGGGTCGGCGCCCAGCGCCGGCTGTTGAGCGCCGATGTCGGCGGTAAAGGTATAGTTTGTGTGGCCGTCATGGGTCACTGTGCTGATCAGCGTCAGGTTCGCGCCGTCAACAAGGCACTCTTCGCGCAGCTCCCGAACGGCGGCGGCTTCGGGGGTCTCGCCCGGCTCAATCCCGCCCCCGGGCAGACAGAAGTACGTCCGCGCCGGTTCCCGGTGCTTGACGCACAGGATTTTGTGGTCGCGGACAATCAGGCACTGCGCTCTGTCCATAGGGCACCTCCGGGGGATAGGCTTTCGGACTCAATCCATAAGCCCTTCCCGTCTTGACCGTTGCATTGGCGGCTTCCGCCATTTTATAGAACCGCTCCATGACGCTCACCTTCCGCGCGTTTCTGCACAAGCATCCGGACTACTCCGCCGAGATTAGGTATGAGTACACCGGCTGGCCGCCGTTGATCAGATTTACCTCCGCGCCGGGGCAGTGGCGGCGCACCAAGGAAAACATCGCTTCCGCTTCTGCCTCGCTGACGCCCTCGCCGTAGAAGACGGTGACAAACGACGGGGACCCCGAGGCGATTTCATCGGCCAGACGGGTGTGGACCGCCGATGCCTCGCGGTGGGTATACAGCAGGCGGTTGTTCAGCAGTGCCATGTGGTCGCCCTCATGGATGGTCTGCCCGTCGAAGACCGATTCCCGGGCGGCGTAAGTGACCTCCCCGGTCGTGACGCCGGCGAGCGCCGACAGCATCGCCTCGCGGTTCTGCCCGGCGTCCAGCGACGGGTCGAATACCAGCATCGCGCTCATCCCCTGCGGCGCGGAACGGGTGGGCAGCACAATCACCTCTTTCTCGGAGAGGGGGATGCACTGTTCCGCCGCCATGATGATGTTTTTGTTGTTCGGCAGGACAAACACGATGTCGCTCGGGGTCGCGTCGATAACGCGGAGAATATCCTCGGTGGAGGGGTTCATCGTCTGCCCGCCCGAAATGATCCCGTCGACGCCGAGATCCCGGAAGACGCCCGAGATTCCGGCCCCCGAACAGACCGCGACGAAGCCGAACCGGCGGGTCGGCTTGGCGACGACCCGGCTTGTCTCTTTTTCGGGCGGAATTTCAATCACTTTCTGGGAATGCTGTTCCCGCATGTTCTCGATCTTCACGGCGGTGAGCTGACCGTAGGTCAGCGCCTCCTCCAGCGCCGCGCCGGGGTTGTTGGTATGGACATGCACCTTGATAATCCGCTCGTCGTCCACCAGCACCAAACTGTCGCCGATCGAACCGAGATAGGCGTTCAGCTTCATCGCGTCCCGGTCGCTCTCCCGCAGAATGATGAATTCGGTGCAGTAACAGAAATGTATGTCCTCTTCGGTATATTCGGAGAAATCTGCCTGCTCGCGCCGCGGGCTGCCGGCGTCCCCGTCGGCAACAAAGGGTTTTCCGCGCAAGGCGAGGAGCATCCCCTCCAGAATCACGCAGTACCCCTGTCCGCCGGCGTCGATGACCCCCGCTTTCGCCAGCACGGGGTTCTGGCGCACCGTTTCCTCCAGCGCCAGCTCGGCCGCAATCAGCGCTTCGCTCAAGACAAACTCAAAGGCGGTGTCCTCGGAGGCGGCTGCCAAGGCGCGCTTCGCGGCCTGACTGGATACGGTCAGGATGGTGCCCTCGGCGGGTTTCATCACGGCGCGGTACGCGGCGTCCACCCCTTCCCGGAGGGCCGCCGCCAACCCGGTACCCGACAGGGTAGCGCATTCCCGGGCGCTTTTGGCAAAGCCCCGGAACAGCAGGGACAGGATGACGCCGGAGTTTCCTCTGGCTCCCCGCAATAGCCCCTGCGCGACGGTATCGGCGGTCAAGCCGATGTGGGGGTTGGGCTTCTTTTGCAGCTCCGCGACGGCGGTCGCCATCGTCAGGGACATATTGGTACCCGTATCGCCGTCCGGCACGGGGAAGACATTCAATTCGTTGATCCGCTGGCGCGACGCCTCAATGGCGGCGGCGGCGGATAGGAACATTGCGGCAAACTGGTTGCCGTCGATATGCTGAACCAACGGTACGCCTCCTAGCCTATAACCACCGAATCGATGCAAATATTGACCGAGCTGACCGGGACGCCGGTCGTCTTCTCAATATTGTAGCGCACCGCGTTCATGATGGAGCGGCAGATTTCCGGGATGTTGATCCCATGCTCAACCACGATATGCAGATCGATGTCAACGGTATTCCCTTCGGGCGGACAGGTCACCTTCACGCCTTTCGCGAGGTATTCCCGTTTCAGCAGCCGCACGATCCCGTCCTGCACGCTGCGCGACGCCATTCCTTTGACGCCGAAGCAGTTGGTTGCGACATATCCGCCGACGGCGGTAAAGACATCCGTCGCGATGTGGAGAAACCCCTTCTCCAGCCTCATTTTCATCGGGCCGCACCTCCCCGTATAGCTCTGATACCGTATAGTATACACAAAAACCCGCTCGGAATCAACGGAAATTTTGAAAACCACACTATGGGCAAGGAATTCCCCCGTCCGGCGGCCCGCGGGCTGAAGCGGGAAACAGGGCGGTTATGATTCCCGCACCACTTCCGCCTCTCTGTTCCATGTCCAGCAAAATCCAGATTTGCTTATTTTTCTTGTCATTTGCCAAGCCGCCCTGTTTGGCTGCATGAAAAGGGCACGCCCCAAGGCGTGCCCATAGAATCCCTGTGATACCTTTATGCCATCGCCTGTTCGATGTCCGCCAGAATGTCGTCCACATGCTCCAAACCGACCGAAAAGCGCACCGTACCGGGGTGGACACCCGCGGCGGCGAGCTGTTCGTCGGTCAGCTGACGGTGGGTGGAACTGGCCGGATGCTGGACGCAGGAGCGGATGTCCGCGACATGGACTTGGTTGCTCGCGAGCTTCAGCGCGTCCATGAAAGTAATCGCGCCTTTCCGTCCGCCTTTGACGACGACGGTTACAACCCCGCTCGCGCCCTTGAGGTATTTTTGGGCGAGGGCGTAGTCGGGGTCGTCCGGTAACCCCGGATACCGCACCGACTCAATCTTCGGCGACTTTAGGAAGTATTGCGCCACCTTGAGCGCGTTTTCGCAGTACCGCTCCATCCGGAGCGGCAGGGTTTCCAAACCCAGATTGAGCAAAAACGCCGAATGCGCCGACGGATACGCGCCGAAGTCGCGCATCAGCTGCATCCGCGCCTTGAGGATGTACGCCATCTTGCCGTATGTCTCGGTATAGACAATCCCGTGGTAGGTCGGGTCTGGCTCTGTCAAGCCCGGGAAGCTGCCGCCGTGCCAGTCGAACCTGCCGCTGTCCACGATGACGCCGCCGACTTGGAGGGCGTGTCCGTCTAGGTACTTCGAGGTCGAGTGGATGACGACATCCGCGCCGTACTCGATCGGTTTGCAAAGCACCGGGGTGGGGAAGGTGTTGTCCACGATCAGCGGCACGTGATGCCGGTGGGCGAGGCTCGCGAACTTTTCTATGTCCAGCACCGCCAGCGCGGGGTTCGCCAGCGACTCGCCGAAGACCGCCTTGGTGTTCTTCGTAAACACCCTGTCCAGCGTCTCCTCGTCGGCGTTGGCGTCGACGAAGACGCACTCGATCCCGAGCTTTTTCAGGGTGGCCGCGAACAGGTTGACGGTGCCGCCGTATATGGTTGAGACGGAGATAAAGTTGTCGCCGGCGCTGCAGAGGTTGAGGATGCTGAGGAGGGACGCCATCTGTCCGGACGAGGTGCACATCGCGCCGATCCCCCCCTCCAACGCCGCGATTTTATCCTCCACCGCCATCACGGTGGGGTTTTCGAAGCGGGAGTAGATCAAGCTTTTCGAGGGGTCGTCAAAGACCGCTCCTATATCCTCCGCCGAGTCGTACCGATAGGTGGTGCTTTGCACGATCGGCACGACGCGGGGCTCGGCGTTCTTCGGGGTATATCCCGCGTGCAGGCATTTTGTTTCGTCTCTCATGGGTGGTTTCCTCCTATTGTGCGGTTCTTTTAGCCCACAGTATACCAGACTGCGAGGATATTGTAAACTATTTACCCTAAAAATCTCAGTCCCCCGCCGTCCAGCCCGCCCCGAACGCCGATCGGCAGGATGCCGTGGCGGTCGTCGCTGTGACCGAACGCGTCACAGTACACAACCGGGATGCCGTGCGCCCTGCCGAACCGTTCCAGCCGGTTGAGCAGGTGCTGCGGAACATCGGGAGCGTAGTGTCCGAACAGCAATCCGGTTACCCGCCGGATAAATCCGCTCTGCTCGATGTGGGACAGATAGGAGCTGACCTCCGCAACCCCGCTGAATTTTTCGTGGTCCTCCAAGAAGAGGAGATACCGCCCGTCCTCGTCATAGGAAAAATATCGGCTGCCCAGCAGCAGAGCGAAATTCCGGGTGTACCCCCCGATCAGCGTGCCGTCCGCGCTCCCTTCGGTCAGCGGCAGCCACCGTCCCGTATGGAGGAATTCGCGGGGCTTTCCCTCGATGAAGCGGGCGCAAAAATGCCGGTAATCAAACTGCCGCAAGTCGTAGAACATCCCCGGGCCCTGCCCGTAGAAAACCGGGAGTCCTGTCCTCGCGTGGATCGCGTTCAGGATGGTGGTGCCGTCGCTGAAGCTGCAATAGAATTTTGGGTTTTCCCTGACCCGCTCAAAGTCGATATACGGGAGCAGCTCGTTGCCGCCCTCCCCGCCGCCGAACAGCACCATGTTTACTGTCTCGTCAGCAACCATAGCGTTAAAGTCGCCGGCGCGTTCCCGTTCGCTCGCGAGATATCCGTACGTCGTCTTATAGACGTTTTCACCCAGCTTGACCCGGAACCCAAGGCGCTCCAGCTCGGGTACGATCCGCCCGTACCGCTCGGCGCTCGCGATGTGGCTCGGCGCGACAATACCGATCACCGAACCCTTTATCAGCAAAGGAATCTCCACGCTACACCCGCCCTCCCTTCAAATCCGCTAAAATTTCTTGAAACACCCGCTCCCGCTCGTTCGATGTGTCATATACCGTAAACCCATGCTTCAACATATGCCCGGTCATCGAACGGCTGTAGGGAACGGCGTCTTCGGCGACCTCCCGAAGGTCTTCGTCGCTTAGGGGATAGGTCCAATCTCCCGGCGTATCGTACTTCCTAAAATCCCGGACGAACTCGTCGGGGGTCTTGTGATTCTGCGCCAGCCCGATCAGAATAAAGCTGTCCCGCGCCTCCGGCATCCCGTACCGCTTTAAGAAGGGTGCGAGCCGGTCAAAGTCGAAGTACCCGCCTTCCAGTACAAAGGGACGGCTGTCCGCGTGGAACAGGCCCAAGAAGTGACCGAGGAAGGGCGCTAAGTTCTCCGTCGTCTTATCCCGGTCCCAGTTCAACCGGATGTCCAGACGCGGATACGCCCGCTGGAATACGGTGACCAGCTTGTCGATATGGATGACAAAGTGCCCAAGCTCCTCGCCGATCCTCCGCGCGAGGGTGGTCTTCCCCGCCCGGGACGGCCCGCAGATGATAATGTGCCGCATGGAGGTACCCCCTTATGCTATATATCCTTCCACCCGGTTCGCCGTGCCGTTTTTCAGCTTAACCAGCACCGGGCCTTGAAGGAACTCGGGTGGCTCGGAGCCGCTGCCCTGCAGCATGACGAAGTGACAGCACAGCAGCATGTCCCCCAACCTGACCATATTCATCGGGTCATAGCCGCAGATAAACCAGTCCCCGGCGACCTCGCCGCTGTGCGCTGACAGAAAAGCTTCAAACATACTCTTTTTGGCGGCGATATGCTCCGCTGCGGCTGCTGCTGCGCGGGATCGGTCAACAGTCGGCGGAAGGGGGCGCGTATCTCCCGCGGCGATGTCAAACAGGGTGCGTTCGGTCTTCCCTACGGAATGGGTAAAGTCCGCTCCGGTATCGCGCAGCGCGAGACACAGCAAAGCCCCGGAATTATACAGCCCTCTGCGGATGTCAAAGAAGCTTCCGTCCAGTGTCCGCAATTTTTCGGCGTACCCCGCAACCCTGCGTTTGTATTTCTCCGCCGAAATGAACTTAAGCGCCATACAGCCGGCGTACTCCGCCATCCCCTCAATCGTCTCGGTCAGGTACTCCTGCCTGATATGGTTTGGAACCAAGCTCTCACGGTATCTCCGGGCGCCGAGGAAACGGCCGAGCGTCTCCTTCTTCGCGTCAAGGCCGCTTTCGTCAAATACGTCCGCCAAAAGCAGATTCTCGGCATATTTTACCGCGTAGTTCTCCTCATCGTCCGGGTAACTCAGCAGCAGCAAATCGTCCGGATACCGGGTCTCGCCGTTCTGCCGCTGGAAGGCGTGGAACATTTCGTGAACCATATCCGCCGCAAGCAGTTCCGGGTCCTCCCCGGATGGGTCGGCAACATTCCAGATCGCTATGTAACCGCCGCCGTATTCAATGCTTGTGTTCCCGAGAAACCGCCGGTCATACGGGATGACCTCGTCCCGCAGAAAGACGCGTTCTCCGTTGTACAGCGCGAAGGGAACGCGTGAAAACCCCCGCCAGATGCCGCCGAAATCGACTGTGTCTAGGATTGCGCTTACTTTACCGTACAGGCTCCGCATTTTCAACGTCACTCCACGAACGGTTCCTGTGTGGTTGATCGGTTTCAGCTTTGCCATTTTTTAACCCCTTCTGTTCCCTATTTTTTCCGAAGCAGCGCGCAGCACTCCACATTGGCCGTACGCGGGAACATGTCCACCGCGCATACGCTCACGGCGTCATAACCGTCCAATAGCCGGATGTCCCGGGCGAGCGTCGCCGGGTCGCAGGAGAGGTAGACGATCCGGCTTGGGGCGGCTTCTCGCAGCTTCGC
>JAISVO010000059.1 GCA_031271525.1 Oscillospiraceae bacterium
TGCGCCGACAATGTGCTGGACCTGATGGGTAAGCCCCGCTTCGGCGTCTATAAGGCGTTCGTCCGGCGGTATGAGGAGGCGAATCAGAAAGCGGGGAAAAAGCAGTTTCTCGTGCCCTACCTCATTTCCTCCCATCCGGGATCGACGCTGAACGACGCTGTGGAGCTGGCGCTGGCGCTGAAGAAGATGGGTCGCCGCCCCGAGCAGGTACAGGATTTTTACCCAACCCCCGGGACGATTTCCACCTGCATGTACCACACCGGGCTGGACCCGCGCACGATGAAGCCGGTTTTCTGCGCAAAGACCCCCAAGGAGAAGGCGATGCAGCGCGCCCTCCTCCAATGGTTCCTGCCGCAGAACCGGGGGCTTGTCAACGAAGCGCTCCGGGAAGCCGGGCGGAGCGACGCGTTTGCGGTTTTGTTCCCGCAGCGGAACGCAAAAAGTAAAAAACCGGCGGTAAAGTCGGAAAGAAAGAAAGGAAGACGGAAATGAACCTAAGCTTTTGTTCCCTAGGGTGTCCCAATTGGAGTATCGAGGAGATCGTCAGCCGGGCCAAAACCTATGGCTACGGCGGCGTCGAGCTTCGGATTGGGGGGAAACAGCATGTTGACCCGAGTATGAGCGAGGACGAACGGGCTGCCGTTAAGGCGCTGTTCGGCGGCGGCAACTTGGCGATCCCCGCCCTGAGCGGCTACACCAAGTTCGCCGATGGGGAGGACCTGCAAACCCAAGCGGCGGCGCTTCGGAAGAACATCGGTCTCTGCGTTTCCCTCGGCGCGCCGGTGCTCCGCACCTTCTTGGGCGGGGAGGGAACCCTTGCCCAAGAGGGCGCAAGCGTCCTGAAGGAGTGCTGCGACTACGCGGCTTCGGTCGGCGTGACCGTCTGTATGGAGATCCACGACGCGCTGAAAAGCGGCGGACAAGCCGCCGCTTTGGTCAGGATGGTGGACAGCAAGGGTTTTGCGATCCTGTGGGATCTGCACCACAGCGTAAAGGGCGGCGACAGACCGGAGGAGACATGGGGCGCGGTGGGGCCTTTTATCCGGCACGTACATATCAAGGACGCCAGACCGGACCAATCCCTCTGTATGATCGGAGAAGGGGTCCTGCCCGCCGCCGAGACGCTGCGCCTGCTGCGGGACAAGGGATACGCCGGCTTTGTGTCTTTTGAGTGGGAGAAGATGTGGCATCCCGAGCTGGATGAGCCGGAAACCGCGTTCCCGAGATTTACCGAGTTCGCGAAGGACGCGTTAGCTTAAGCCGTAACCGTACTCATAGAGCGTGTCCCCGCCTTGGGTGACGGTCCACGTAAACGGGGTGCGTCCGGTGAACTCAGCATCGCCGAACAGGACGTCCGCCAGCGCGCCGCCGCCCTCCGAGCCAGGGAGCCACGCCGAAATCAGCGCGTCCCAGTTCTCCAAGTGGGTGGAGACCATCATCGGGCGGCCGGTCAGCATGACGACGATTACCGGGCAGCCAAGCTCGTAGACCGCGTTCAGCGCGGCGACGTCTTGGGTGCGGAGGGTGACGTTGCCCGACCGGTCGCCTTCGTATTCGGCGTAGGGGTTCTCGCCGACCACGACGATGGCGCAGTCAAACTCGCCCTCGGCGACGCCGTCTTTCGCGTAGGTGACGTTGTCCTTGACCGCCTGCAAGCCTTCCAAGATGGTGGTGCCCTCGGTGATCGCGCCGTGGGAACCCTGCCATGTGATCGACCAGCCGCCGCACTGCATCCCGATGTCGCTGCCGCCCTCGCCCGCGAGGAGGATGTTGTCAAAGTCTTTCAGCCGAGCGATGATGTCGTTTTCGTTCTTCAAAAGGGTCATCGACCGGGCGGCCGCCTCCCGGGCGAGCGCGCGGTGTTCTTCGGTGCCGACATCCCCGCCGGTGCTGACGTTGGGGTTTTCAAAGAGGCCCAGCTTCTCCTTGACCTTGAGGATGCGGAGGACCGCGTCGTCGATCCGCTCCATCGGGACGTCGCCGTTCAGGACGGCCGCTTTTAAGTACTTGATGTAATCGACCCACCAGTTCCGCCCGTTCGTCGCCATGACCATATCGACACCGGCGTTGATGGCGTTCGCGATTTGGTTCTGGTAGCTGCCGCCGGTCAACTGGGTGATCGCCGCCCAGTCCGAGATGACGAAGCCCTCGAAGCCAAGCTCGTCTTTGAGGAGGTCGGTCAGCAGTTCCTTGCTCTCGTGCATTTTCAATCCGTTGACGCTGGAGAAGGAGGGCATCAAGGTGAGCGCTCCGCCCTTGATCGCCTCGATGTAGGGGGGGAGGATCCGCCGGATGTCCTCGTCGTCCATGATGGCGTTGCCTTGGTTCTGCCCGTTGACTGTCTGTCCCTCGCCGAGGTAGTGCTTCATGCACGCGGCGACTTTTCCGCTGCTCTGCAGCCCGGCGATGACCGCCGAGCTTATCGCGGTGACAAGGTCCACATTCTCGCCGAAGCACTCGTAGGCGCGTCCCCACCGGATGTCCTCAGCCACGCCGAGGACGGGGGAGAAGGTCCACGGGATGCCGGTCGCGAGCATCTCCTCGGCGGTCGCCGCGCCGATCTCCTGAGCGATTACGGCGCCGCTCTTGATGTCGCCGACGCCGATCGCGCCCAAACCGACGTTATGGGGGAAGATCGTCGCGTTCATCACGTTGTTGTGCCCGTGCACCGCGTCAATCCCATAGATGAGCGGGATGCCGAGCCGGGTATCGAGGGATTGCCGCATGAAGTCATCGGTCATCTTCGACCAGCCGGCGGCCGTGTTGGTGGCGGGGACCGACCCGCCGCCGCTCAGCACCGACCCCAGATAGAAACGCTTGATGTCGCCGCCCTGCAGGTCGATCCGTTCGGCCTGAGTCATTTGCCCGATCTTCTCGTCCAGCGTCATCAGGGCGAGGAGCTCCTCCATGCTGCCGTACGATAAGTCCGGTTCTTCCGGCGAGGGGGACGTTTCCGGCGTTTCCGGCGTTTCGGCTGGCGTGGTTTCCTCAACAGGGGGTGCGTCGGGGGTGACGCTGTCCGCCGACGGCGTCGGCGAGACGCCCGAACAGGCGGAAAGGAGCAGGAAAAGCGCCAGCAGGAGAGAAAGTCGTTTTGTCATGTGTCGGGTTACTCCTTACTTTCATTTAGAATCGGACTATAGGTCAATTACCATCGTCGCGGCGGTGCGCCCGTAAGTGCGGAGGTCGAAGCTTTTGTCGCCCACCGTGATCCGGATCAGCTTGGCGGCCGAAGCGTCGTTCAGCGCGACGACGACCAGCGAGCCATCCTCGTTCAGGCAGGCGGTGGTGTAGACGTCGCCTTTTGTCTCGGAGGCGACCCGGACCGCGCCGGGACGGATGTACTTCGAGAAGTGCGCGAGGGCGTAGTAGTCGAGGTTGTAGGTCAGCTCGCCGGTTTGCTGGTTGACCAACACGACGCCGCGGCAGGTGCTTTGCCCGAAGCCGGGGACCACCGGGCCGTTGTTCTCGTCCAGCGCCATGTTCCACAGCACCATCGAGCGGGAGAAGTTGTTCAGGACTTGGATCCCGGTGCGGATCTCGCCGAAGAAAGCCTCGTTGAAGGGGGGGACCCATTCGCCGCCGCTTGCCTCGGTGAAGTGTACCTCGCTGTCAAGGAATTTCGCCAAAACCTCGCTCTGCGCCTCGACACTGCCTCCGTAGACGTGCCACGCGACGCCGTCGACATACTCGCTCGCCGTCCGGAGGATATGCTCGGGGAAATCCTTCCGGTCCCAGTTGTGGTCGTAGCAGAAAAGCTTTACGTTCGGGAAGAACTCGTCAAGCTTGGGTCCCAAGCTGTTCCGGATGAATTGGGACTGGACCGCCGGGGGCATCGAACAGCCCGGATAGTGGTTCGGGACATAGAGCGGCTCGTTCTGTGGGGTGACCGCGTAGAATTCGATACCTTCCTTTTGGTACTCCTCCAGAAAGCGGATGAAGTAGTCGCCGTAGACGTCAAAGGAGCTGTTTGACAAGGTGCCGCCGATCATGCTGCCCGACGATTTCATCCATCCCGGCGGGCTCCACGGCGACGCCACCAGTTTCAGCCGGGGGTTCAGCTCCAGCGCCCGCTTGAGGAGGGGGATGATGTCCTCCCGGTCGTGGTCAATCGAGAAATGGTCCAGCTCGTAGTCGGTTTCCCCCTCGGGCATGTCGTCGTAGCTGTACATCTCCCGGGCGAAGTCGGACGCGCCCATCGGGTTCCGGACAAACGAGAGGCCGATCCCGTCCTCCGGGTCGAAGAGGTTCGTCATCAGGCTCTCTTTATCCTCTTCGCTCAGTTTTTGGTTGATCAGGTAGGCCGCCGAATCGGTGAACGACGCGCCGAACCCGTCGATCGGCTGATAGAGCTTATTTGGGTCAATCGCGATCTCCACCGCGCCCAGCTTGCCGTCGTCGGTGAGGTATTTGCTGTCGAGGGGCTGTTCGGTCCACATGTTGTCGGCGCTCTCGGTGACGTAGACGGTGCGGAGCGTCGCCCCGGCGCCGTTCCAATCGCCCCGGCCCGTCATGCCCAGCTCCCGCCGGCCTCCGGTGTCGGTGCGCTCCAGAGAGGTTATCTCGGGGGATTGGTAAACTCGCACGTAATCAACCTCCATCGACGCGGGGAGCATTTCCGGATCGAACCCCTGCGCCCCGCCCCAGTTGCCGCCGAGCGCGATGTTGATCAAGAGGTGGTGGCGGCGGTCAAACGGCCACTCCTGATATGTGGGGGAGATGACGATGCTGCTCGGGTTGTATTCGTAGACCTGCTCGCCGTCGATGAAGAAGAGGATCTTGTCGGGCAGCCACTCAATCCCGTAGGTGTGGAACTCTCCGACCGCTTGGTCAACCACCACGCCGCCGTTGCCCAGTTGGGTGCCCTTCGTGTGGTTGTACGCGCCGGTGTGGACGGTCGCGTGGACCTTGTTCGGATCATAGCCCACATGCTCCATGATGTCGATCTCGCCGCTTGCCGGCCAGTCGCCGTAATCCCAATCGGTGGGGAGCATCCAGATCGCGGGCCATGTGCCCCGCCCGCCGGGGAGCTTGGCCTTGACTTCGATCTTGCCGTACAGCCAATCGCCCTTGTTCTTGGTGATCAGCCGCGCCGAGGTGTATTCCTTGCCGTTTTTGATCTGCGCCCGCGCCTCGATGGTTAAAACCTCGCCGTTTGCGGACGCGTTCCCGTCGTCGGTGTAGTATTGCAGCTCGTTGTTGCCCCAACCGTGCCCGCCGACATCATAGTTCCACTTTTCCGGGTCGGGCAGGCCGACATAGTCAAATTCGTCGCTCCAAACCAGCTCGTAGGTCAGGGCGTCGTAGTCGTACTCGAAGTTGGTCGCCTTCTCCTCGCCTTGGTACCCTTCCGGCGGCGGAGGATTGTTCGGTACCAGCGGGTCGGGAGAGGCGAGCAGGGGACTGGGCGTTTCCTCAGACGGAGCCGATTCGGGCGGCGCGTCGCCGTGCCCGGGGGGCTCCGTCGCGGGGGCCGGCGGGGTACAGGCCGCGAGGAGGCAGAGCACAAGGAGCCAGAGGAGGGGAAACCGTATTTTGTTTGACATCTTATTCCCCCGTGATCCCGGCATTTTCAATGCCTTTGATGAACTGGCGCTGGACGAAGAGGTACATGATCAGCAGGGGGAGAATCGCGATCAGCGTCCCGCTCATTTTGTAAGCCTCGTTGATCCGGAACTCCGGGTCGGCGTTGGTGCCCGTCCCTTGCGCGTAAGAGGCGAACAAGCTGTCGAACATCGCGAGACGGTTGGGGAGGAGGGGGACGCTCCCCCGGAGGAACGTGTTGGTGAGGTAGCTCTCGTTCCAGTTCCACACGAAGGAGAAGAGGAAGACGACCAGAACGGTGGAGATGCTCAGCCGCAGGATGACGTGGAGGAAGACCTGAAAGGAGTTCGCGCCGTCGATCGACGCCGCTTCGTCCAAGGAGCGGGGGATCATCCGGAAGAAGTTGTAGCAGATCAGAATCAACACGGCGGAGTAAATCCCCTGACCCAAAATCGCCATCACCGTCTGGGGGATCCACGTGCCAATCAGCTGCAGCCCCTCGACGCTCTCCTGTATGCCGGTGAACATCATGATCCGGGGGATGACGACGACCGGGGTGGGGATGACAAAGCTCATCAGCACCATGACAAACCAGATCCGCTTGCCCGGGAACTCATACCGGGCGAAGGCGTAGCCCGTCAGCGAGGACACCAGCGTCTGGGAAACCGCGAGGAGGACGGAGAACCACATCGAGCCGACCAAAGTCTTTTGCAGGTCCAACGTGTTCAGCGCGACCCGGAGGTTGTTGAAGGTGAAATTGCTGGGGATCCATGTCACAGCCGGGTTCATGATGTCCCGGTCGCTCATCATCGAGAGGACGATCATACGGAGGATTGGGTAGATGAATTGATAGCTGATCAGGATGAGCGCCGCGTAGATCGCGATTTTGATGAGTACCCGCCGGAGGAGACGGCGGCTCGAAAGCATTTTTTCAGGGAGCTTTAACTGTTTCGTCATCTCGCGGACCACTTCCTTTCCAGACGTTTTTGGATCTTGACCGGGGTGTCCTTCGGCTCCTTCAGGAGGAGGAAGGCGCACCCGATGAACAGCAGCACCGCGAGACTGTAGATCCACGCGAACGCCGACGCCAAGCCGAATCCGCTGGAGGTGTTGAAGATCGCGCTTTGCACGAGGTCGAGGACGGCGCCGGTGCCGGAGGTGTAGATTGAAATCTGGACCACCGTGAAGATCATGACCACTAGGAATACGGGGCGGAGGATCGGGATGGTGATCTTCCAGAGGATCTGCCACGGGGTGGCGGAGTCGATCATCGCGGCTTCCAGCACACTGCCGTTCAGTTTCTGCAAACCGTTGATGAACAGGATGATCGGGATTCCAGTGAACCAGAGGACCATAGAGAAATTCTCAAAGAGGTAGAAGAGCGCTTCAGCCAGCCACGGGGCGATGTTGTCGATGACGACAAAGATAAACTGATCCTCTATACCCGTCATCGACGCCGCGCCGCTGTCCGCGATTTGCTGCATCACCGGGCCGCTCATGACGATGACCGGCAGAAAGAAGAGCATCCGGAGGAACCCGCGCCCCCGCATCGGGCGGTTCAGCAGCAGCGCCAAGATGAAGGAGATGATGACGATGGTGGGCGCATAGGTGATCTCCATGATCATGAAGCTAACTAAGCTGGGCACAAACTCGGCGTTGCGCAGCAGGGCGACGACATAGTTTCCGATCCCGATGGGGGTTAACTCGTAGCCCAAAATGGTGGACTGGACCTCATAGAAGGAGAGGTAGATGGTGTAGACGAAGGGGAACGCCGTGAAGATGAGGAACCCGAGGATCCACGGGGACATAAAGAGGTAGCCCGTGATCGACTTCCGGCGGGCAATCGTTTTCGGCCTGTCTCGTTTCAATACCATCTTCAGCCCTCCCATACGACCGCAGACTGCGGCCCGGCGGTCTGCCCCTCATAGGCGACCGTCTCTTCGGTGTAGTTGACTAGGACATTCGCGCCGCCGTCATACCGGTTGACGACGACCCCGTTCTCCATGATGTCCCGCCCGATCCAGCTCTGACCGGCGATACCGGCATAGACTTCCTCCATCTCGGTGTAGATGCCGATGATGATGTCCCGGTAGAGGTCGTAGGAGGTGGAGTAGAAACCGGCGGAGTTGGTGCTCGCCAGCAGGTACGCCGGCTGCTGGGTCAGGACAAAGGAGGGGAATACGTTGTAGTCGATCATCCGCAGCACGTCCTCCCGGGTATAGAAGGAGAAGTTCGCGTAGGGGGCGTACATCTCCATCGTGCCGTTCAGCAGCAGCTGGAGGAAGGGGACGGTGTCGGTCTCGACGATATATTGGGTCGGGATGACCGGCGCGTTGATGAACCGGTCGGTGGAGTTCCAAAGGTACATATTGGGGGTATAGGCGTTGACCGTCATCCCGAGGTTCGCGATCGTGCCGCTCAGGAGCTCGATCGCCTCGGGCGCGCCGATGGGATTGGAGCCGTAGTGGCTGATGATCCGGCTGGAGACGCCTTTGATCCCCACCGAGGACGCGCCGACCCGCTTCATCGCGTCGGTTTGGGCGTTGATCCAGTCCGCGCTCTTTTGGGGCTTCGCGAACGAGATCATCGAGATCGGCACGCTGGTGTTGGTGTAGCTGATCCAGCGCTCAACCCCCCAGTTGGTGCGGTGGTACGCCATGTTGGAGCTGACGTTCATTTGAAGCTCGTTGATCGCCGAGTAGTCTTGCGTGAAGTATACGTCGGCGCCTTGGGCCTTCATTTCGCCGATCAGGTCGGTCAGGTCGCCCCGGGAGCCGATGTCGTTGGAATAGTCCAACCGCCACGGCTTGCCCGCCGTGATGCCGCCCTTCTGCGCTCCCAGAAGCCCCGCGTTGATATTTCTGACACCGGCGGCGTTTAGGTCGCCGAGGATCGCGCCGACATCCTCCGAAGTGGTGACGACAACGTCTTTTGTGCGGAAGAT
>JAISVO010000067.1 GCA_031271525.1 Oscillospiraceae bacterium
ACAGCCCGGTGAATTCCATCGCTTCCCGCACCCTCTCGGCGACTTCGGCTTCGCCGAGCCCCATCGCGGTGGGCCCGAAGGCGATATCCGCCCTCACGGTCTCCTCGAAGAGTTGATACTCGGGGTATTGGAAGACAAGGCCCACGGAGAAGCGCACGTCCCGCATCTTCCCGCCCTTTTCCCAGATGTTCCGTCCTTCCAGCGTAACCGTCCCCGAATGGGGCTTTAACAGGCCGTTCAGGTGCTGGATCAAGGTGGACTTCCCCGAGCCGGTATGCCCGATCAGCCCGGCGAACTCTCCGGCGGCCACCGAAAAGGACGCCCCGTCCAGCGCTTTTGTCTCAAACGGCGTGTTCTGCCCGTAGATATACGTGAGGTTTTCGGCTCTTAACAATCGTCTACTTCCTATCTTACCGCTTATAGGCTAATTCTTGGATCAACCTGTCCGCAAGCCGCGCCTTCCAGACGTCCGAGCTCATGCGTCCCCGCCTTTCGCGAACGCCGCGGCAATCGCCCGCGCGCAGTCCTCCTCGGTCAGCGGGGCCGCGTTCAGGCCCAGCTTCTGCGCCAGCGCCACCGTCTGGGGTACGGTTAAGCCGAGCTTCAGCAAGACCTCCGAGCGGGAGAAAACGTCTTCCGGCGGACCGTCAAGGGCGATTTTTCCTTGGTCCATCACGACGGCCCGGGAAAAAAGCGCGGCTTCGTTCATGTGATGGGTCACCATCACGACGGTGACGCCCTTTTCAGCGTTCAGGCGGCGCACCGTCTCCATCACCTCGACCCGCCCTTTGGGGTCTAGCATAGCGGTGGGTTCGTCCAGCGCTAGCACGTCGGGGTTCATCGCGAGCGCCCCGGCGATCGCGATCCGCTGTTTTTGCCCGCCCGAGAGCCGGTGGGGGGCGTGGTGCGCGTACTCGGTCATCCCCACGTCGCGGAGGGCCGCGTCCACCCGCGCGCGGATCTCGGGGGGCGGGACGCCGAGGTTTTCGAGGGCGAAGGCGACGGCCTCCTCCACAGCCGGCGCGACGATCTGGTTGTCCGGGTTTTGGAAGTCCATCCCCACCTTCTGCCGGATTGTCAGCGGGTCGCTCTTGGTATCCATCCCGCAGACGGTCACCGAGCCGGACTGCGGTATCAGCATCCCGTTCAGCGTCTTCAGCAGGGTGGATTTACCCGAGCCGTTGTGCCCCAACAGCGCCACCGTCTCCCCCCGCCCTATCGACAGGCTGACGCCGTCAAGCGCCGGCGGGAGGGGGGCGGATACGTCCCCGGCGCTGTCCGGGCTTTCGCCGGAGGCCGGGTAGCTGTATGTCACATTGTCAAGGATTACAAGTTGATCCATCGTCCGGTCGCTCCACTCGGTATGGCAAGCCCGGTCGCTTCGGCCCGCAGCCCCAGCTCCTCCGCCTCCGCCTTCCCGCCGAAACGGGGGGTGATCAGCGTCTTCAAGAGATACCCCAGCACCGACGGGGCCAGCCCGGTGGTGTAGGCGTTGAGGAAGAAGAAGCGGGGTTCGCCGCTCAGCAGGCTCACCGTCTTTTGCAGGAAGGGGTAGAGGTCGTCCTCCAGCTTCCAAGGTTTTCCGTTTGGCCCCCGCCCATAGGAGGGGGGGTCCATGACGATCCCGTCGTATACGTTGCCACGCCGCGCCTCCCGCTCGACAAACGCCGCGCAGTCGTCGACGATCCAGCGGGCGTCCGCCCCGTTGAGCGCCGCGTTTTCCCTCGCCCAAGAGACCATCCCCTTGGCGGCGTCCACATGGGTCACCTTCGCCCCGGCTTTGGCGCACACGACGGTCGCCGCCCCCGTGTAGGCGAACAGGTTCAAGACCGCTAACGGGCGTCCGGCGTTTTTGATCAAGCTGTCCAGCGCCGTCCAGTTGGCGGCCTGTTCGGGGAAGAGCCCGGTGTGCTTAAACCCGGTGGGCTTGACCTTGAAGGCGATGTTTTTCCAGCGGATATTCCACGACTCGGGCAGTTTGTGGCGCGACCATGACCCGCCGCCCGCCGCGCTCCGGGTATACGCCGCGTCGGCGGCCTTCCAGCCGGGATGGCGGCGCGGCTCGCCCCAGATCACCTGCGGATCGGGCCGGATCAAGGTAAACCGCCCCCAGCGCTCCAAGCGTTCGCCGCCCGTCGCGTCTAGGAGCTTGTAGTCTTCAAAGCTTTCATCAGTCCACATAATACGTAATTATACCATACCGGCGGGGCTGAAACAACCCTTATTTTACGCGCTTCACGGCGATACAATTTATTGAAAACGTTGACAGAAACCGACTGGCATGGTAGAATATTGTCACAATGTCACAGAGCCGAGGGCGGTTCTGTGAAACGGGGATAGGAGGTCTATAGGGAATGGACATCAATACGCTTTGGAACTCCGGCGGCGAAAAGGACTGGAAAGCCGGCCTTGCCCGGTACAAAAGGGTTGTCAAACCGGCAAACCTCGCGCTGGACGCGATGATGGACGGACTCGACAGCGAGGCCGTCCGGCAAATGTCTTGCGACGAATTCTTCGCTTTCCTGTACGACCACTACTACGCGTGGCTGTACACGGCGTCAAACCGGCTCTCCTACACGCGCAGGCACCTGACGCGGTATAAGGAGGAGGGCCGGATGGCGGAGTTGAGGGAGGTGCAGAGGGATTTGTTCCTGTTCGACCGGGAGGACGTCCTCGACGGGCTGAGCACCGCGACCCGGGTTTACGGGATGGGGGTCGCCGGCGCGTCCGGGCTTCTTGGCGTCCTCTTCCCAAGGTACTTCGGCGCGGTGAGCAAATCCACCGTCAAGGCGCTCCGTCTGGTGGAGGGGCTGCCGCAGCACGGCGCTCTGATGCGGATGATCCCCGGGACGCTGAAGCTCGTCGACGGCGTGCTGCTGATCCGGCTGTTCCGCGACAAGGCGGCGGAGCTGAACGCCAAGTTCGGCACGGACGGCTGGACCCCCCGGAAAATCGACAAGATTCTGTGGAGCGTCGACCGGGACCGGCAGGGCTAGGTCACCCCGTCCACGCTTTCCGGAGCCGTTCCACGGCGGGGCGCAGGGCTTCGCCGGGCAAGCCGCCGAAGCCGAAAAGAACCCGGATTACCCGGTCGTCCGGGTTTTCGTAAAATTGTGAAATCCCAGTCAGCAGAACGCCCGCGTCCTTTGCCAGATTCAGACACCGGTTTTCGTACCCCGCTATGCGGACCCGCAGCCGGAGGAACAGCCCCGCGCCGTCGTCCTCGGGATCGACGCAGGGCAAGACCGACTTAAACAGCTCCAGCAGCGTCTCCCGGCGGCGGCGGTAGAGGGTTCGGACCTTCGCCACATGGCGCTCCATATGTCCCTCCAGAATAAACGACGCCAAGGCCAGCTGCGCCGGAACAGAGACGGCGCAATTGATCCGCGCTGTTTGGAGCTTTTCGGAGAGCCTTTGCGGAAGCACCATATACCCGATCCGAAGTCCCGGGGACAGGCACTCGGAAAACGACCCCAGATAGACCACCCGCCCGTCGCCGTCCATACTTTGCAATGAAGGTATGGGTAAGCCTTTATAGCGAAGCTCACTGTCATAGTCGTCCTCCAAAACCGTTGCGCCGCACCAAGAAGCCCATTCCAGCACCTCCCGCCGGGTCCCCGCGCTCAGCACCCCGCCCATCGGGAAACGGTGGGACGGCGACAGGTAGAGAACATGCGGTTTGAGCAAATGCAGCGCTGTGCCGTTTACGCCGCCGTCTGTTGACGGAACGGTGAGAACCTTGCGCCCGTAAGCATTCAGAAGTTTACGATAGGGTGTGTAGCCCGGGTCCTCCATGCCGAAAAGCGATTTTTCCGGAAAAAAGGGCAGTAAGGACAGGATCAGCCATTCAAGCCCCGGCCCGATCACCACCCGGGACGGGTCGCA
>JAISVO010000171.1 GCA_031271525.1 Oscillospiraceae bacterium
GTCATCCCAATACCTCCTTCAAAATGACCAATCCCTCGTTAATTTCCGCGTCGCTCAGCGTCAGCGGCGGGAGCAGACGGACGGCGTCGCTCCCGGCGGACAGGCAAATCAGCCCGCGCGCAAGCAGCTCTTTTACGTAGGCCTTGGGATCGCCCTCGACCGAAATGCCGATCATCATTCCCAGTCCCCGGGTGCCGCGAATCTTCGCCGAACCGAAGGCTTCAATCCCGTCCCGCAGCAGTCTCCCCTTCCGGGCGACGTCCCCGACGAAGCCTTCAAGGATACCGAGCGTCGCGAGTCCGGCGGCGCAGCCCAGCGGGGTGCCGCCGAAGGTCGCGCCGTGCAGTCCGGGCGCGAACGCGCCCTTCGCCTTCTCCCCGAGGATAAAGCCGCCCAGCGGGAAGCCGCCGGCGACCCCCTTGGCAAACGAGATCCCGTCGGGGATCACGTCGTACTGCCGGAACGCGAACCACGAGCCGCAGCGCCCGATCCCGGTCTGCACCTCGTCAAACAGCAGCAGCCAATCCCGCTCGGCGCAGAGCTTCGCGACCGCCCGCACATAGCCTTGGTCAAGGGGATAGACGCCGCCTTCACCCTGCACCGCCTCCAGCAGCACCGCGCAGACGCCGCCGTCCAGAGCTTCCAGAGCGCCGATGTCGTCCGGCTCGACGTGCGTAAACCCCGGGGTCAGGGGTTGGAAGTGCGTATGGAAGGAATCCTGCCCGGTCGCCGCCAGAGCGGTAAGGGTCCGCCCGTGGAAAGAGCGTTTGAGGGTGACTACAATATGTCTGTTTTTGTCGTATTTATCCTCGCTGTATTTTCTCGCGGCCTTAATCAGCCCTTCGTTTGCCTCCGCGCCCGAGTTCGCGAAAAAGACGCTGTTGAGCCCGCTCAATTCGCATAGTTTTTTTGCGAGTTTGCCGCCCGGCTCGGTGTAGTAGAGGTTTGAGGTGTGAACCAGCGCCGCGGCCTGCGCCGTCACCGCCGCGACCCAGTCCGGGTGCGCGTGGCCGACGCTGTTGACGCCGATACCGGAGGAGAAGTCAAGATACCTCTTCCCGGTGTCGTCAAACAGATAGGAACCCTCGCCCTTGACGAAACAGACGTCGTACCGCGCGTAGGTCTGCAGGACGTGATCGTTATAAAGGGCCTTTGTCTCGGTGAAGCTCATAGACTACGCCTCCTTCATTTTCGTATCCTAATTATCCGTCAGCGATTGACAATCTGCGTCCCCACGCCGTCGTCGGTCAGCATTTCGACCAGCAGCGAGTGCGGGGTACGCCCGTCGAGGATGACCGCCCGTTTTACGCCGTTTTCCAGCGCGTTAACGCAGCAGTCAACCTTCGGGATCATCCCTTTGCTCACCGTGCCGTCGCGTTCGAGGGTCCGCAGCTCGCTCAGGGTGACTTCGGGGATCAGGGTCGCCGGGTCGTTGGGGTTGCGGAGGATACCCGGAACGTCGGTCAGCAGGAAGAGCTTTTCGGCTTCCAGCTCGACCGAGAGCTTTGCCGCCGCGATGTCGGCGTTGATGTTGTAGGCCGTATCGGCGTCCGTGCCGCTCGCGACGGTGGAGATGACCGGGATGTACCCGTTGTCCAGCGCCATGATCACCGGCTTCGGGTCGGTCGCGACGACCTCGCCCACCAAGCCGTAGTCCTCGTTGAGGAGCTTTGCGGCAAAAAGGTTCCCGTCCTGTCCGGACAGCCCCAGCGCCTTCCCTCCCCGCCGATTGATCTGCGACACGAGGGTCTTGTTCACCTTGCCGCTCAGCACCATCTGCACGACGTCCATTGTCTCCGCGTCGGTATACCGAAGCCCGTCGATGAAGCGGGGGCGGATTTCCAGCCGGTTCAGCAGCGAATTGATCTCGGGACCGCCGCCGTGGACCAGCACCAGCCGGATCCCCACGAGGGAGAGGAGGATGATGTCGTCGATGATCGCCTCCCGGAGCTCCGCTTTCTCCATCGCCGCGCCGCCATACTTGACCACCACCGTCTTGCCGTTGTACTGCTGGATATACGGCATCGCCTCGGTCAGGATCTTGACCCGCTTGCTCCCGTTCAGTCCTGTCATGTCCGGTAATCCCCGTTGATCCGGACATACTCATAGGTCAGGTCGCAGCCGAACGCCTCGGCTTCGAACACGCCGTCGTGCACGTCAACCAGAATCTGTATCTCTTCCCGCTCCAGAATACGCTTGGCGTCGGCCTCGTTGAAGGAGAGCCCGGCGCCGTCCTTGCAGACCGCAATCGACTCGCCCCCCGACACAAAGGAGATATCGGTCAGCTCGGGCTTAAACGGCGCTTTGCTGTATCCCATCGCGCAGATTTCGCGCCCCCAGTTGGCGTCCGCCCCGAACATCGCGGCTTTCACCAAGCTGCTGGAAATGACGCTCATCGCGAGTTTTTCCGCGGCTTCCTCGCTGCTTGCGCCCTTGACGAGACAGGAGACCAGCTTGGTCGCGCCCTCGCCGTCCCGGGCGATCATCTTGGCGAGCTTGCCGTTGACATAGTTCAGCGCTTCCAAGAAGACGCGGTAATCGGTATCCTTCCACTCGATCTGCGTGTTTTTCGCGAGCCCGCTCGCCAGAATCGCCACCATGTCGTTGGTGCTGGTGTCGCCGTCCACGCTGATCCGGTTATAGGTGATTCGGTTGGACTCGGTGAGGGCTGTTTTCAGCATCTCGCTTGTGATTGCGATGTCGGTTGTGATGAACGCCAGCATTGTCGCCATATTGGGGTGGATCATCCCGCTCCCTTTGGCGATTCCTCCGATACGCACCGTCTTTCCGGCGATCTTGGTCTCCACCGCGACCTGCTTCGCGAAGGTGTCGGTCGTCATAATGGCGTTCGCGGCGTCGTCCGAACCGTAGCGGCTCAACCCCCGGGTCAATTGGGGGATTGCTCCCGTCACGGCGTCCACCGGCAGCGGGACGCCGATGACACCCGTCGAGTTGATGATGATCTCATCCGGCTTGATGCCCAGTTCTTTAGCCAGCGTATCGCAGATTTTCTGAGCGTTCTCCTCGCCGCCCGGGGCGCAGGCGTTGGCGTTGCCGCTGTTCGCGATGATCGCCCGGGTCGTGCCCCGCTCAAGATTCCGCATCGTCACGTAGATCGGCGCGGCCTTCACGCGGTTTGTCGTGTACAGCGCGGCGACCGAACAATCGCATTCGGCATAGATCAGCGCGAGGTCCTTCTTCTCCGGATTTTTCCGGACGCCGGCGTAAACGCCGGACGCCGAAAAACCTTTGGCGGCGCAGCAGCCGCCCTGTCTCTCAGTCATGTCCAGTCTCCTTAATTTTTAACGTAAAGCATTGCGCCGCCGCGCCGGCAGCACCCTTGCCGAGGTTATCGAACCGTGCCGTGACGATTGTCTGCGCGTCGTGCCCGAAGACGAAGATCTCCATGCCGTCGGTGCCGTTCATCGCTTCCATGCTAAGCCGCCCGTTTTCCAAAAAACCTTCGCCGCCGAACGGCGTCACCCGCACATGCCCGGCATCACGGTACCAATCCGCCAGCGTCTTATACAACGGCAGAGCGGGCGCGTCCAGCGGCACGCTGACCAACATCCCCTGACGGACCGGAGCGATCACCGGCATAAAAACCGGCGGGTTTTCCAAACCGCAGACGGACCGCATCTCGGGCAGGTGCTTGTGGGTGAGACTCAGCGCGTAGGGGCGGGCGTCCTTCGGCGCGCCGGGCGCTTCATACTCCGCGATCATCTGCTTGCCGCCGCCGCTGTAGCCGGTCAGGGAGAAGCAGGCGAGCGTTCGCGAAGCGGAGAGCATCCCCGTCCAAATCAACGGATAGACGATGGCGCAGAACCCCGAGGCGTGGCAGCCCGGCACGGCAATCCGGTTGCTTGCGAGAATCCTCTCCCGGTGCTCGCGGGACAGCTCGGGGAAGCCGTAGGCCCAGTCGGGATGGGTGCGGTGCGCCGTGGAAGCGTCGAAGACGACGGTGCGTTTGCTGTCGATCATTCCGACCGCTTCTTTAGCCGCTTCGTCCGGAAGGCAGAGGAAGACGGCGTCGGCGGCGTTCAAAAATTCCCTGCGGGCTTCGGGGTTCTTCCGGTCCGCTTCGGGTATCTCGGTCAGAGTGACGCCCGGAAGCTTTCGCAGCCGCTCCTCAATTTGTAGGCCGGTTGTTCCGGCACGCCCGTCGATGAAGACCTTTACGCTCATAACAGCCCCCGCCTCCTCACACAGGCGTCCAAACTGACCGCCTCGTATACGTCCTCGCCGAAGAGCGGGCAGACAGACCGGTAACGGTCCAGCGGCAATGTCTCCAAGGTTTCCCCCTCTTCGGCGCAGAGCCGGACGAGCGACCCGGCGATTCCGTAAGCCTCCCGGAAGGGCAATCCCTTGCCGACCAAGTAGTCGGCGCAGTCGGTCGCGTTGAGGAACCCTTTCGCGGCGGCGGCCCGCATAATTTCCGGGCGGAAGACAATCGCCTTCATCAGCGGGGTAAAAGCCTTCAGGCAGGCCGAGACGGTGTCCAGCGCGTCAAACAGGCTCTCCTTGTCCTCCTGCATATCTTTGTTGTACGCCAGCGGAAGCCCTTTCATCATGGTGAGCGTCCCCATCAGGCTGCCGAAGACCCGCCCGGCTTTCCCCCGCACCAGCTCGCAGAGATCGGGGTTCTTCTTCTGCGGCATGATGGAGGAGCCTGTGGAAAATTCATCCGGCAGGGCGGCGAAGGAAAACTCAGACGAGCACCACAGGATGACCTCCTCGCTCATCCGGGACAGGTGCACCATGATGACCGACAGCGCCGACAGCGCTTCCAAACAGAAATCCCGGTCGCTGACGGCGTC
>JAISVO010000079.1 GCA_031271525.1 Oscillospiraceae bacterium
GTGGCTGACGCCGTAAAGATCCCGGTCGTCGCGGCGGGCGGAATTGCCGACGGCCGAGGGGTCGCGGCGGCGTTTATGCTGGGCGCATCGGGGGTGCAGTGCGGTACCGTCTTCCTCACAGCGGAGGAATGCAATATCCACGAGAACTATAAGCAACGGGTGCTGGACGCCAAGGATACCGGTACGGTGGTGACCGGGCGGAGCGGCGGTCACCCGGTACGCTGCCTGAAGACGCCGTCCACACGGACAATCCTCGCGATGGAGCAGGAGAACCGCCCGTCCGAAGTGATCGAGGAATTTTTGGCCGGTTCGCTCCGGAAGGCTGTTATGGATGGGAACCTTGAGGAGGGTTCGTTCATGTGCGGTTCGATTGCGGGGATGATCCACAGCCGGGGCGCCTGTAAGGAGATCATCGAAAATATGTTTGCCCAAGCAAAGAGGTTATTGTATCATGGATAGAAAAGCGGCCCTTGTTACAGGGGCCAGCCGGGGGATCGGCGCGGCATGCGCCTTGGAGCTCTCCAGATTGGGATTTGACATCGTCCTCACTTGCCGCGGAAACGTCGCATTAGCGGAGGAGGTCGCCTCGCAGTGCGTCACCGACACCTTAGTGCTCGCGGGGGACTGCGCGGACAGCGCCGTCTGTAAGGATTGGGTCGCGAAGACGATCGAGAGGTTCGGAAGGCTGGATGTGCTGGTCAACAACGCGGGGTTGACTAGGGACACCCTCCTTCTGCGGATGACCGACGAGCAATTCGACGACGTCTTGAAGGTTAACTTGTACGGTGCGTTTTACCTCTGCCGTAGCGCGTTAAAGTACCTGATGAAAAGCCCCGCCGGGCGGGTGATCAATATCTCCTCGGTGAGCGGAATCGCCGGAAATACCGGGCAAAGCAACTATGCTGCGTCCAAAGCGGGACTGATCGGGTTCACCAAGTCGCTCAGCAAGGAGGTCGGCAAGCGGGGCGTCACCGTCAACGCGGTCGCCCCCGGCTGGATCGAAACAGATATGACCGGCGCGGTCCCCGAGGAAGTCACTCAGTCGATTCTGGAACGGGTGACCTTGGCGCGGGCAGGAAAGGTCTGGGAGGTCGCTTCCGCCGTCGGATTTTTGGCGGGCGAAGGAGCAAGCTATATCACCGGGCAGGTGCTGTCTGTGGACGGAGGATTGGCCTTGTAGTTCACATACGTCCCGCCGGGTGCGGGAAGCAAATCAGTTGAAATCGTACGGAGGAATTGTATGAGAGTCTTTGTCACCGGGATTGGAGTCATCACCCCCGTGGGAATCGGCACCGACGACGCTTGGAA
Source organism: Oscillospiraceae bacterium (assembly GCA_031271525.1). Taxonomy (GTDB): domain Bacteria; phylum Bacillota; class Clostridia; order Oscillospirales; family UBA929; genus UBA929. The sequence goes on from JAISVO010000079.1 coordinate 1,309, forward strand.
AGGAATCCTGTCGGGCCGGGTCGGCTTCGCGCCGATCACCCGCTTCGATACGTCAGGATACAAAGTGAAGCTCGCGGCTGAGGTCGCAGGGTTCGACCCCAATGACTTTGTGGATAAAAAGCTCACCCGCCGGAACGACCGTTACTGCCACTTCGCCCTCGCGGCGGCGGCGCTCGCGATGAAAGACGCGGGGCTTACGAACTTCCCTGACCCCTACCGCGCTGGGGTAATCGTCGGCAGCGGGGTAGGCGGGATCGGCACCCATGAGGATCAGCATACCGTGCTGATGGAGAAGGGCGCTTCCCGGGTTTCCCCCTTCTATGTTCCGATGATGATCCCCAACATGGCGGCCGGGTTGATCTCAATCCAATACGGCGTGAAAGGGATCTCCTACGCCCCGGTATCGGCGTGCGCCACCGGCGTCCACGCTCTTGGCGACGCCTTCCGGAACATCAAATACGGCGCGCTGGACTTCTGCATCGCGGGAGGCGCGGAAGCCGCGATCACGCCGATGGCTGTCGCCGGGTTCGCCAATATGACGGCCCTCAGCGAAGCTACCGACCCGCTTAACGCGTCGATCCCCTTCGATAAGCGCCGGGACGGTTTTGTCATCGGCGAAGGCGCGGGGATCCTTCTTCTGGAGAGCGAGGAATCCGCCGTCCGGCGCGGAGCGAAGGTATACGGCGAGGTGTTGGGCTACGGTGCGACCTCCGATGCGTTCCACATCACGGGACCCGACCCGGAGGGGAACGGCGCGGAAGCCGCGATGCGGATGGCGCTCGACGAAGCGGGTTTGGAGACGGTAGACTATGTGAACGCGCACGGCACCAGCACCCCGGCGGGAGACAAAGCCGAGGTTCTGGCGGTGAAGAAGACCTTTGCGAAGGACTTGCCGCCGGTCAGCTCGACCAAGTCGATGACCGGACACCTGCTGGGAGCCGCCGGAGGGATCGAAACCGCTTTCTCCCTGCTGGCGATTCGGGACGGTATCCTTCCCCCGACAATGGGTTACCAAGAACCTGATCCTGAGTGCGATATTGACGTTGTGCCGAACGCCGCCCGGAAATCAGCGCTTCGCACGGCGCTAAGCAATTCGTTCGGCTTCGGTGGGCATAACGCTTCCATACTGGTGGGAAAGGCGGGTTAAGTACGGATGAATATCCAAGAAATGCTGGAACTGGCGCTTGCGAAAATCCCCGACGCGGGTCATATCCGGGTCAAACAGGGTGACCTTGAAATTGAAATCTTCCGGGACAGTCCCGCCGCCGCCGCGCTGTCGGTCACGGCCCCAGCCGTACCGACGGTTCAGCCGGTCGCTGAGTCGGGCTGCGAGAAGGTGACCGCGCCGCTGGTCGGAATCTTCTATGTCTCCCCGGAGCCGGGAGCCGATCCGTTTGTGAAGGTTGGACAGACGGTAAAAAAAGGCGACACCCTCTGCATCATCGAGGCGATGAAGCTCTTCAACGAAATTGAATCGACATCGGACGGTATCGTGACGGCGGTCTTGGCGGAGAACGGCGCGATGGTGGAGTTTGGTCAGCCTCTATTCTCGGTTAAAACAAAATAATAAGGTGACAAAATGATATTGAACCGCGAACAGATTAAAGAAATACTGCCGCACAGGGACCCTTTCCTGCTGATTGACGAGATCACCGAACTGACCCCCGGGATCGGTGCCAAGGGGATTTGGCGCATCACGGGCGAAGAGGACTTTTTCCGGGGGCATTTCCCAAACCTTCCCGTGCTGCCCGGCGTGATGATTATTGAAGCGCTGGCGCAGACCGGCGCGGTCGCCCTCCTCTCGATGCCGGGAAACGGAAGCAAAATCGGGTTTATGACCGGGGTGGAAAAAGCCCGGATCCGCCGCAAAGTGCTGCCGGGCGATACCCTGCGTTTGGAAGCAACTTTGAGCAAGACCAAAATGGGGTTTGGATTTGCCGACTGTGCCGCGATTGTCGGAGATAAGGTGGCTGCGACCGCGACCGTGTCGTTTGCCATCGGCTGAGGAGAGTTATGTTCGGTAAAATTTTAATCGCTAACCGAGGGGAAATCGCGGTGCGGGTCATCCGCGCCTGCCGTGATATGGGGATCGTCAGTGTGGCGGTTTTCTCCGAAACCGACCGGGACGCTCTGCACACCCAGCTTGCCGACGAGTCCGTCTGTATCGGCCCCGCGCCGTCCAAGGACAGCTACCTCAACACCGATCGGATCATCAGCGCGGCTCTGGCGTCCCGTGCCGACGCCATCCATCCGGGATACGGATACCTCTCCGAAAACGCGGCGTTTGCCGAACAGTGCGCGAAGTATGGGTTGACCTTCATCGGCCCGTCCCCCGAAGCGCTTTTGCTTCTGGGCGACAAAGCCCGCGCCGTCGAAACCGCTAGGAACGCCGGGGTCCCGGTCGTCCCCGGCTCCAACGGGACTTTGAATAATGCGGACGAAGCGCGGAAACTAGCCAAAGAAATCGGCTTCCCGCTGATGCTGAAAGCTGCCGCCGGTGGCGGCGGGCGGGGGATTCGCCTGCTGAATGGGATGAGCGAGCTTTCGAGCGCGTTCAGCGCCGCGTCAGCCGAGGCGCAGTCCTTCTTCGGGGACGGACGGCTGTACTTGGAGAAGTATATACAGCGCCCTCGGCATATAGAGTTTCAAATTCTGGGCGACCGCCACGGCACCGTCGTCCACCTGTTTGAGCGGGAATGCTCCCTCCAGCGGCGGCATCAAAAGCTGTTGGAAGAGTCGCCAAGCCCCTTCTTGACTCCCAAAAAACGAGCCGAAATGGGGGACGCCGCCGTACGGCTCGCGAAGGCCGCCGGATATTACGGCGTGGGCACGGTGGAATTCTTAGCCGCAGCCGACGGTCAGTACTACTTCATGGAGATGAACCCCCGGATTCAGGTGGAACACCCGGTGACCGAGCTTGTGACCGGTATTGACTTGGTGAGTGAGCAGATACGTGTCGCGTTAGGCGCGCCGCTGGGGTACAGCCAAGAGGACATTGTCTTGCGGGGCCACGCGATGGAGTGCCGCGTCAACGCCGAGGATCCGGATCACGGCTTTGCCCCTCGTCCGGGGACGATCCAAGGTCTGCATGTGCCGGGAGGACCCGGAGTGCGTGTGGATTCGGCGATCTATCAGGGTTACACCGTGCCGCCTTACTATGACTCGCTCCTCGCCAAGCTGATCGTGCACGCCCACGACCGCACAGGGGCGCTGACCCGGATGAAACGCGCAATGGCGGAATTTTTGGTGGACGGCATTGTGACCAACTGCGATTTCCATCTGCGTCTGTTGGGTTTGGATGCATTCCGCGACGGGGATTATTCGGTAGACACAGTTGAGGAGATGTTTTAGCCATGCTGGTGGATCTGTTCAAAAAAGCCCGGTACATCTCGATCACGAACCAAGAAGGCGTCGTCGCCGCGCCGAACGGTGAACCGCCGCAGCCGCCCCAGCCGAAGCTTGACCGCAAGAGAAACGTCCCCGTACAGGGGGCGCGGCTGACCGCGCCTGAACGCCTCCGCGCCGTATGCGACCCGGGGAGTTTTATCGAGCACGACGCGGGGATACGCTCGGTCAACCCGCTCGGGTTCGAGGGGTACTCAGAAAAGACAGCCGCCCTGCGGGTGAAGCATGGCTTAAACGACGCCGTCCTGACCGGCGAAGGAACGGTCGGAGGCTTTCCCTGTATGATCGGCGCGATGGACACAAGGTTTATGATGGGCTCGATGGGCTCCGCCCTCGGCGAGCGGCTAACCCGTCTGTTTGAAAACGCGACCGAACGCCGTCTTCCGGTTGTCCTGTTCACAGCGTCCGGCGGGGCGCGGATGCAGGAGGGGATCCTGTCCCTGATGCAGATGGCGAAGGTAAGCGCCGCCGTGGGACGCCACAGCGCTAAGGGGCTGCTCTACATCACCGTGCTGACCGACCCGACAACCGGCGGCGTCACAGCGTCATTTGCGATGCTGGGCGATATAATCCTCGC
>JAISVO010000013.1 GCA_031271525.1 Oscillospiraceae bacterium
ATGTATTCTATATGATGAAAATTACACCCGCCGCCGCGCAATTTCGCGCCGAGGATGGCGTATTGCTCTGCGGCTATGTGCTAGGGAAATCTGTCAACGGGTCTAGCAAAAAACACTCCCGGAATATATCGACTCTGCTGACCCAATTTGACGCATGGAGGAACATTTATGTCCTAAGGAACTTTCCCTGATCCTTATCGCCATTTCGTATGCGATTTCTGTCACGCTCTTTCCATCCGTGTCTATCTTTTCCTCTGTAATATCTGTATCAAACGCAGTCAAGCATTGCTCAATATGCTGCCCTGCCCACCCTTTCTCGTCTTCCCCCCTGCTTGCAAGACGGCTGACAATTGTCTGCCTTGACGCAGACAAAATGAAATGCTTGACGTCAACCTTGTCCGCAACGAGCTTACCGATAATTTCATCATAGTATTGTTTCACGTAGATAGTTTGTGGCGCGACAATAACCCCGTTGTAATGGCTGTCAATGTGCTTTAGTATTTTATAGTTCATCTCACGCCAAATCGGAATATGCTGAAAATTCCCTTTCCTTTTCATGGATGCAGGGAATATATCCCATAGAAAATACCCGGTTTGTTCAGGGTCGTATACATAAGCCTTCGGTAACATGCGGCATACCTCATTGGCGGCGCTGGATTTCCCAGAACCAAACGCCCCGTTTATCCATAGTACCATTCTTTAATCCCCTCGCAATGCGTAATTTGGCACACCGTCTCCATGTCGCGTACAACATCAAGCACATTTATTCTCTGGCGCACAGGCAGAACGGATGTCCGTCTATATCAAGCAAAGAAACAAAGCGGCCGCCACCGTACTGCACGGTGGCTTTTTTCGCGCCAAGGCGGATAGCTTCCTCCACGGCGTTGGATAAATCGTCTACCTGAAAGTTGAAGTGCATTTGCTTTTGCTGCTTGCCCGGTTCTTCCGGCCACACGGGTGAAATATAATCAAAGTCGGCCTCCATAAAGTGAACGACCATCCTGTTTTCGGGAATTAGGGCTGTTGGGTGGAAACCTTGATCCCAATCTGTCAGCCGGGCATAAAACCCGCGGAGCGTTTCCGCTTTTCGGCAATCAATATTGATTGAAATATCAGGGATAGCGCCATAATTCATCTTTTCATAATAAAGAGTAAATTCAGATTCATTTTGAAGCCGCTTACAAATGCAAAACGGATGTCCCTCTGTATCGAACATGGTGACACAGCTTTCACCGCCATATTGTGCAATCGCTTTTGTTGCCCCAAGCCGGATAGCGTCATCTACGGCAGCCTGTACATTATCCACCGTAAAATCCAAGTGCATCTGTTTTTGCTGTTTGCCCGGTTCTTCCGGCCACACGGGAGGCGTATACGGAATATCCGTTTCCGCGAACAAGATCGTCAAGCCGTTATCGGTTTTAACCGCATGGCAACCATACGCGATTGTTGTCTCCCACCCCATCAGATCGGCGTAAAAATCGCGGGCGCGCTCGGCCTTGGCGCAGTCGATCATCAGGTCGCCGATGGTGAACTTGTTTATCATGTCAACGTCTCCTAACAAAATCCGATAAAATTGAATTGAAAACGATCTCGCGGTTATAGGTCGTGTCGCTGTACGGCAGCCCATACGTAACGCATTGCTGCTTCAACAGACGACTCTGCTCAACAATGTAGCCACACCCTTCGCGCAGCTCGGCTTCGGACTTATAAAAGGTATAGTGCAGCTCGGTATCGTTCGCCTTTAGGACGTCATACCGTTCACCCGGCGTACAGTCGGAAGACCCGAGCCAATGCGCCGTACAGTTCAAGGATGCCAAATGGGTCGCGTAATCCTCCGGAAGCAGCTGGTATACATCAAACGCCGCGCGTTCGCCCTCGTATCCGCTGTACTCGCTTTCGATCATCGCACGGATAAACGGCGCGATTTTCTTGCTGATTACACGCATTGTATTCAAAGAGGACAGGTCTTGATAGGTGTTAATGCCCAAATCAGGGTAGTGTTGTTCAAACCCCGCAATAATGGCGTCCATGCTGATGTGTGTATACCCGTAACGCATCAGCATTCGGCACAATGTCGTTTTGCCGGCGCGGGGGACGCCGGAAAGGATGATGTTGTTTTTGCGCGGCTTGGCAAAAGGGTCATCTTTGCTCTCTTGATACTCGCTGGCAAGAATAGAGTAGCAGTGGACGTCGCATCCTGTCTGAGAAGCTTGTCTCAGTGTTCCCTCAAAAGACATACCGATACTGAGCATAACTCCGCCGGAACGAGGGTTTATTGAATTGTGCTTTGCGGCAATTCTGTTCACCTTCACGTCCTCAAAGAAAAACGCAACGATCCTGCGCGCAGCTTCGGTCACAATGCCCTTATGCCAGAATGATTCTCCTATCGCATAGCCTATTTCAAGCATGTTCCGCAAATCATCTATATCGTGGGCATTTATGTAACCGATAGGCTCGCCCGCTTCCTTCAACACGATCGCCCAGTTATATGAATTGGGTTTTTCATAAGAGGCAATCCAATTTTCGATTGTGATGAATGTACTGCCGTTCCATTCGAGGTACTTTGCAATATCGGAATTTTTGACAGCCCAGTTTCGGAACATCGCGTCTGTGTCGTCGGCTTTGAATCGCCGCAGAACAAGCCGCTCGGTTTCAAGTGTGACTGTGCCTTTGTGATTCATGATCCGTCTCCCCCTCTCCGAAAAACTTCGGATTTTTAACATAATTGTGTCATTCAGCAAAAAGGCGGCTTCGCATACCAGTATAGCACAGCCTTCCCAAAAAATCCATCGAGGATTTCACCCACCCGCTTTTACATACGGAAGAAAAAACTTTCCGACAGCTCTTGACAATCACGCGACAATGTGATAGAATCATCTTAGAGTACATAAACATTTCAAGGGAGGTGGTTCACCGATGTCGTATACACTGCCCGGCACGACGATAGAGTGCGCCCCTTCGGGGGCGGAAACCCTGCTCGGGTCGATCTTCCTCACCGGCGGATTGGTGTTGAGCCAAGTGTGCCAGCTCACGGGGCTTGACCAATACATGGTGCAGAATTGGGTACGGCGCGGGTTCTGCCCGCCCCCCGTCGCGAAAAAATACACCCAGAACCAATTCTGCCGGATCGCGCTGATCAACCTGCTCAAAGACTCCCTGCGGATCGACCGGGTCGCGACCCTGATCGACGCGGCAAGCGAATCGATCGGCGAGTGCGAGCTGTACCTCGCCTTCCTCCGGTTCACTGAAGCCGCAGAAGCCGCCCCGTCCCAGCAGGACGACGCCCTCTACCGGCTCGCAGGAGACGCCGCCCGGAAGGGCTGCGGCAAGACGGTCCCCGCGCTTGTCGTATTCTATCTCGCCGCCCAGTCGGCGAAGCTTCGGTTCCGCGCCGGCCTGCGGCTCGCGGATGTTTTGTCGTAAAGCATGATTAAGGAGGGTTTTGTGATATGATAGCTTGGTGGGAATCCCTGACGATTCTGGAGCAGGTGCTGGCTCTTCTTGCGATTCCGGCGACAGTGATCCTGCTCATACAGACGATCCTCCTGCTGATCGGGCTTGGCTCGGACGGTGGGGACGGCTCATTCAGCAGTTCCGGTGAGATCTCGGATGGGATCGACGCCGATTTGGACATAGGCGCCGACGCTTCCTTTGATGTCTCGGCGCACGATATGGACGCCGCCGACATGGCGCTCGCCGAGATGAGCGGAGACCCGGGTCTCGCAGTCTTCACGGTGCGCGGGTTTATCGCATTCTTTACCGTCTTTGGCTGGTTGGGTCTCGCGATGCTTCGCAGCGGCTTTCATCCCGTCCTGTCACTGACGGTGGCGTTCCTCGCGGGCGGAGCGTCGATGCTCCTCACCGCATATGCCTTCGTCCTCGCAATGAGACTCCAGCAACGCGGCAACACCGATATTCGCAACGCCTTGGGCCGCAGCGGCAGCGTGTACATACGGATTCCGGCGGATCGGAGCGCCCCCGGGAAAATCACGATGGTACTGCAAGGGAAATTCAGCGAGGTGGATGCCGTCACAGAGGAAAAAAGCGACCTGCTGCCGGGCGAAGAGGTGACCGTCGTCGGCGTTAGCAATCAGGACACCCTGTTGGTCACCCGAAAGATGTTTTAGAAGAAAATAAAATAAAAGGAGGAACCTCTCATGCCGGTGGAATTCCTGATTCTCATTGTCGTCGCGGTAGTTCTGGTTTTCTCGATCATGGTACTCATCCTGTCCCGCTTCCGCAAATGCCCTTCGGATAAAATCATGGTGATCTATGGTAAGGTTGGGAGCAACAAAGATGGTACGGCGCGTTCCGCCATCTGCATCCACGGCGGCGCGTCCTTCGTCTGGCCGGTGATTCAAGCGTTTCAGTACCTCGACCTGACGCCGATGTCGATCTCGGTCGACCTGAAAAACACCCTCTCCCGCCAGAATATCCGGATCGACGTACCCAGTCGGTTTACGGTGGGTATCTCCACCGAACAAAGCGTGATGGTCAACGCCGCCGAACGTCTGTTGGGCCTGACCCTCTCGGAGATCCAAGAGCTTGCCAAGGACATCATCCTCGGGCAGCTCCGCCTGATCATCGCAACGATGGACATCGAGGAGATCAACACGGACCGCGACAAGTTCCTTGAGCAAGTCTCGCGGAACGTCGAAACTGAGCTGAAGAAGATCGGGCTTCGCCTGATCAACGTCAACGTCACCGACATCACCGACGAGTCGGGCTACATTCTTGCTTTGGGCAAGGAAGCGGCGGCGAAGGCAATCAACGACGCGAAAAAGTCGGTCGCCGAGAAGGACCGCGACGGTTCGATCGGCGAGGCGAACGCCCGGCGCGACCAGCGTATCCAAGTGGCTGCGGCCGAGTCCAGCGCCATTGACGGTGAAAACCAAGCGCAGGTGGCAATTGCCCAGTCCAACGCTCTCCGGCGCGAGAAGGAGGCGGAAGCCGAGAAGATCGCGTCGGCCGCCGAGAAGATTCAAGCGGCGAAAGCTTTGGAGGAGTCCTACACAGCCGAGAAGGAAGCGGAAATCACCCGCGCCGAGCGTGACCGCGCGACATTGGAGGCAAACATCATCGTCAAGGCGGAGATAGACAAGCGCGAGGTCGAGCTGAAAGCGGAAGCCGAAGCCGAACAGGCGCGGCGTATCGCCCGGGGTGAAGCTGACGCCATCTATTTACGGATGGAAGCGGAAGCCCGAGGTTTGCAGGAGATGCTGACCCGTCAGGCTTCAGGCCTCGCCCAAGTGGTGAGCGCCGCCGGCGGCGACGCGGGCGACGCCCTGCGCCTGATGCTCGCTGACAAGATGGAGGAGTTGCTCCGGATACAAGTGGACGCCATTTCGGGCATTAAGATCGACAAGGTCACCGTCTGGGACGGCGCGGGCAGCGGGAATTCCTCCACCGCCGGGTTCCTCTCCGGGCTGATGAAATCCCTCCCGCCGATCAACGACCTGCTGGAGATGACCGGGATGAAGCTCCCCGAATTTTTGGGCGGCCCGGCGGAGGTACAGGCGCCGGAGGAGAACGCGTAGCTATGCGGATGACCGACATCATTGAGAAGAAAAAAAAGGGGCTTGCACTGACATGGGAGGAAATCGGGTTCTTCGTCGGCGGTTTTACCGCGGGGGAGATACCGGACTGCCAAGCGGCGGCGCTCCTGATGGCTATTTGCCTTCGGGGGATGGACGGACGGGAGACTGCGGACCTGACAACCGCGATGGCCGCTTCGGGCGACACGATTGACCTGTCCGGCATTCCGGGGGTGAAGGTCGATAAGCACAGCACCGGCGGCGTGGGCGACAAAACAAGCTTGGTTGTCTGCCCCATTGTCGCGTCCTGCGGGATGCCGGTGGCGAAGATGAGCGGGCGGGGGCTGGGTCACACCGGCGGAACCGCCGACAAATTGGAATCCATTCCCGGGCTGAAGACAACCTTCAGCCCGGAGGATTTTTTAGAAATTGTCCGCATGGCGGGGTACGCAAACATCACCCAGTCCAGCAACATCGCGCCGGCGGACAAGAAGCTGTACGCCCTGCGGGATGTCACCGCGACGGTGGACTCGATCCCGCTGATCGCGGCGTCGGTGATGAGCAAAAAGCTGGCTACCGGCGCGGACACGATCCTTTTGGATGTCAAAGCGGGCAGCGGCGCGTTTATGAAGACCGAAGAGGACGCGATCGCCCTCGCGAGGACGATGGTTGACATCGGGGATCGCGCCGGACGGCGGGTCGCGGCGCTGGTTACCAATATGGACAGCCCTTTGGGGGGTGCCGTCGGTAACGCTCTGGAGGTGATTGAAGCCGTCGAAACCCTTCGGGGGCGGGGGCCGGACGACTTGACCGAAATTTGCTTGGAGCTCGCGGCCTATATGTTGCTGCTCGGCGGCGCGGGTTCGGATATAGAGACCTGCCGGGGCTTAGCGTCCGACGCGCTGACAAGCGGCCGAGCGTTTGAAAAGCTCTGCTGTACGGTGCAGGCCCAAGGAGGCGATGCCTCGGCGCTGGCTGATACGGCAAAGCTACCCGCAGCGCCGCTGACCGTTCCCTTTTACGCGCAAACCGGAGGGTTCCTCACCCGGATCGATGCCGAGGCGTGCGGGCGGGCCGCTTTGCTGCTCGGCGCGGGGCGGGAATGCGCGGGAGACAGGATCGACCACGCCGCCGGACTCGTGCTGCACGTAAAACCCGGCGGTTTCGTTACCGCCGGGTCTGTGTTGGTTACTCTGCACACCTCGGATAAAACACGGCTTCCGGCGGCGCAAGAAGCCCTGCAAAGCGCTTTTTCCTTCGGTGAAACCCCGCCTGTCAGGCGGGAAATCATTCTGTCGGTGATCGGTGTGTAGGGGCCACTGTGTACACCGCAGGCCGCCCCTACGGCGTGTTCCGATATGTTAAGGAAGCGTGTTTCCGGCGGATAGGTAGATTTGGTACCATTCCTCGCGGGTGAGGGTTATTTCGGTCGCCTTGACGCAGTCGGCCAAGCGCCGGAGGTTGGTGGTTCCGGTGACCGGCTGCATTTTCGCCGGGTGGCGGAGGAGCCACGCGAAGGCAATCGTGGTGTTGCTCACGCCGTACGCTTGAGCGAGGGTATCGATCGTCCGGTTCAACGCCGGGAATTTTTCGGTATTCCCAAGGAAAACCCCTTCGAAGAATCCGTATTGGAAGGGCGACCAAGGCTGAATTGTGATGTCGTGGAGACGGCAGAAGTCCAGTACGCCGCCGTCGCGGTTGAGCGCGTCACCGTCCTGCATGTTGACGTGAAGCCCTTGGGAGATCATAGTCGCGTTGGTGATGCTCAGCTGGAGCTGGTTAGCCGCAATCGGCTGCTTGACGTACTTTTGCAGGAGCCGGATCTGCGCCGGGTTTTGGTTGCTGACACCGAAATGCCGGACTTTTCCGCTTGCCTGCAGGGTGTCGAATGCCGAAGCGATTTCCTCGGGTTCCGCGAGCGCGTCCGGGCGGTGAAGGAGCAAAACGTCCAGATAGTCAGTTTTCAAGCGCTTTAGGATACCGTCTGTCGCGTTTAAGATATGTTGTTTGCTGAAATCGAAAGCGACGCCGGGGCGGATGCCGCATTTGCTCTGGAGAAGGACCGTATCCCGAAGGCCGGGGTTCATGTCTAGGGCTTCGGCAAAGACAGTTTCGCAGGTACCGCCGCCGTAGATGTCCGCATGGTCAAAGAAGTTCGCGCCCAGTTCGATAGCGCCGCGCAGGAAATGCTCGGCATCGCTCTTCGGCATCCCGCCGATCCGCATACAGCCGACCGCGATGGGCGGGATCTGCAGTCCCGTTGTGCCAAGTGGTATAGTTTTCATGTGGGAACCTCCTTAATAATTCCAGACTGACATCATTTTTACTCTGTCAACTTCACGTGTGCAACGGTATCGGATAATTGTGTGAAAGTCAGTCCACTCTTCTTTGCGCCCTCACCAATAGACTGATGCCTTAAGGATTTCACATGTTTGGATACGTCCGTGGTCATTCTCCGGCATGCCCTTATAGCGGAACATGTCATCACCCGGTATCCCGTTGGGCAGTTCCAGAAATCTGCGTACCCCCCTTTTTGGTCTTTACCGAAGTCATCCATATCATCGAGGTCTTCTCCGCAGCAAATTCCTCATCACCAGTTTTAGTTTACTATAATCTCTCCCTCTTGAAAAGTAAATACTCTTACCCTGAACGCTGTGGTGGCTTCTATTGACAGGTTGACCAACGATGATTCGATTACAATGTATCCATATCTTACAATGATTACAAT
>JAISVO010000081.1 GCA_031271525.1 Oscillospiraceae bacterium
AAACCCCGTCTAAGTAGATGTCTGCATAGGTGTCGATGCCCTCGAATACCAGAAATGGCTCTTCCTTTGTCCCAGCGGCATATGAAACCCTCCGGCAGTAGAAGAGATGGCAATCGTCGTATTCCTTCAGCGCCAGCACATTCTCCCCGTAAAACGGATCGGCGAGTTTTCCTGCGGCAACCAAGTCCAGCTCAAAGTTTCCGGGTACCGATGCTTGGATCGTCTCGGTCCGCTCCGATCGCAGATCTTCCAGAACTCCGGCGGCTCCGCCCAAACGCCGAAACTCCGCGTCGGGCAGAACGGCAAGGCTCCAAGCCCCGTTTAGGTCAACCATTCTGTTCATCAGCGCTGTCCTCCCGTCCCTGTGGGCGGCTTGCGCCGCCCACAGGGGATTTTGTCCTTTACTTCTTCTTCTTTTTAATTACCAGTGCGACGACAACCGCGACAACGACAATCACGCCGATGATAATCGCAGCAATCGCGCCGCCGGGCAGACCGCCGTCATCGGCGGGTTCGGATGCGGGCGGTTCCGGCGCGACCGAGGGCTCAACCGGATCAGCCGCAGGTGAGGGCGCCGGTTCTTCCGGTTGTTCCGGCTCTTCCGGAGTTTCGGGCGCCGGTTCGGGTTCTGGCTCCGCAGCTGCGGCAGCCGCGTCTTCGTCTATATCGGTAAGGCGAGGGTTGCCCCAAGCGCAGGAGTCGTCGGGAATACCGTCGCCGCCGTCCGAAGCGCGGAGGGTTAGCTCTTGAATACCGGTTACGTCAACGTCGATGGCGTGGCCCACGCGAGCGTCCAACACCGGGGTCTCATACAGCAGCTCGCCGTCGCCGAACACTTGGAACTGAATGTTGTGGCCGACGCTTCCCACCGAGTCTTTGCCGACCACCGCGCGGAAACGGGTGTAATATAGGCCGCCGATGTCATAGACGAAGTCCGCGATCCCCTGCTCCCCTTCCGCAGCAGGATTGTCGGGATGGGTGCGAAGACCCTTCGGGTAGTGTACGCCGCCGATGACGATCGGGGTCCCGTTCTCCTCTGTGTCGACAGACGGAGCATAGGGGGATTCCGCGTTGTCTGAGGAAGACGGACCGAACATCGTCCAGCTCTTCCACTCAAGGTCGGAGATGTAGACGCCGTCAGCCAGCTCCTCGGCGGTACGCTGCGGGATCGAGCGGTTTGTGGAGTAGACCTGCGCGTCCGCCCAAGCGCAGGAGTCGTCTGTAATGCCGTCGCCGCCGTCATTCGCGCGGAGGGTGATTTCCGAAATACCCGTAATGTCGCAGTCCATCACATACGACTCCATCGGGCCGAGGATCGGGGACTCCAAAATGACATTGCCGTCGCCGATGACTTGGAACTGGATATTACCGTTGTGGGCGCCGACGCTGTCCTTACCGACGACGGCGTAAAAACGGGTCTTGCCAAGGCTTCCCACGTCGTAGACGATGTCGCACCACGAATAGTCGTTACCCGCCTGCAGCTCGTCCGGGTGGTAGCGAAGCCCCTTCGCGTAGCTAATGCCTGAGATGGTAATCGGGGTGATACCGTTCTCCTGAACGTCGAAGGACGGCGCGTAGGGGGAATCGGGGTTGTCGGAGGAAGACTGGAACATATACCAGCTCTTCCACTCAAGGTCGGACAGGAAGATTCCGTCTCCGCCAGCCTTCTCCAAAAGAACTGTTTCCGCCAGAGCTGGGAGACATAACAGGGATGATGCCAGCAGAACTGCCATTGCGAGCGTCAAGACCGATTTTACGCGCTTCATAAGTTTTCCTCCTAAAGTTTTTTTACTATGTCGACGAAAAACAGGTGTTTTTCGAAGCTAGTCAGCCGAGTACATGTCCGCGATTCGGGCGTCAATCTGGGGCGAAATCTCCGCCGCGATCGTCTCCCACGGTTCCCCCGAGGCGGGGCGGTAGAAAAAGTCGTTCCAGAAGACCCCCAAGTCGAACGCAAACCAGTTTGCCATGACGCCGCCGTCCAGCAGAAGATTCTTCTCAAATTCCGCCTGCATACTCTTGGACCAGATAAAGTTGTCAATATTGCTTTTGATGACGTCCTTGCCATAGTCCTTATCGCTCAAAACCATCCGGAAGACGTTGCAGGCAGCGAGCGCCCCGGGGAGGTTTGGCGCGCTCTTCGGAATATAGTAGCCGCCGCCCTCCTCCGCCGTATAGTGCCCGTCCGCCAGCGGGTCGCGGGGCAGCGGCGCGACGCCCACGCTGTTATTGACGATCAGCTTGGCATAGCCGTTCGCGTACCAGCGGTGCCCAATGACCATCGCGACCATACTCTCGCCGAACGACTGACGGGCGTTGGACGGAATCACCGTTTTGCTTCCGATCATCTCCGCGCTGAACTCCACGGCACGCGCCATCTCCGGGCTGAGTAGGTTATTGATCGCCGTGCCATTGGAGAAGGTGACGAGATGCTTACCGGTAGTGTACAGGATGTGCTCCGGCTCGTCGAAGCCCAAGCCGTACTGCTCGGGGACCCCGTCGTTGTTGGCGTCCACCGTCAAGTCGTTCGCTAGCTCCAACATCTTGTTCCAATCCCATTCTCCCCGGTCAAACAGGTCGGTAGGGTACTCCAGCCCCGCTTCATCGAGCATGTCCTTGTTGTAGTAGACAATGGATTGGCGGGCGGTCCCCGGCATCAAGTAATACCGCTCGTTGTTCCATAAAAACTGCTCGTTGGTCTTCTTGGCGGGTGCCCACAGCCCGGAATCCATATCTACGTCGATCTTCTGGACAAAGCCCTCTTTAATCAGCGGGACGAGAAAATCATCCCAGTAGATGTCGTATGAATCGCCCGACATCACGGCGTTTTGCAGGGTGGTCTGCTTCTCGGAGGGGTTGACCAGATCAAGCTGCACATCAGTCAAGCCGTAGGCGTCGGCGAGCATCTGCATTGAGGCGGTAATCGGAAGCCCGTCGTGCGCCAGCACCTTCAGGGTGGGATTGGTCACCTCAATGTCCGGCAGCACGACCTCTAAATTCGCTGTGGGGGGGGGGATTCCCTCAGTGCTTTCCTCGGTGTTGTCCGGCGGGGTCGGCGCGAGATCCGCACCGTCCGGCGATACGGGGGTCGCCGCCGGCGTTGATTCGCACCCGGCGCAGGAGAGCGCCAGAGCCAGCGCCAAAAGGATCGCCAGTAAGTATTTCGCGTTTTTCATGGGATTTCCTCCTTGTGAAAACTGTTCATTTTTAACTGTCCGTCAGCCGACTATGCCCGAGCGCTGTACGCCCTGAACGAACTTGCGCTGCAGGAAGAGGTAGGCGAGCAGCGGCGGGACGATGGTCAGGAGGCTTCCTGCCTGCATCAGGGTGACGACCTTGAAGGGGTCATAGGCGATGTCGCCGGTCATCGACTGGGACGCCGCCGGGAGTCTCTCCAGCGCCAGCGTCACGGTGTTGACGTTCCGCATGTACATGGAACCCATGTAGTAGTCGTTCCAATACCAGATAAAGGAGAGGATCACCGCCATCAGAAATACGGCGCCCGCGTTGGGTATTACGATACGCAGGAAGCAGTGCATAAACCCGCACCCGTCGATCGCGGCCGCTTCTTCCAGTTCCTTTGGCAGCCCCCGGAAGAAGTGCCGGAAGATGAAGATAAACAACCCTCCTTTCAGTCCTGACCCGAGAAGCGCCGGAAGGTAGAACGCCAGCGGGTTGTTGACCAGCCCCAGTGTCCTGAAAGTCAGGAAGGACGGGGTGATGATCACCTGCGGCGGCACAAGCACTGTCAGAAGCACCAAAAAGAAGAGGAGCTTTTTCCAT
>JAISVO010000096.1 GCA_031271525.1 Oscillospiraceae bacterium
GTGAGGAAGACGGTACCGCACTGCACCCCCGATGCGCCCAGCATAAACGCCGCCGCGACCCCTCGGCCGTCGGCAATTCCGCCCGCCGCGACGACCGGGATCTTTACGGCGTCAGCCACCTGCGGCACAAGGCTCATCGTCGTCTGCTCGCCGACATGCCCCCCCGCTTCACATCCTTCGCAGACGATGGCGTCCGCGCCCAGCCGCTCCATCCGAAGAGCGAGCGCCACCGAGGCGACGACCGGGATTACGGTGACTCCGGCTTTTTTCCACGCCTCCATATAGACCCCCGGGCTTCCCGCGCCAGTGGTGACAATCGGAATCTTCTCATCAATTACAAGCCGCGCGAGATCGCCGGCGTTCGGGCTCATCAGCATGATGTTCAGCCCGACGGGGTTTCCCTCTCCGGCTAAGCTTCTCGCTTTACGGTATTCACTGCGGACAAAATCCACCGGAGCGCTCCCTCCGGCAATCAAACCAAGCCCTCCGGCGTTTGCCACCGCCGAGCTAAGGGTTGCGTCGGCGATCCATGCCATGCTGCCCTGTATGATCGGGTATCGGATATTCAACAGCTCTGTTAACGCGGTTACCAAATGCTTATACCTCCATTATACTTGCGCCGTAAGTCAGTCCGGCCCCAAACCCCAGCATCAGAATCCTCTGACCCGGCTTCAGTCGCCCGTCTTCCCGCATGAGATCCAGTGTCAGCGGAATTGTCGCACTGGAGGGGTTTGCGTAGTGATCCAGTGTAATTGGCACTTTGGCGGGATCGAGCTGGAGCCGGTCGATCACGCTCTCAATGATCCGGATATTCGCTTGGTGCAGGATAAACCAATCGATATCGCCGGGGGTGAGGGACGCCTTCTTCATAACGGCTTCCACCGCCTTGGGAGCAACGGTCACGGCGAATTTATACACTCCGCTGCCCTTCATCACAAGCTTCTCGCCCGCCCGGGCATACAAGCAGTTTTCGGTGTCGGGCGCGCAGCCGAGGTGGGAGGTATAGGGTTTGTCCCCTTTGGAGACAACCGCCGCCGCCGCGCCGTCCCCGAAGAGGATACAAGTCGCCCGGTCGGTATAGTCGGTCAGCGCGGACAGTTTTTCGGCGGAAACCACCAACACCCGCTCGGCGCTCCCGGCGTTGAGATAGTGCGCCGCGGCATCGAGGCCGTATATAAACCCCGAGCAGGTCGCGCCCACATCCATGCAGAAAGGACCGTCCAGCCCCAGCGCCGTGCCGATTTGGCAAGCGAGCGGGGGAAAATGGTACTCCTGCGTCGCCGAGGTGGCGATTACAGCGTCAACCGGAAAGTCTTCACCGTTCCGCTTGGGCGCATTTTCGATGGCTTTTCGCGCGGCACCCAGTGCGATGTCCAGAAGGGTCTCGTTTTTTGCGATTCTTCTTTCACGGATGCCGGTCCGTTTCACAATCCACTCGTCACTGGTATCTAAAGTTTTTACGAATTCACTGTTTTTGAGTACCGTCGGGGGCATACACCGCCCCGTGCCCAGCAGCCGGATTGTCAATCGGTTGCCCTCCTTTGTTTAGTAGGGAAGATGGGGAACATTATACCGTTTTTTATCCCCTATGTCAAGAAGCCGGATAGGTTCACAGAATCTTAATATTTACTCCGCAAAAGATTGTGGTATACTGACATCCAGACAAAGGAGAGATTGTATGGAACCGCAAACAGTGACGCTGGCCCATATCTTAGAGGCGCAGACGGCGATCCGGAGCTTTGCCCGCCGGACCGACCTGCACCCCGCGTCGGCATCCGTCTTCGGCAGACGGGAAGTGCTTGTCAAGGCGGAGAATCTTCAGCGCACCGGATCGTTCAAGGTACGGGGAGCGTATAACCGGATCCGGCTTCTCACCAATGAGGAGAAGAAATCCGGCGTCATTTGCGCCTCCGCTGGCAACCACGCCCAAGGGGTCGCGCTGGCGGCCGGAAAACTCGGTATACAGGCGGCCGTCGTCATGCCGATCGGCGCTCCTTTATCAAAGATCGAGGCGACGAAGGCGTACGGCGCCGAGGTGATCCTAAGCGGCGCGTCCTTCAACGAGTCGTTGGAAGTCGCGCTAGCGCTCCAAAAGGAGCGGGGATCGGTCTTTATCCACGCTTTTGAGGATCCGTATGTCATCGCGGGGCAGGGTACGGTGGGTCTGGAAATTCTGGAGGACCTCCCCGAGGTCAAGACGGTGGCGGTGCCCATCGGCGGAGGAGGGCTCGCCGCCGGGGTGGCGCTTGCTATCAAGGAGCAAAACCCCCATATCAAGGTGATTGGCGTCGAGCCGGTCAACGCCGCTTCGATGCTAAAGTCCTTCCAAAATGCCGAACCGATTCGGCTGACGCAGTGCCACACTATCGCCGACGGCGTCGCGGTATCCGCCCCCGGAACCCTGACGTATTCCCTCTGCCGTAAGTATCTGGACGGGATCATCACAGTGACCGAGGACGAAATCGCAACCGCCATCCTAAGCGCGCTGGAGAGGATGAAAATGGTCGCCGAAGGCGCGGGGATTATCGCCCTTGCCGCGCTGATGAATCACGCGGAGCTGCTGACCCCCGCTGTCGCGGTGGTTTCGGGCGGCAACATTGACGTTAACGCGCTGGAGCGGATCATCGATCGGGCGCTGATGAGCGCTGGGCGTCGCACCCGCTTGAAGACCGCCGTCCCCGACCGTCCGGGCCACCTCTCAAAACTCTTGGAACTCCTCGCACAGCAAGGGGTCAACATCCTCTCGGTTTCCCACGACCGGCTGATAGGCGGCCTCGAAATCGGGCAGACAGCCGTCGAGGTCGAGATGGAGACCCGAAACCACGAACACGTCCAAAATGTCATCAACACATTGCTGGCTAAGGGCTACAGTGTATCATAAGAAAGGAGTTTTTCTGCGGATGAAGACAGTATACACGGACGCGGCACCCGCCGCCATCGGACCTTACTCGCAGGCGGTTATCACGGGAAGTCTGCTTTTCACCTCGGGGCAGATCCCCCTCTCCCCGGCAACCGGCGAAGTGGTGCCCGGAGGGATCAAGGAGCAGACCGCGCAGGTAATCGAAAACCTCAAGGCGGTCCTCACGGAGGGGGGGAGCGGCATCGAAAGGGTTGTCAAGAGCCTGTGCTTCCTAGCCGACATGAACGATTTCGCGGACTTCAACGAGGTCTACGCGGCGGCGTTCACCGGTAAACCGGCGCGCTCCTGCGTCGCCGCCAAGGCGCTGCCCCGGGGCGTTCTGGTCGAAATCGAGGTTATCGCGGAGGTATAGGGGCGATTCGAACTTCGCCCGTGCTACTTCTTAAAGACGAATTTGGAGGACAAGAGATAGTTCAGCAGAATGACCACAATCGTGACAACCAGTTTAGAGGGCATCTCCGGAAAGCGCAGAACCGAGACGAGGAAGGCGCAGGCGGCGATTTCAAAGAGCATCGTCAGCCCGCGCGAGGCGAAGAAGGCGGCGAGTTCCCGCCAAAACGCCCGCTTCGTCTCGGTTCTGCTGGCAAATACTATAAACTTATTGGTGAGGTAGGCGAAGATCACCGCGCCGACTACGGCAAGGGTGTTCGCGAGGTTGAAGACAAAGACATCTTCGCTCTCCCCCGAGAACATCGACAAAACGTCAATCTCCTGCCCGAACACCCGGAGGAAGACGAAAAGGAGAATATAATTGACGAGGGTGGTTAAACACCCGACGAATAAATAGAGCAGGATAGTTTTGTGCTTTTCGAGGAAGGTCCTCAAAGCTTGATCCCGCAGGCGGCGCGAATCAATTTTACGCACGCCTCGACATCCTCAATCGCGCAGATTTCCAAGGGATTATGGATGTACCGCGTCGGGATCGAAACCGCGCCGGTGTATACCCCCGCTCGGGCGATCTGAATCGCGCCCGCATCGGTGCCGCCCCTAATCAAAACTTCCCGCTGATGCGGGATCTTTTCTTTGTCCGCTGCTTCCTCCAAGAAGGCGACCACTTTCGGGTGACAGATCACCGAGGAATCCATGATCTTCACAGCCGCGCCCCCCCAGAGTTTACACT
>JAISVO010000189.1 GCA_031271525.1 Oscillospiraceae bacterium
GACGGTCACCGGTCTCGGCGGCGAAATCTCCGGCGTCGTGATCGGGAAGGTGCTGACGATTGACAAGCATCCCGAGGCGGACCGGCTCTTTGTCTGCTCGGTGGATGTCGGCGACGGCAGCCCGAGGCAAATCATCACCGGCGCGACCAACGTCTTCGCCGGCGCGGTGATCCCCGCCGCGCTGGATGGCGCGTTCCTCCCGGGCGGGAAGAAGATCAAGACCGGAAAAATGCGAGGGCTGGAGTCGCAGGGGATGCTCTGCTCGGGCGAGGAATTGGGGATCGACGGCTTGGATCAGCCGGGAGCGGATGTCGACGGCATCCTGATCCTTGACGACTCATTTACAATCGGTGCTGACGCCGCAGAGGCGCTGATGCTGAAAGACACCGTGATCGAGTTTGAGATCACCAACAACCGCCCCGACTGCCTGTCGGTTATCGGACTGGCGCGGGAAGCCGCCGCCGCATTGTACGCCGCCGGGACAATCGGCCCCGAGGCGTGCCGGGCTTTGAACGGACAAACCCCGGCGGCTTGTCCGGACAGCGCCCAGCCCCCGCTGGAAGTGGTTGTGGAGGAGAGCGGGCTGTGCCCGCGTTATGCCGCGCGGATTGTGCGGAATGTTAAGATCGGGCCGTCCCCTCTCTGGATGAGGCGGCGGCTTCGGGCTTGCGGAGTGCGCCCGATCAATAACATCGTGGACATCACAAATTACGTGATGCTGGAGACGGGGCAGCCGATGCACGCATTCGACCTCGCCTGTGTCAAGGGCCGCAAGCTGGTGATCCGCCGCGCGAAAGACGGCGAGGTACTGGAGACGCTGGACGGACGGGGCCGAGCGCTGAACCCCTCGATGTTGGTGATCGCCGACGAGCGCGACGCCACGGCGGTCGCCGGCGTGATGGGCGGCGCAGCAAGCGAGATTACGGAAAAAACCACAGCCATTGTCTTTGAGTCCGCAAACTTCAACGGACCCTCGGTACGGAAGACCGCGCTGGCGCTCGCGATGCGGACCGACGCTTCCTCCCGGTTCGAAAAAGGGCTGGACCCGTCGGCAACCGTCACCGCGTTGGAGCGGGCCTGTCAATTGGTGGAGGAATTGAGCGCCGGGGAGGTCGTCCCGGGAGTCTCCGACATCAACGCGGTGTCCGAGGATCCAATCGCGATTCCCTTTGAACAAAAGACAATCGAGAATTTCCTTGGTGTCGAGATCCCGGACCTCCACGGTCTGCTGGAATCGGTCGGGTTCCGGATTGCCGACGGAACAGCGCTCGTCCCCTCGTGGCGGCGGGATGTCGCCCTATGGCAGGATCTTGCGGAAGAGGCGGCCCGGCTCCACGGCTACGACAGGATTCCGTCCATCCTGCCGCCCTCGAAAAACCAAGGTTGGCTGACCCCGAAGCAGAGCGCCCGCGCCCGTCTGCACCATATCTGCGTCTCGTTGGGTTTTTATGAGGCGCTGACCTACTCCTTCGTCGGTCCGGCGGATTTTGACGCCGCGCGGATCCCCGTAGATAACGCGCGGACAATCCGCAACCCGCTGGGCGAGGAACACAGCATGATGCGGACGGCCCTCCTCCCGTCGTTCCTGAAAGCGTTGGGTAACAACGTCCGGAACCAACAGGTCTGGCTGTACGAACTGAGCAATATCTATAAAGATAGCGGGTCCCGCTTGCCGGAGGAACCGTTCAACCTGATTTTAGGCGGTTTTGGAGGCGGGATGGGTTACTTCACCCTCAAAGGAGCCGTGGAGGAACTGATTGCGCGCTTCGTCCGCCGCCCCCCCGACTTTACCCGGGCCAGTGAGCCGGCTTTCCACCCGGGGCGATGTGCCGAGGTGTCTCTCGGCGGGCAGAAGATCGGCGTCATCGGCGAACTGCACCCCGAGCTGGGCTACCCGTCCGGTGGCGCCGTCTGTGAACTGGATGCCGAAACGCTGGTTGCCCTCGGCGCAGAAGCGCGGTTTAGGCAAATCCCCAAATATCCCGCAGTCTCACGGGACTTGGCCCTTATCTGTCCGAAGGAGACGGCAGCGGCCGACATCCGCACGGTCATCCGCAAAGCCGGGGGGAGTTTGCTGGCCGAGTGCGTTTTGTTTGATGTTTACACGGGACAGAATATCCCCGAGGGTCACCGGAGCCTCGCCTACCGTCTCATCTTCCGCGCGCCCGACCGTACCATGACGGACGGCGAAGCCGACGGAGCGATTGAAAAGATTCTCGCTAAACTCGCTAAGATCGATATAACCCTCCGTTCATAGTATTGATGATTACGGAGATTTCGGAGGCATAAAGATGGATTCCTTCATCCCTCCCCCGTCGAAGGTTGCGACCTTCTTCCGATCCCTCCTGCCGCCGCTCCTCTACACCTTTGTAATCCAAGGGTTTGCGATGTACCTGTTCATTATGCCCGACCTGATCAAGGTATATGAGGAGACAGGGGTACTGCCGAACACCGACGTGAATACGGTGTATAACGCGGAGCATTTCCCCCACGCGCTGCTGTTTGGGGCGTTGGGAAGCATCGTTCTGTTCCAGTTCATACTGAATCGGAACCGCCTGCTGCCGGAACCCGGCTTCCGGCAGCAGACTTCGGCAGTGCCGTATGTCCTGCTTGTGTCGGTCGCCGGTAATTTTGTCTTCACCTCGGGGATCACGGCGCTGCAATTGGCTCTCGGGACCGATTTTGCGACAAGCTCTTTGGATGGCGTGGGGGAGAACGCCGACATGTTTTTGCTCCTGCTGACCTCCAGCATCTTTGTGCCGATCGCGGAGGAACTGTGTTTCCGCGCGCTGACGCTGGGGCGTTTGCTCCAAGCCTTCCCCCCGTTCCGGGCGAACCTGATCCAAGCCGCGATTTTCGGCCTTGTCCACGGGACGCCGATCGCGATGGGCTACGCTTTCCTGTTCGGCTTGTTCTTGGGGACGCTATATCAAAAGACCGGGCGGTTGGGGCTTGTGATCCTGTCCCACATCGCGTTCAATTCCGCAAGCTTACTGCTCAGCATCATCCCGGGAATCGCCGAGCTCTTGGAGAACGCCGGGGGACTGATGCTGTTCATTTTCACGCCCTCCCTCCTCCTCACCCTGTTCGGATTGATGTCGCTTCGGAAAATTTTTCCCAAATCGGGACAGGGCACGTAAATTTTACCTTGCAATTTCCCGCATTTTTAGATATACTGTTGATGAGCGCAGCTTGGGAGGGATTACCATTGAGTAACCATGCGAGCCTTGTCCTTCATCTACCCGTTTTGATCATCTTCACAATCCTGCTCGCTTTCGGGCTTCCGCGCGGGAGGAGCAGCCTGTACCGTGATCGTAGCGTGTTTTTTATGCTGTGCCTGCTTTTGTGGCAAGTTGCCGACGTATTGTTCTTCAGCGTGACAAGCGAGGTCGCAGCCGAAATCTTCTTTGTTCTCCGTTACATACCGATCACCTTCCTCCCAACGACCTATCTCTTCTACTGTATTCGTTTCTACCGCCTGAACAGCGAAGTTTCCGCTTGGATGTACGCCGTCCTGTTCGGCGTGCCGAGCGCGATGACGCTGCTGATGCTGACGCCCGCCTCCAAGATGATCATCGAGGCGGACGCCCTGTATGACGGCGTAACCACCACCGTCACCTACCGCTACGGCCCCCTCTTCTACGCCGCTCTCGCCTACATACTTGCGGTCTATATTCTGATTGGAGTCGTCGTCGTGTACTTTGTGCGGGTGCTGCCGGGAGCCTACCGGAGCGGCTCGTTCTTCCATGTCCTCTACCTTATCATTTTCCTCGCCGTCCAGACGTATCACTTCGGGGTAATGCACGGGGTCTTCGGCGACGTCTATTTCTTCGGGATGAGTGTCGGCGGGCTTCTGTTCTACCTCTCCCACGTCCTCCACAGCCGGAACCGCGGGCTGAACATGGATGAAAACAGCGTCCTCGACTATCTTGACAACGCGGTCTTTATCCTCAACGAGGACGGGATCATTGTCCAGACCAACTATCCCGCGACGCTGTGGCTCAAGTCGCTGAAGCGCGGGGTGGAAAACGTCTCCTTTGACGGCTTGCTCTCGGTGCTGTCCAACAATAAGCGGATTTCGGTCAAGCCGTTGGAGGACAGCAAGGACTTCGATATCCATATCACCGAGACCGCGATTCCGCTGATCTACCGGATGGAGCGGCGTAGCTTTGTCGCGAGCGATAAAATCAGCAAGGGCGAGTTTATCACCCTGACCGACGTGACGAGCAACCGCCTCCTCATTGACCGCCTCCGGGATATGGCGGGTGTCGATTCCCTGACCGGGCTTGCCAACCGCTACCGCTACCAAGACCTCCTCCGGAAATTGGACCGGGCCGAAAACTATCCGCTGGCGGTGGTCATCGGGGACGTGAACGGCTTAAAGTACGTCAACGACAACTTCGGGCATCAGGAGGGCGACGAGTACCTTCGGGAAATCGGAAAAGCGCTCCACAAGCGCTGCCCGAAGGACGGCTATGTAGCGCGGTACGGCGGCGATGAGTTTGCGACCTTGCTGGTCAACAGCCCGCCCGAAAGGTGCAGCAATATATCGACAGCGTTCACGAGGAATTGAAGCGCCCGCGCGGGATGAAGCGGCAGCCGTCGATCTCCCTTGGATTCGCCGTCAAATACCACGGGGGAGAAAACTTGAACAATCTGATCGCGGAAGCCGACAAGCTGATGTATACCGAGAAGGAAGCGCGTAGGAACGCGGCTGTCTGAAATACGGAAGTAGGTGCGAGAAATGGCGACGCTGACTGCCACCGGGCAGCCCGAGGCAATGTGGTATCACGACATCTTCACCAATCCCCTCATGCTGATCCTATATGCCATCCCGCTACTGGTTTTCATTAATATGGCAATCCGCGGGTTTGTCAATCGCAGGAATGTGCGGCTCCCGGTCAATTTAGGGCTGATCTGGGGCGCGTATGCCGCGTGGATTCTTGTGCTGTTGCTCCGGTTCTCGGTGGCGGATGAGGCGGGCTTATATATCATGACCTTCCTGCCCTATGTCTTCTCCGTCCTCACGCTGACCTTTACCCTCTATTTCGTCTTGCGGTTCTATAACCAAGGGCTGTTCCTCAACGGGGCAGTTATCGCCGCGTGTCAGGTCGTACCCGTGCTGACCCTCATCCTTATTATCATCGGGCAGTCCACAGGGGTCAACCAGATCCGGCACATCACCCGAATCGCCCTCGCTCGGGGCGACCCAAACCAAAATATCAACTACATTTACGGCGAGTTCGGCTCTTGGCATAATTTTTTAGAATTGTACAACGCACTGCTGATCGCAGTCATCGCACTGATTATTTTCACAAAGCACTTCCAGCTCCCCAAAATCTATCGCGACTCCTCCAAGCGCCTGATCTCCGGGGTCATCTTCCTGATGATCGGCGCGTTCATCAACGGGATGAACATGGTTGCGGGGCAGGTCGAGATGGGGGTCGTTTTTCCGGTGGACTTCCGGATATTCACCATGATGATTGCGGTGCAATTCTTTTACCGCGCCTCCCTCGGTAACCAAGGCTTGGTGTTCCTCAGTCAGGCGCGGAGCGACATCATTAACTGCCTCGACCAATCCGTCCTGATCCTCGACGGGGAGAAGAGCGTTACCTACGCGAACGGAAAGGCGACCGCGTGGATGGAGGCGATGGGCATAAAGCAGGGTTCGTACCTCACGGTGATCGACCGTTTGCTCGGCACCGCGACCAGTTGTGAACGGTTAAGCGACGAGAGCGGCGGTTCCGATTTCTATTTCGACACCGAGGACGGCACCAAGGCGTTCAATCTGCGGGAAAAACCGATTGTCGACAAGAAAAACCGTCCCATCGGAACGTACGTGGTTTACAGCGATGTGACCGAAAACAGGGCGTTGATCCAACGGCTCGAAGTCGGCGCGGGGCGGGACGCCTTGACCGGGCTTCGGAACCGGGGTATGATGGAGCACCTGAAAACCGAGCTGGATAAACCCGACTCCCTCCCTCTATCGGTGATCGTCTGCGACCTAAACGACTTGAAGGTCACAAATGACACTTATGGGCATCAGCAGGGAGACATTATGCTTCGGGTCGCGGGCGAGGTCATTGCCGAACTCCTCCCGCCGGTGGCGCAGGCGGGGCGTATGGGGGGCGACGAATTCCTGATCCTCCTTCCCCAGACATCACGGGAGGACGCGAGAGCGCTGTCCAGACAGATTAACGACCATCTCCTTGGCATTGATGAGTATCCCTACAAGATCACCCTTGCGATGGGTGTGGACACCAAGACCGAAGCCGATCAAGAACTGAGCAAGGTGATTGTCAGCGCAGACGAAGCGATGTATAAGCATAAAAAAGACATGAAAGGGACGGTGCGGAGCAAATCCTCCATCGCCTGTTAGTGTCCCGCCGCCGTTGGCGGCATTCCCCGGCTTCATTGATAAACATTTGTAGGGGCGCACCGGGTGCGCCCATTTTGCCGTTTTGGAACAGGGAGGTTTGCATGGGAAAATTTGTTGCGGTTTCAATTGTCCTCGCGTTGATTCTCTCTTCCTGCGGAGGGACCAAACCCGAACCGACGGTTTTTTCCTCCTACACGGAGGTCCCCGGGGTGACCGAAGACGAGATCCGGGCGATCGATGCGCTGCGGGATAGATATGACTCTCTGTCCTACGGCATGTTTCCCTCCACCGAATCGTTCATCGCCGAGAGCGGCGGGATCCAAGGCTACGCCGCCCTCTTCTGCGATTGGCTGACCGAGCTGTTCGGGATCGAGTTTATCTTGGAGCTGCACAGTTCCAGTGACCTGCCGATCCTGCTGGAAGCACGGGAGATTGATTTTTCGGGGAATATCATGCCCACCCCTGAGCGCCGGGAGACATTGTTTATGACCGAACCGATCGCCGAGAGGCAATACATCACGGCGCGGATATCGGGGCATCCTGACAACAGGACAATTCTAGCCGAACGTCCGCTACGTTACGCGTTTATCCAAAATACCCCGGTGGAAGCGGCGGTGGCGGCTGTCACCCCACCCGGAACCTACGAATCGCTGTTCGTCGCCGACGCCGGCGAAGGGGTCATTCTACTGGAGAGGGGTGAGGCGGATGCCGTGATTGTCACAAGCGCCGCCGAAATTTCCTTTATTGAGTATGAGAACATCGTCATCGAGAACTATTTCCCGCTGGTCTTTAACCCCACTACGATGGCGACGGCAAAACCGGAGTTCGCGCCGCTCATTTCGGTCGTCACCAAGGCGATCCGCGCCGGCGCGTACCGAACCCTCAACCAAATGTACACCCAAGGGTATCAGGATTACCGGAAACACTGCGTCGCGATCCGCCTGACCCCGGAGGAACACGCGACCGTCTCGGAAACCGTCGCGGCGGGCGTTGCCGTGCCGATCGCGGCGTTTGACACAAACTACCCGGTCAGCTTTTATAACGATACCGAGCAGATGTGGCAGGGGATCTACTTTGACCTCCTTCGCGAGGTGACCGAGCTGACGGGGCTTACCTTTGAGGTCGTACACGACGCGCACGCGAGTATGCCGTTGCAGGGCCGGATCATGCAGGAGGGAGAAGCGCTGCTTATCCCGGGGTTCGCCAAGACGCCCGAACGGGAAAAATATCTCGTCTGGAGCAACGCATTTTCTGTAGACGACTACTACACCCTTGTTTCCAAGGAGGAGTTCCGCGATATAACCATCAACGAGATCCACAGCGTACGGATCGGGGTTGCCCAAGGGTCGGCGCATTCACGGATCCTCAGGCAATGGTTTCCAAACCATTCGTACGTCACCGAGTATGACGGAGTGGATAACGCGATGGACGCTCTGCACCACGGCGAGGTCGATATGGTTATGACAAATGAGAAGAAGGTCCTGCAACTGACCCATTACGAGGAGCGTGTCGGATACAAGCCGAACTTGATCTTCAACCAGCAGATTGAGAACTCGATCGCTTTCCGCCGGGACGCGCCGCTGTTGATGTCGATCTTTGAAAAGACGATGGAGTTCACCGACGTGGAGGAGATTACCGAACGGTGGATGCAGCGCACCTTCGACTACCGCCTAAAGGTTGCGGAAGGGCAGCGCCCGTGGCTTATCGGGGCTTTTATCCTCGCCGTGCTGGTGGTGATCCTAGTGACGTCCACCTTCCGGCGGAACCGAAAAATGACCGCCGCCCTAATGGCGGCAAAGAGTCAGGCGGAAGCGGCGAACGCGGCGAAATCGGCCTTCCTCGCCAATATGAGCCATGAGATCCGCACGCCGATGAACGCGATCATCGGGATGACAGAGCTTGCGAGCGGCGCGCCGAACGCCGAGCGGAAGGATTACGCGCTGGGGAAGATCCGGGACGCTTCCCTCCATCTGCTCGGCGTCATCAACGATGTGCTGGACATGAGTAAAATTGATGCCGGTATGTTTTCTCTTGTGCCGGACGAAGTGCGGTTTGAGAAGGTTCTTCAGCGGGTCAGCAATGTCGTCAACTACCGGGCGGATGAGAAGCGGCAGAGTTTTACGGTGCGGATCGATAACAAGATTCCGCAAAACCTCATCTTAGACGGTCAGCGCCTCGCGCAGGTAATCACAAACCTTGTGGCGAACGCCGTCAAGTTCACCGGGGAGTTCGGCACGGTCTCCTTGGAAGCCGAGCTGCTCAGCCAAGATGAACACGGCGTCTGCACCGTGCAGGTTTCGGTTGCCGACAATGGGATCGGGATCAGTTTGGACCAACTTGATAAGGTGTTCCACCCCTTTGAGCAGGCGGACGCCAACGCGACCCGGCAATACGGCGGTACGGGACTGGGGCTGTCGATTTCCAAGAGGATCGTCGAGATGATGGGCGGGGAGATTACGGTCCGGTCGGTCCTCGGCGAAGGCTCGGTCTTCACCTTCACCTTCAAGGCTAAACAGGGAGAAGAACAGCTCCCCGATAAGGTCATCCTTAAAAATATCCGATTTATGGCAGTGGACGACGATCCGCCGAGCTTAGACATCCTGTCCCAGATCATGGCGGACGCAGGGCTGTTCTGCGACACCGCCGGAAGCGGGGAGGAAGCCCTTTCGCGAGTGAAGCGGGACGGCCCCTATGACGTGTATTTCGTCGATTGGCAGATGCCGGGGATGGATGGGATCGAGCTTGCGCGGAAGCTTAAGGCACAGGAGTCCGAGCACTCGATTGTCATCATGGTCTCGGCCTACGCTTGGAACGAGGTCGAACCCGCAGCACGGGAGGCGGGGATCACACGGTTCCTGTCAAAACCCCTCTTCCCGTCAGCTGTGCTCGATGCCGTCAGCGAATGCCTCGGCAAGGAACGCACCGAGGATTCGGCAGTTCAGGCGGTGTCGTTTGACGGGTTCCGGGTGCTTCTGGCGGAGGATGTTGCGATCAACTGCGAAATCCTCATGGCGCTGCTGGAGCCGACCGGACTCCAAATCGACTGCGCCGAGAACGGAGAAGCAGCCGTCCGGATGTTTGAAGAGAAAAAATACGACCTGATCTTCATGGATCTGCAGATGCCCCGGATGGACGGGTATGAAGCGGCGGGTATCATCCGGCAGAGAGATAAGGCTGTTCCAATCATCGCAATGACAGCGAATGTCTTCAAAGAGGACATTGACCGCTGCCTTGCCGCCGGAATGAACGGACATATCGGTAAACCGCTGGATATCGACGAGGTGCTGGAATACTTGCGGAAATACCTGCGGAGGGCAGAGGACGCACCTCCGGCGGATAAAGACCCTTTTTGAAAAAGTTTCTTTAGAATCTTCAATAACATTCTATCAGGAGGACAACGATGAAAAAACAGATAGCCGCCAGCTTGCTCCTATGTATCCTGCTTACAAACTGCTCCCCGAAGAGCGGGGACATCTCACCCGATGACAGCGGTAATCAGGACCACACCGAGCAAACTTACGAAAGGGGAACCCTGAGCGAAACCGGTTATGAGAGCAGATACATGGGGCTCCGGTTCATAGCTCCGGAGGGGTTTACCATGGCGACCGCCGAGGAGATTGATACCCTTATGAACGCGGGCGCCGAAGCGTTGGGTTTGGAAGAGGGCATTATTGATCTCGCGAATCTGACCACCGTGTATGAAATGATGGTGTCTGCGCCGCTCGGTGTTCCGAACGTGGTCGTGATGGCGGAAAAGCCGCTCCTAAACGGCCTCACTCCGGATCAATATCTGGAAGCGCTAAAAATACAGCTCACAAACCTTCCGGCGATGAGCTATTCAGTCGAGGGCAGGATCACCCCGGCAGTCGTCGCGGGACAGACCTACTCAAAGCTGACCGCAACCCTCGAAATGGAAGGGATTTCGATGGTGCAGGACTATTACGTCCGCAAAGCGGGGGAGAGGTTCGCCGCTTTAATCGTCTCTTACAGCGCTGAAACGGAATCCGAAATGCGGACACTGCTGGACGGGTTCACGACATATTGACGCGACCCCTGTATCGCATACTGATAACGCCGCCGTTCTGATAGAATCCGAGGCTTTGCCAAAACGCGAGACCGACGGCGTTTGCCATCAGCACCTCGATGTCGACTTCATCGGTATCCAGATACTCCAGTAGCCTGCCGAAAGCTTCCCGCCCATACCCTTGGCGGCGGTGGGCGCGGCAGATAAAAAATTGCCGGAGGTAGAGGGGTGACGAGGTCATCCGGACCAGTGCGTAGCCGACCACCTCTTTTTCCTGTTCAAAAAAGACAGCTTGATACTCCCCCGCTAAAAAATCCTCCATACGGAGATACAATCCCTCGATCGTGACGGGTTTTTCATTCCCCTCATCCTCCAGAAGTTGCTTGTTGAGGCGGGCTAGCTCAGCGCAGTCGGCGGTAGTACAGGGTTTTACAATCATGCCGTTCCCCTGCCTTTATCAATCAAATTTAAGGTCATCATACACACAGATGTCCCGATATCCCAGTTTCCGATATACCCCGCAGGAAACCGGGTTCCGCGCGTCCGCATACAGGCAGCAGAACCGCTTGCCGCTCTCCAGCAGGTCCCGGGAAAGCTTATAGACCACCGAGGACGCGTACCCCTTGCCCCGGTAATGCGGCGGCGTGTATACGAAGTTGACGGCCGCGCCGGTGAGGGTATCCCGCCCGTGCGCCGCGATCGCAACCGGGTGACCATCTTCCCAGACATAGAACCGTTTCCCATTGGAAAGCCGCCATTTGCAGTCCTCAACGCAGGTTTGGACGTCGTGCACCTCGATATGGCACTCCTCCCTAAAAGCGCGGTTCCAATAGGGAAGCCAGAACAGATCGTCCTCCCGGAGTTGCCGGCTGTACCCCGACGCTTTGGGGGATTCCTCACACAACGTATCCAACCGCATGATATTCATGGAAAGGTTACAGTGAAACCCATCCGCGTGGACCTCCGCGAACCGCCGGGCGAGGCCCTGCTCGGCGTTTACGCCGGGAAAAGCGGTTCCCATTGCTTTCAGCTCACGAGACAGCAACGTCACCGCCCTGTTGTTCGGGGTGTTCCGGGTTTCATACAGCACGATGTTGTACGGCGGGGTGTAGCCAGCGGTCAGGACAACGCCCCCGGCGCTGTCCTTCACCGAAGCAAACAGCCAACCTGACTTGTCCTCCTCCTTCAAGGCAAAGCTGACCAGATGATTGTTCTGCGCTTCGTTTTCTAATAGAAGCTCCATAGTGTCCGCCGCGAAAGCCTTGTCGTTTGGGTACAATGTGAAGGTCATCATGCTCTTCCCTTCTTTTCAAGCCGTTGGGTCATGCCGCAGCCGTAGACGTTGTCCGGGCGTTTCACAAAACCGAATTTTTCGTAGAACCCCTCTTTGCCCTTGGCGGACATCAGGTCCACCTGAATCGTGTAGCCGTCCTTCAGACGGTCCCGAAGGTTTCGCAGGACCCGCTCCATCATCGCCTTCCCAATCCCCCGGCCTTGATACTGAGGCAGTACGAGGACATCGACGATGAAGGCGACATATCCCCCGTCATAGATCAGCCGCGCCATCCCGACGGTACTGCCGCCGTCCTGCGCCGCGACGATGAACGCGCTGCTGCGAAGTCCCGCCCGAAGCTGGTCGGGATGCACCTCCCGCCACCCGGCAGACGCGCGAAGTTTCGCGCAGTCCTCCGCCGATATGTTGTTCTCGTAGGTAATACCCATATGGATCACCCTCTCCAGTCGCAGTTTCGTCCCCGTCATGGGGGCACTAAGGGGTACATAAGCAGTATAGTCCGCAGCTTTAACCTTGTCAACATCCCCCGCAGTCCCCTTGATCTATGACACAACCGAAAATCCAATAGTATCCCCAAGATCTGCTTGGGATTCCAAAGCCCGAATCACGTGTTGGAGAGATACTTGTATCTCCTGTAAGTATCTGGGCCTGTCGCCCGCGTATTCATTTTCGGACAAAGTGTCACCCATCATTGACACTTGCACACACTGGGCTGTGTCAGGGAACGAACAAAACCTTGACTTAGCGCTTTAAAGGAGATACAATGCTGGAATCACACCGCTTTGGCGGCGGCATCGTTAGGAACTAGGGTGAACGATATGGAATTTATCAAAGCGGACGGCGGGGTCTTGCTC
>JAISVO010000056.1 GCA_031271525.1 Oscillospiraceae bacterium
AAGAAAAATATAGTCTCCCGCAACTACACAGGACGGACAAGTATCATCTCCGCAATGGGTCGGCATTCTCTTTAACATATTCAAACCCCTTTCGTATGTTATATAAGTTCCGGTTTTTCCGCCTTGCGTCGCGGCTATGGACAAACCCGTTCGCCTATAGTTTGCCACAGCAAAGCCAAAAAGTCAATCATGCCGTTTGACATCAATCGCCCAAAACTACTTGCGGCGTTTTCGTCGCCATAAGCTGCCGCATATCAGCAGTAACAGCAGCACCGCCGCCGCGAACGCGGCGGTCAGCGTCACACCCAGCGTGTCAAAGAAGCGCAGACGGGCAATCGTCTCCACTTGCTCGGCGATCGTCTCGGTCACAGGGATCTCCAATCCCGCGATGTTGGTCAAAACAAACGCGTATGCCGCCGAGATACAGCCGTGCAGCAGCTTCCCGGCGATATAGGTACGCGGCGACAGCCCGCTCTGCCCGATAAACGAGAGGACTTGGCAGTGTACCGAAAGCCCCGCCCAGCCTAGCATGAAGGCCGCCATCGCCATCCGCCCCGCGAGCCGGACGGCGGCGCCCCCCTGCAGCGCGAACAGCCCCGACGTGATCTCGATCAGCCCGGTCAACAGATTTTGCGCGGCGTCCCGGGTCAGTCCCAACGGCTCGAACAAGACCGAAAGCCCCTTGGCCGCCGCCGGAAGCGCGCCGCTGGTGTAGAGCAGGCGGATCGCCGCCGTGAAAAAGATCACAAATGACGAGATGTAGAAGACCGACGCGAACGAGCTTTTCACAGAGCGGGTAAACGCGTCGCTCAGCGTGGGAGGAGGGACGGACGGAGGCGTGCGGCGGGTCTCGCCGTCTGTCTTGGATCCCCGATAGAAGCGGAACAGGATCCCAACCGTCACCGACGCCGCGCCGTGGGTTAAGAAGAGGAGCCAGCCGGCTTTGGTCGAGCCGAGGATCCCCACCCCGGCGGCTCCCAGAATAAACGCCGGGCCGGAGTTGTTGCAGAAGGCGAGCAGACGTTCCGCCTCGGTCTTGGAGCACTGCCCTTTTTCATAGAGCGTCAGGGCGGCGCGCGCCCCCACCGGATAGCCGCCGAGGAACCCCAGCGCGACGGCGGCGGCGCTCGCGCCGCCGACCCGGAACAGGGGGCGCATCAGCGGCTCCAGAACCTTCCCGATACGGTGCGCCAGCCCCAGCTCAATCGTCATCGTGCTGAGGACAAAGAAGGGAAACAGGGAGGGGATCAGGACGTCGATGCAGATATACAGCCCCTCACGGGCGGCCTCCGAGGTGGTTTTCGGCGCGATGAGCAGGCCCGCTGCGGCCAGCGCCAGCGCCAGCCCTATCAGCAGGTCGGTCAGCCACCGGCGGCGCAGAATCCGGGTCAAAGCTCATCCCCCCATGAGAGAACCATATGCAATCGGGGCGGGGTTTAGAGCAGGTTTTCCCTCACTCCGCGCCCACTCTCGCTTCTTCGGGGAGCGGGGAGCGGGTCATCTGCGGGTTCGGCGTAAACAGCCAATAGGCGCATTCCCCCATGAGGGAATACTTGCCGCACGCTCGCCTGTTCTCGGGGGTGAACGCGTAAAACTCGCCGCCGGAGTAAATTTGGAAGTTATCGTCCGGGTCGAAGGGGAGGGCGGGTACGCTCGCGATGGGGAAGGTCAGCGTAACGTCGCGGCCGTTCAGTTTTCCGGTATACCGCCAGCCGGTTTGGTCGAGACACAAAAGCCCCGTCCCGCAGCGCGTCAATCCTTTTCCGGGTACGTCCGGCATACGCAGGGCGACCGGAATGTCGATCGGCGCCGTACGCAAAACCTCCGCCTCATGCCGCGCCTGCTCCCGGACCCAGAGCGGGATGGTTTTGGGCAGCGCGCCCGCCGGGCCGGACGTGAGCGCGCCCAGCCCGTCCAACGTCGCTTCGGCGCCGCAGGCAGCACACCGGATCGTGCTGCCGGACGCCTCGGTGGTAAACTCCCGCCCGCAGGCGGGACAGTAGTAGAGGATGTTCTGCAATCCCTCCGCGAGGTTTCGCGTATGAAAAACCTTCAGCGGCTTTTCGTGCACCTTCGCGCTTTTTTCGCCGCCCAGACGGGCGTCGATCCTCCCGTTAATCCGGTCCGCAGGCATCTCGGCGCACTCCGCGGCGGTCAGCAGATTCTCGATCGTCAGCCGCACCCGCCCGGCGCGGAACCCCTTCCGCCAGAAGGGCATGGCGTTGTAAGTGCCTTCAATCCGGCAGCTGACGACCGGGATTGCCAGTTTTTTGATCAGCTTCCCGGTGGATTTGTGGATCCCGCAGTACACCCCTTCGGTCGAACTGCGTCCTTCGGGAAAGATCAACAGCCGCCCGCCCCGCTTCACCACCGATAGGATTTCGAGGATGGTGCGCGGATCGGGGTCAAACAGGCTCTTCGGGATACAGCCCATGAACGGGAGGAGGAGGTGCAGGGGGCTGTAGCAGAAGAACTTCCGCGCGGCGACGGCGTTCAGCCGCCGGGGGCAGAGCGCCAGCATGACCACCAGAAAATCCATGAACGACGCGTGGTTGCTGAGCACCACAAAGGGACCCTTCGGCGGGCGGTATCCGGTCCGGTCCACCTTCAGGCGAAAGGTCAGCTTGATGAACGGATACACCAGAAGATAGACGAGGAGATAGAGGAAGCCGTTTGGCTTCTTCACCGGCTTCTTTTTGCTCATAACGAACGCAGCACATCCTGCCGGTCGGCGTCGCTTCCCTCGATGGCGGTAAGCACACGCTGGTGGGTTTCTTTATTCAGCTTATACCGCGTGCAGACGAAAATCCCGGCGGACATAAAGACCAGCGGCGCCAACGCCATGATCCAGACGATGGCGTTCTGCGCCGAGGCGGACTGGCTTGTCACCTTCGCCGCCCCCTCGCTGATGTCCTGCTCGATGAAGCCCGCGGCGCCGATCCCCGCCATCACGAGGGCGAGTCCGGCCGCTTGTGCGACCTTGTTGACGAGGTTCGCGATCCCGCTGAAGGCCCCGGCGGTCCGCGCGCCGAACTGCAAATGCCCCACGTCCACCACGTCGCCGAACATCGCGTGGGGAATCAATCCCGGGCCGCTGATGCCGAAGCCGATCAGCCCCGCGAGGAGGTAGAGCAGCGCCGGGCTTGCCCCGGCGGGGAGGACAAACAGCAGAAGCGCCCCGGCGATCCAGATCGCCGAGCCGATGATGTAGACGGCGCCCTTCCCGATCTTCTTGATCAGCGCCATATAGACGGGCAGCGCGACGATCTGCATCCCGAACATGATCGCGGCTCCCGCCAGCCCCGCGACGTTTTCCTCGCCGCGAGCCGTCAAGTCCCGGCAGAAGTAAAAGTCCACATAAAAGAAGAAGAGAGCGCTCAGAACCGCCATCGTCATCTGGCAGCAGAGGAAAAGCCACAGATATTGACGGAAAGGCTTTACTTGGAACGGGCGGATAAAGTCCCGGAAATCAAACGGCTCCGCTTTTTTCGGAGCCGGTATCCCCTCTTTCGCGAACAGGCCGGTCACACCGACGCAGACCATGAACAGCGCGCCGAAGGCAAGGCTCATGACGATATATCCCTGATTGCCCGGATAACCGTTCACGATCATCCCCGGAACCGCCACACAGACGATGGAGGAGAAGATCGAGCAGCCGAGCCGCACCGAGGTCATCCGTGCCCGCTCGGTGTAGTCGGTCGTCATCTCGCTGCCGAGCGAGAAGTAGGGGATCATGATCGAGGTCTGCACCGCGTAGAAGAATATGTAGGACGCCAGTACCTGCCAGAACCGCACCGTGAGGCTCGGGTTGCTGTACGGGTAGAACATCAGGAAGAGCGAGAGCACGACAAGGGGCGCCGAAACCAGCAAAGCCCCCCGCCTCGACCCGAAACGGACCCTCATCCGGTCGGACAGAAAGCCCATCACCGGGTCGCTGACCGCGTCGAAGATCCGCGCGATCAGGATGATCAAGCCCGAAAGGTGGGCGGGCAGCCCCACCGCCAGCGCGAGGTAGCCGGGATAGAGGAAGTTGATGATGTTGAACGAACCGCCGCCAAAAATGTCGCCAACCGCGAAGGCGACCATCCGTGCTCGCTTCATGGGGTACCTCCTATAATGCCAGTTCCGTCATATATTTCGTCAGCAGCGCGGTCGGGTGATAGGACAGCTTGGAGCGCCGCAAGCCCTCGATCCCCATGTCCTCCTCCCGGTTGATGAAACGGGTGTTGCCGCCATAGGCGCGGGCGAAGAGGTTGACCGTTTTTTGGTAGACGCCGACGTAGTCGGTGTCCGCCTTCTCGATGTGCACAAAGAGGGTGTCGCCCACCACTTCCCCCACCGAGAGGGAGGCGGCGGTGCCGCCGACGGTCAGCAGCCCGCCCACCTGCCCGTACAGGTCATACTTCTCCAGCAGCTCGTAAATCAAGCTGTGCTCCGCGATGGAAAGCTCGCCGTCCGGCGGATTCCGCGCATAAAAACGGTCCAGAAAATCCCGCGCGGCCGCCATATCGGTCAGCGGCTCGAACAGATGGTTCGGGTAGCGGCGGTCGAACTGGCTGATGTGGTTCCGCTGCCCGTGGAAGCGTTTGCCGGGGAGGTCGATCAAGTCGCGGCTCTCGTAGAGGTAGTCCGCCCACCCGCCCATCTCGTCGGCGCGGAGGACGGTAAAGCGGCTCCGCAGGACCGAAAGCTCGTCCTCCGTGACGACAGAGAAGATGGCGCGAAGCCCCGAGGCGCGGCAGGTTGCGAGGATCGCTTCGATCCCGGCCAGATAGTCGCCGCCGATCGGGGTCATGAAGGTCGGGCTGCCGTAGGTCTGCTTGATGAAGAGCGACCCGTTTGAGAGGCAGAATTCGGTGGAGAAGTGCTTTCGCCACAGGAACAGCACCGAGGTAGTGTCGCAGAGACGGCTGTCCGTCAGCGCGAAAAACGGCTTGACCGCGGGGAAATCCGCCGGCTCCAGCGGACGAAAGAGCAACATGCACAAGCCTTCTTACGTATAGATTGTGGGTCAGATTGCGGATAATGGCTACATCATACCCTATTCCCGTACAATTGTCAATCGTTTCCGCAGGTCGAAAACTGCCGGCAAGGCAGGGCAGGCGGTGCCGGGGGTCATCACGCTTGCCGTGGCGCAGGCGGCGGCCAGTAAGAACGCCTCCTCGGGCGGCAGGTTTGCCTCCAGCGCGTAGGCCAGCGCGCCGGTCATACAGTCCCCCGCGCCGGCGGGGGATGCGACCTCAACCGGCAGTCCCGGGACAAACCACGATCGCCCGTTTTGGACAAACCGCGCCCCTTCCGCGCCGAGGGAGTTCGCGGTCAGCCCCCGATACGCCGAGATGTCAAGCCCCTCCCGCTCGCTTTTGTTGGGCTTGATGACGCCGGGCTGCGCCAAAACACCCAGACGAAGCGCTTCGCCGGAGGCGTCCAGCACCGTTGCCGCGCCCCGTTCCTGAAGGGCGGCGATCATGGACCCGTACCACCCCGGGTCGCTTCCGGGGGGCAAACTGCCCGAGAGCACGAAAACAGTCCCCGGAGCCGCGAGCCCGGTCAGAAGCGCTTCCAGATCCCGCCACGCGCCGTCTCCGACCTCTCCGCCGGGGGCGTTCAGCTCGGTCAGCTCACCGTTCCGATCAATCAGTTTGGTGTTGATCCGGGTTAGCCCCGCCCGAAGAAACCTATGGGGCAGATTCTCGTTCCGGAGGAGGGATAGGAAAAAATCCCCTTCCGCGCCGCCGCTGAAACCGACGGCGAGGACGCTGCCGCCCAGCGCCTTCGCCATCCGCGCGGCGTTGATCCCCTTGCCGCCCGCGTTGACCACAGTTTCGCCAAGCCGGTTCAGCCGCCCGGGCTCGAAGGCTTCGCCCCGGGAGGTGACGTCGATTGCGGGGTTGACGGTGACGGCGATGATCATGGTATTTTCCGCCTTTTTAACAGATCAAATTTGACAATAACCAGTCTATCATGTATAATAACCGGAAGTCAACCGGCAAAGGAGGGCGGAGGCAATGCCAATTGTACGGACACCCGAGGGGATGCGCGATCGGCTCTTCAACGAGTGCGCCCTGCGGCGCGAACAGGAGACCGAGCTGCGCGTCCTCTTTGAACATTACGGGTTTTCCGAGGTTTCGACTCCCATTTTGGAACACTATGAGCTGTTTACCCGGACAGGCTCCCCTTTTTCCGAGGAGACGCTGGTCAAGGTTATCGACCGCGCGGGCCGGATCTGCGTCCTGCGCCCCGACAACACCGCCCCGATTGCCCGTCTGGCGGCGTCCCGGCTCCAAAACGAAAAGCTCCCGCTCAAACTGTGGTATCAGCAGCCGGTTTACCGGGTGGTCGGCGGCGGCTGCGCGGAGCTGCCTCAAGCCGGGGTCGAGGTGATCGGCTCGGCGGAGGACACCGAGGTTCTGAAGCTCGCGCTGGAAGCGGTGAGGGTTGCCTTCCGGAAGGAGCCGCATATCGAAATCAGCCACGCCGGAATCCTGCAAACGCTGATCTCGGATCTCTCGCCGGACAGCGGCCGGGCCGAATTTATCCACTCCCTGATCGAGCGCAAAAACTTCTCCGCCTTGGGGGACGAACTTCCGGACGCGCGGGATTTCTTGGCCCTCCTGCGGCTCTCGGGCGGCGCGGAAGTTCTGGACGAAGCCGAACGAACGATAGATATACCCTTGATCGAGCCCTTGAACGAGCTACGCGCCCTGCTCGCCGCGCTGCCGTCGGTGACGGTGGACTTCGGCATGGCGCCCGCCATCGGTTACTACACCGGCGTCTTCTTCCGGGGGTATGTGGACGGCGCCGCGGGGGCCGTCCTGACCGGCGGCCGGTACGACAGGCTCCTCGCCCCGCTGGGGCGCGACGTCCCGGCGGTGGGGTTCGCGATACACCAAGAAACGCACGTCCCCGGAAGGAGGCGCCCCTGTTGAACACGCCGATACGTTTCGCCCTTGCCAAAGGGCGGCTCGAAAAACAGTGCCGGGCGCTGCTGACCCGGATCGGATATAACTGCGCCGCTTTGGAGGATCCGGGCAGGCGGCTTTTACATACCCTGCCGCACCGGGATCCCGGCCGCGCGCCGCTGGAAGCCGTGCTGGCGAAAGCGCCCGATGTCATCACCTACCTGTCGCGGGGGGTGTGCGGGATTGCGGTCGCCGGGAAGGACACCATCATGGAGCAGGGAGGACCCTTCTACGAGCTGCTCGACCTCAAGCTCGGGCAGTTCCGGTTCGCGCTGGCGGCTCCGGCCGGAAGCGATTTCTTTGAAGGCGCGGAGCACCGCAGGGTCGCGACAAAGTATCCTTGCGTGGCGCGTCGGGCGCTTGCAGCGCAAGGGATAGACGCCGAAATCATCCGGATCGAGGGTTCCTGCGAGCTTGCGCCCCTGCTCGGGCTGTCCGACGCGATCCTTGACATCGTGGAGACCGGCGACACTCTGCGGGAGAACGGCTTGGTGATCCTGAAGGACCTGATGCCGCTGTCTGCCCGCCTGATTGTCAACGTGGCGGCGTACAAGCTGCGCCGGAAGGAGATCGACCTGCTGGTCGAGGATTTGAAGGGAGTCATAGACAATGCTAACGATCGTTAGATATGGGTCGCCTGAGATGAAAACAGCCTTCCAAGCCATCGAACGTCGGGCGAAAGCGGATGCCGATGCCGTACGTGCCGAGGTGCGGGGCCGTCTCGACGACATATTTGCCCGAGGCGCGGACGCCGTCAGCGAGCTGTCTATAAAGTTTGACGGCGCGCCGCCCCGGGAGGTGCCGAAAGGCGAACGGAGGGCGGCGCTTGATAGTTGTGACCCAACCCTTATAGACGATTTGCGCCGGGCGGCGAAGAATATCGAAGGGTACCAAAAGCGGCTCCTGCCGCAGGGGTCGATGTGGACAAACCCGGACGGCGGGGCGGTCGGCTATGAGGTCCGCCCTGTGGACCGGGCGGGGCTGTATGTCCCGGGCGGCACGTCGGCGTACCCGTCCACCGTCCTGATGGCGATCATCCCGGCGCGGGTCGCGGGGGTTCGGGAGATCGTTTTTTGCACCCCTCCGGGAACGCAGTTGAAGCCGGAAGTGCTTGCGGCGGCGGAGATCGCCGGCGCGGACCGGGTCTTTGCGATGAACGGGGTGGCGGCGATCGCGTCGATGGCTCTGGGACTCGGGATGGTGCCCCGCTGCGATGTGGTCGCGGGTCCGGGCAACGCCTTCGTCACCGAGACCAAGCGCCAGCTGTTCGGGTTCTGCGGCATCGACTCCACCGCCGGGCCCAGCGACATCCTCGTGCTGGCGGACGGTTCGGGCGACCCGGCGTGGGTTGCGGCCGATCTCCTCAGCCAAGCGGAGCACGGAGCGCGGTCGGGCGCGGTGCTGGTCGCGCTCGACGAAGGGTTCGCCCGGGCGGTCTGCGACGAATTGAGCCGCCAGATCGCAATCCTCCCAAGGCGTGCGGAAGCGGAGGAAGCGCTCCGAAACTACGGCGCGGCGGTTGTCGCGGAGACCCGCGAGGACGCGCTGGCGGCGGTCAACAGTTTGGCGCCCGAGCATCTGGAGATTTTTACGAGGGACCCCGAGACGTGGCTGCCGGGTGTGCGGAACGCCGGCGCCGTTTTCCTCGGCGGCTTCGCCCCCGAACCGCTGGGCGACTACTGGGCGGGTCCCAGCCACATCCTGCCCACCGGGGGCGGCGCGCGGTTCTTCTCCGCCCTGTCGGTCGAGACGTTCTTAAAGCGAATCAGCGTGCTATCGTACGATCGATATACATTTGCGAATGTATCCGCCCCGATCGCCCGGCTGGCGAGAGTCGAGGGTTTGGAAGCTCATGCGCGCAGCGCGGAAGAGAGGTACAAATGAATCTGCCGGAAAAGTTAAAAAGCTTTTCTCCTTACCCGCCGATGACGGGGATGCCGTCCGTCCGGCTAGACGGTAACGAGAGCTGCTTCCCGCTGCCGGAAACCTTGCTCGGCGAGATCGCCGAAGCGGTGCGCGCCCTGCCCCTCCACCGGTATCCCGACCCGGAAGCGGGTGAGGTATGCGCCCTCGCGGAAGAGTTTTGGGGCGCTCCGCCAAAGAGCGCCGTCGCCGGGAACGGATCGGACGAGCTGATTTCAGTGGCGCTGAACGCTTTCCTGCCGCGCGGAGGGAAACTCTTGGTCTGCGACCCGGACTTCTCGATGTATCGGTTCTATGCCGCGCTGTACGAGCTGGAGTGCGTCGGATTGTCCCGGTTTGAAGGGATCCCCGATCCGGACGAGGTGATTTTCCGAGGGAAAGAAGCCGGCGCGGTCATCCTCTCCAGTCCGTGCAACCCCACCGGGCAGGCGCTGCCCCGCGCCGAGGTCCTGCGGATCATCGAGGCCCTCGATTGCCCTGTCCTTCTGGACGAGGCGTATATGGACTTCCACGAGGGAGCGTCCGTCCTGCCGTATATCGAACGATATAGAAACCTGATCGTCTTTAAAACCTGCTCTAAAAGCCTCGCGCTGGCGGGAATCCGTCTCGGCTTCGCCTTCGCGGGGGAGGAATTGCGGTCCGTCCTCCGTTCGGTCAAATCGCCCTACAACGTCAGCGCCCTGACGCAGGCGGCGGGAGCGGCCGCTCTCCGCCGACCGGACATTTTGCGGGAAAACACGGCGAACATCCGCGCCCAAAAAGAAAAACTGTACGCAAAGCTCAAAGCTTTGGCGGGCGGTTTCGTCACCGATACGACGGCGAATTTCGTCCTGCTCGCCCTGCCGGACGCCGTCGGCGTATACGCGTCGCTGCGGGACCGTGGAATCGCGGTGCGCCTCATCAACGGGGTTCTGCGGATCAGCGCCGGTACGGACCGTGAGATCGACGAGTTGATGAAAGCCTTGGAAACACTGGGGGTAACAGGATGACGAGAGTGACCAAAGAGACATCGGTGCGTGTCGAACTCAACCCAGCCGGAGGGGAAATATCGATATCCACCGGAATCGGGTTCTTCGACCACATGCTGACCGCGCTGGCGTTCCACGCCGGGTTCGGGCTGCGCGTCAAAGCCGAGGGGGACCTGATTGTGGACGGGCATCACACGGTGGAGGATGTCGGAATCGTTTTGGGGCAAGCGTTCCGGGAGGTTACCGGCGCCGGGATCGAACGGTTCGGATCCGCCCACATCCCGATGGACGAGTCGCTCGGCTTCTGTGCCGTTGATGTCGGCGGGCGGGCGTTCCTCCGTTTTGACGGGGCGATCCCGGACGGGCTGATCGGAACCTACGACGCCTCGCTGAGCAAAGAATTTTTCCGGGCGTTCAGCGCTAACGCGTTGATTTCCCTCCACCTGTCGGTAACCGGCGAGAACGCCCACCACATGACCGAAGCGCTGTACAAAGCCTGCGGCGTCGCCCTGCGGCACGCGTGCGCCCCACGGAAGGGCGGCGGCGTACCCTCGACGAAGGGGGCGCTGTGATGGAGCTTCTGCCCGCGATCGACCTCAAGGAGGGGCGCTGCGTCCGGTTGCTGCGGGGGGATTTCGCGACGGTCCATGAGGTCGCGCCCGATCCGGTTGCGGTCGCGGAGAGCTTCCGGAGCGCTGCGATGATCCACGTCGTCGATTTGGACGGCGCGAAGGACGGGCGTCGCAGGAACGCCGAACTTGTCAAAAAAATCGTCGAAGCGGCGGCCCCCGCGAAGATCGAGCTGGGCGGCGGTTTGCGGACAATGAACGACCTCGCGGAAGCCGATGCCCTCGGCGTTTGGCGCTTTGTCATCGGTTCGGCGGCGCTGGAGGATCCGGGATTTGTCAAGGACGCCGTCCTGCGGTACGGGAGCGGGCGGGTCGCGGTCGGGATCGACGCCAAGGACGGCAGGGTGCGTTCCCACGGGTGGACCGGCGATTCGGGCCGGGATGAGCTGGACTTCTTCCGGGAGGTCGCGTCGCTCGGCGTGACGACCGTCGTCTACACAGACATCGCGGCCGACGGAGCCCTTGCCGGGCCGTCCGTGGCGCGTCTGGCAAGGCTTCGGGAAACGCTGCCCGGTATCGACCTGATCGCGAGCGGCGGCGTGACGACGATAAACGACGTCAAGACCCTCCGGCAGCTCGGCGTCAGCGCCGCGATTGCCGGCAAAGCGGTCTACACCGGCGACCTGCCGCTGGAGGAAGCCCTCTTCGAAGCCCGCTACGGGGCGCTGTTCGACCGCGCGCCGCTGATTCCGGGGATTGTTCAGGACGAGGAGACAAACGAGGTGCTGATGCTCGGACACCTGTCGCCGGAGTCGCTGCGGCTCACATTGCGGACCGGGCGGGCGACCTTCTTCTCGCGGACCCGCCGGCAGCTCTGGGTCAAGGGGGAGACAAGCGGGAACTTCCTCGATGTCGTGTCGGTTGCCGCCGACTGTTACCATAACTCGCTGCTGCTCCGGTGCCGCCCGCACGGGCCGACCTGCCATACCGGGCGCGCGAGCTGTTTCTTCAACGAAATTCCGCTGGGAGGATGAGACGATGGACGCGATGGAGGGTCTATATCTAACGATAGTTAGCCGCAAAGAAACGCCGATGGAGGGTTCGTACACCAATTATCTGTTTTCGCAGGGGCTGGACAAAATTTGCAAGAAGGTGGGCGAGGAGTGCGCCGAGACGATCATCGCCGCGAAAAACGGGGAGCCGGAGCCGCTGGTCGGAGAGGTGAGCGACGTGCTGTATCACCTGCTGGTACTGCTGTGCGAACAGGGCATACCTTGGAGCGCGGTGCGGGACGAGCTGACGCTGCGGAGCCAAAAGATCGGCAACAGGAAGGAGCGGCGGGACGTTGACCGAAACACATGAACGCTTTGAAGCGCTGAAAAGCGCTTGCCTGTCCTGTGACCGCTGCGTGCTCGCAGCGACGCGGACGCAAGTGGTGTTCGGCGTTGGCGACCCGAAGAGCGAAGCCCTCTTCATCGGCGAGGGGCCGGGGCAGGAGGAAGACCTGAAAGGCGAGCCGTTTGTCGGGCGCGCCGGGCGGCTGCTCGACGTCATGCTGGCGTCGATAGGGCTGAAACGCGAAAACATCTACATAGCGAACATCGTAAAATGCCGGCCGCCGGGAAACCGCGACCCGCTGAACCTCGAGCAGGACGCCTGCATCCCGTGGCTGCGCGAGCAGACCAAGCTGATCAAGCCCAAGATCATCGTCTGTCTCGGGCGGGTTGCCG
Organism: Oscillospiraceae bacterium; assembly: GCA_031271525.1. Taxonomy (GTDB): domain Bacteria; phylum Bacillota; class Clostridia; order Oscillospirales; family UBA929; genus UBA929. The sequence goes on from JAISVO010000056.1 coordinate 12,153, forward strand.
CGATGAAGATCATCCGCCCCGACTACAAGATCACGTCCGAGCACGGGCAGTGGACCGAAAAGGGCGGCTACTGGATGACGGCGCTCTTCCACCCGGCGTTCCTCCTCCGCGACCCGCGTCACAAGCCGGAAACCTTCGACGACCTCAAACGGCTGGAAGCGAAGATGCGGGAGGTCTGCGAATACACATTGCCGGATTGACGGGAGGGGCGGGCGATGAAACGAAAAGACAGGACGCCGAGGTTTCCGAGCAGGAAATTCTTCATGGGCGTTTTGTTCGCGTTTATCCTGCTCGGCATCGGGTTTGGGGTCTTGATATTTCTCTTTCTGCGGAACGCAAATCCCGAAGAGAACTTATACGACCTCGTCCGCTCGACCGCTACGGTGCTGGGCGTCGTGACGGTCGGCGGGGCCGCCGCGATCCAGTACCGCAAACAACGCTTCGCCGAAGCCAGCGCGGAGTTGGATCGCGACGCCAAGTTCGCCGCCCTGCTGACCACCGCGATCAACCATCTGGGCAGCGACAGCGAAGCAATCCGCCGGGGCGCGTTGTATGAGCTGAAACGGCTTGCGTACGATTCGGAGAAGGATCGCGAAAGCGCGATGGAAATTATCGCGCGGTTTGCGAAGGAGAAGTATAATGCGTTATCTGATAAAGAAAAGGATAAATCATTATATACCTCCGAAATCGAATTGGCGAGGGATATTCTATGTATTTTGCTCCGAGATAAATCGATAATTGTTGATCACACGAAGCTTGATTTATCATTCACACCGCTTGCGTGGGGAAATCTAAGGGAAGCGGATTTGAGAAGTGCAAACCTCGGCGGAGCAAAACTCACACTTGTACACCTCGACGGAGCAGACCTTGACGGAGCATACCTCAACGGGGCACACCTCGACGGAGCATACCTCAATGAAGCAAACCTCACACACGCAAACCTCCATTTCGCAAACCTCACAAACGCATTCCTCAGAGGAGCAGACCTCAGCGAAGCAGACCTCACAGGAGCAGTTGTCTCAGTGGAGCGACTCCTATTTGTTCTCATAGATGCAAACACCAAACTTGACCCGCACATTCGTGAGGAACTAGTTAGACTGAAAGCAAAAAGGGATAGACTGAAAGCAGAAAAGAAATGAACACCCGCCGCCCCCTTCGTCATAGAATACCGTATCGTGAGCAAAGGGGGGCTGAATATGAATGGATACTTAAAAATAGCGGCGTTCAATGAAAATATCGCCCGGCCGTTGGGCGGGGCGTTGGTGCAGGTTTTGGGCGGGGACGGGAAGGTGCTCGAAGAGGTTCGCACCGACGATTCGGGGCAGACCGCGGGTGTTCCGCTGCCTTCGCCGCCGACCGACTATTCGCTGCAGCCCGGCTCTCCGCAGCCCTACAGCCTGTATGACGTACGGGTAAACGCCGACGGTTTCGGCGAAGTGACGGTCCGGGGGGTGCAGCTTCTCCCCGACGAGGAAACCTATCAGGATGTCGCGCTCTTCCCGGCGGCGTCGCAGGGGACGGCGAACACCGAAATCGTCATCCCGCCCAGCACCTTATACGGGGACTACCCGCCAAAGGAACCCGAGGACGAGGTAAAGCCCCTCCCGCAATCGACCGGGCTTGTCGTGCTGCCCGAGCCGGTTATTCCGGAATATGTCATCGTACACGCGGGGGTGCCGTCCGACAGCTCCGCGAAGGACTATTGGGTGCCCTTCCGGGACTATATCAAAAACTGCGCGTCCAGCGAGATTTACGCCACGTGGCCGGTCGAGACTCTCCGCGCGAACATCCTCGCGATCATCTCGCTGACCCTGAACCGGGTCTACACCGAGTGGTATCGGAGCAAAGGGTACTCGTTCACCATCACGAACAGCACCCGGTTTGATCAGGCTTTCGTGTACGGCAGGAGCATCTACACCGAAATCTCCCGGGTGGTGGATGAGCTGTTCACGAACTACGTCACGAAGCCGGACATCCGCCAGCCGCTGTTCACCCAGTATTGCGACGGGAAGACGGTGCAGTGCCCCAATTGGATGACGCAGTGGGGAAGCAAAAGCTTGGGCGACCAAGGCTATACGGCGATCAACATCCTCCGCTCCTATTACGGCTGGGATGTCTACCTCGCCCAAGCGGAGCAGGTGGAGGGGATCCCGTCCTCCTTCCCCGGCGGCGTGCTGCAAGTCGGCTCGTCCGGCGAGGCGGTGCGGACAGTCCAAACCCAGCTGAACGCGATATCGAACAACTTCCCGGCGATCAAGAAGGTCGCGGTGGACGGCGTCTTCGGGCAGGATACCCGCCGCGCGGTCGAGAAGTTCCAGAGCGTCTTCAACCTGCCGAGCGACGGTCTGGTAGGCCGCTCGACGTGGTACAAGATCAGCCAGATCTATGTCGCCGTAACCAACATGGCCGCGACGGTGTAGCCGGGACGCCGCATGGCATTCCCCACCCACTCATCCGAGTGGGTGCTTTTTTTATGTCAACCGTCCCCCAAATCGACAGAATCCCGCGCGCCGGTGGGAGTACAATATCCGCAGAATCACCGCCCTGTCGGGCATACCGGGGAAAACCATCATACAAAGGAGGGTCGCCCATGCGGGTTACGTGGGAGCTGCGGGGCAGCCGGCTCTATGTGTACTTATCGGGCGAGCTGGACCATCACGCGGCGCATCAGGCGCTGAAGGAGATGGGGAGCGCGCTGGACGAGCACTTGCCGCTGCACTGCGTATTGGATTTATCCGGGCTGTCGTTTATGGACAGCTCGGGCATCGCGGTGGTTCTGGGTACGTACCGCCGCCTGAAGGCTTACGGGGGTGAGCTGTCGGTCGCCGGGGTCCCGGGGCAGGCCGCAAGGGTACTGACGATGGCAGGGGTTGACCGGATCGTCCCGATCGCGGTCGCCGTGAAAGGATGATGGGCGTTATGAAGGTGCAGAACGATCTGAGGATGGAGTTCCTCTCCCGCTCGGTCAACGAGGCGCTGGCGAGGTCGGCGGTGGGTCAAATGGCGGCGCAGCTCGATCCGTCGCTGGAGGAGCTGGGCGACATCAAGACCGCCGTGAGCGAGGCGGTGACCAATGCGGTCGTCCACGCCTACCCCGACATGCTGGGGACCGTCTACTTACGGGCACGGATTCTGGACATAGGGACGCTGGAGGTCACGGTGCGCGACCGGGGGATCGGGATCGCGGACGTCGACGAGGCGCGCGCGGCCCTGTTCACGACCGGCGGCGATGAACGGTCGGGAATGGGGTTCACCATCATGGAGGGGTTTATGGATACCTTGCGGGTGCGTTCCGCGCCGGGCCGCGGGACGACCGTCGTCATGCGCAAGCGGGTGACGCCCCGCCCGGTGCGGTGACCGCCGACTTTTCCCTGCTGGAAGCCGCGAAACAAGGGGATCCTGAAGCGATGGAGCGGGCTGTCGTCGAAAACAACCGCCTGATCTGGAGCGTCGCGAAGCGGTATTTCGGGCGGGGCGCCGACCCGGACGACCTCTATCAGCAGGCGTGTGTCGGGTTCCTAAAGGCTGTCAAAGGGTTCGACACCTCCTTTGGCACACAGTTCTCCACCTACGCGGTCCCGAAGATCGCGGGGGAGATCCGCCGTTACCTCCGGGACAACGGCTCTTTGAAGGTCAGCCGCACGATTAAGGAGCGGTGGTCGGTCATCCGGGAAGCCCGGGAGAAACTCCTCGCGGAGCTTGGACGGGAACCCCGGCTGAGCGAAATTTCCTCGGTCTGCGGGCTCTCGCCCGAGGACATCGCCGAGGCGGACCGCGCCGGGGAGCCGGTGGAGTCGCTGCAGCGCGAGAGCGGGGAGGACGGGCTGACGGTCGAGGGGACCGTCGGTGTCGAGGGGCATGAAAACCGCGTCTTAGAGGAATTGTTCCTCATAGACGCGGTGAAGAAGCTGCCCGATAAGGAGCGGGTGATCATCACCCTGCGGTATTTCCGCGACTTTACCCAAGAGCGCACGGCGCGCGCGGTCGGCGTTTCGCAGGTTCAGGTGTCACGGCTCGAACGCCGTGCTCTGGAGCGTATGCGGGCTTTCGCGCTGGAGGGTCCGTAGACGCGCCGGCAGTGTTTCCGCGCCGCCTAGAAATTTGTTTTCACGCTGCCGCTGGTGCTCCGCACTTCCCCGGTGCCGGTCAGCACTTGGATCCGGATGCTGCCCGAGGTCGAACGGATATAGTGTTCCGGAGAGCGTACGGCGTCGGCGCGGACCGAACCGCTGGTGGACTTCAGATGGATCAGCCCCTCGGCGTCTAGGGACCCCATTCCGACACTGCCGGACATTGTCTCGGCGGTGATCTCCTTTGCCCGGATCTCCGACTCGTGGTTGATACTCCCCGAAGTCGATTTCAGCCGCACACCGCCGGCGACCTCGCATTTCTTGATGTGGACGCTGCCCGACGTGCTCTGCACCGACAGCTCGTCGCACTTCGTATTGCCTTTCAGATGGACGCTGCCCGACGTCGAGCTGACCTGCACCACCGCCCCCGTGACATCGCGGTTGAGGTTCACCGAACCCGAGGCGCTCTTTGCCCGCAGGTCGCGGCACACCAGTGTCCCGTCGGTGTTTACCGAGCCGGAGGTGGATTGGAGGACGGTGTCGCCCCACGCCGCGTCGCCCTCCGCCCGGACCGTGCCGCTGGTTGTGACAAACGAGACATTGCCGGCGTACGAGCTTGGCAGTTCGATCTCCAGCCGGGGCGACTCGGTGAAGTTGAAGGTGAAGAGGTTGATCGAAAACCTCCAATTGGCGTTCACCGACACCGTGCCGCCGCTGTCGCTGACGGCGCATGGCTCCGCGTTCTCATAGTCATAGTGCCGGACGGTCGCTTGATTTCCGTCGGTGACGCGTATCCGTATATCCTGATATGTCGCGCCGACGTCAAGCATCGTTGTTCCGTCCAGAGTGAGTTTCTCCTCGCGGAGGAGCGTTACGTTTCCGCCGCCGAAGTTGATCATGAAGCTTTTCCCCCCAATTGAAAAATCTTTACCGAGCGCCGAAGTGATGAGGAGGGCGATGACGAGCAGCGCCACCACGCTCCAGACGGCGATGCTGACCGCGATGATGGCTTTCTTCACGGTTCGTCCCTCCAGATCCGGATCAGCCGCGTGATTTGCTGGATTGCGACGGCAAGCGGGATCACGAGCCACGCGACGCTCCACATGCGGTGATTCAGCGTCCCCAGCAGCAGGAAGAGGCAGACCGATCCAATGATCAACGCGGAGGTCAGGTGGGCGGAGCGCTTGCCGGGGGCCGACAGCGAGGCGTTCAGCAGTGATTGCAGGCAGGCGCCGAACGGGAAGAGGAGCCAGCCCGGATGCCAGAACTCGAACAGGAACCCTATGACCAAATAGACCAGTACGATCAGCGACCAGAGGGAGGAACTGGCGGCGGCCCGCAGCCTGCTCTCCCGGGACGATTGGCCTTCGCTCATGTTGGCTTTGACTTCTTCCACAATGGTATCCTCTTTTTTTCATATTTCACCGGCTGCTGCGTCATGTTGGCGAAGATGATCAGCGCCACGCCGAAGCCGACGCAGGTGAAGAAGGGCAGTATGGCGAGGTTCTCCAGCCCCAGCACCTCGTCGAAGACGATGATCGACATCAGCCCGAGGAAGAAGAGCATGATGGCGCCGCCGATCATCACGGCTTTGTCGCGGCGCTGCTTCTCCGCTTTGCCCGGGTCGAAGACGTTTTCGCTGGAGAGGTTCTTGATCAGCTCGTCCACGTCCCCGATCCCCGAGATGACCGACGCGAACGCCTCCTCCGGGCTGACGCCCGACGCGGTCAGGTCCTCGTACTTATCTAGGCAGCCTGAGAGCAGCTCCTCGCGCATTTCCTCAATCCGCCGTGTCTTTGGCGCGTCCTGTAAAAGCCGGTCGATGTGCGCTTTGATTTTTTCCGTCATTCTGTTTTTCCTCCTATCAGGCTGTCGATAATCTCTTTCGCTTCGGTCCAATCCCTCATGCTCTGTTCCAACGCGGCGCGCCCCGCCGAGGTAATGCGGTAGTAGCGCCGCCGCGCGCCCGTCTGCTCGTCTCCCCAGTAGAACAGGATGCTTCCGGCTTCCTCCAGCCGCCGGAACGCGCCGTAGAGTGTCGCTTCCTTCAGTTCGAGGCGCTGACCCGACGCCTGCTGGATCATTTTGTTGATCTCATAGCCGTAGCTGTCCCTTCGTGACAGATGCGCTAAGATAATCATGTCGGTATTGCCCCGTATCAGATCCGACGCAATCGACATATGGCACTCCCTCCCGTTGTAGATTCTTTGGCAATGTACCGCCATATTTGTTTTACATCGCCTGTCGATGTACCTACTATAACCTAAGTATATTCGCTTGTCAAGGGGTTTTATCCGAAATATTTATGAACAATTTGTGAACGGCCCTCCTGCTCTAACTCCCTCTAGCCCCCCCCCTGTTTTGGCCCGTTTTGGACGAACTGGCCCCATCAGAAATGTCAGTTTAGCGGTAAACTTATGGGGCCAGAGGAAAGATGACGGCAAACAGAACGAGGTTATCAGTTTATGGAAGGAGGATCATGGTTGACAGGCGATCCATGCGGTGGTATAGTGTTAGGGAATGTGACGGAATCACGGTTGTTTTCTGTCTAACCGGACAAAAATGGGGGAAATTCTCATGAAACGTACATCCCGCGTTCTATCAGCAGCGCTTACCGCCATATTTTGCATAGGACTGTTAACCGGGCTGCCGCCCAGTGCAAAAGCAGCGGACGATTACCCCTCTGAGTACAAGTCAGCCGAGCATAGTACGGTGGTAGACCGTTGGAGATTTTTTAACCGTGAATGTACTTCGTTTGTCGCATGGTGTCTGGAGAGCAGAAACGGCGTTGTTGGGTTTAATAACCGGTATGGCGGTGTGCTTTGGGGCAACGCTAAGGATTGGGCCGGCGGGGCGCGGGCATTGGGGATCGTCGTTGACATGAATCCGGCGGTTGGTTCTGTTGCATGGACAGATGACGGTATATATGGCCATGTCGCATGGGTTTCGGCGGTCAGCGGCGATAACATTACGATTGAAGATTATAACAGTTGGGGTTACAGCGGCGCGTACAACGTGCGTACGGTTCACAAAAGCACGTTCCGCGGGTTTATTCATATCAAAGATATGATCGCCGTGCCC
>JAISVO010000094.1 GCA_031271525.1 Oscillospiraceae bacterium
CCTGTTCCAAAACCTCCTTGGCGTACGGCCAAAGCAAGTGTCCGCTTCGGGCGAAAATACTGCCGAGAATCACCATCTCCGGGTCGAGGAAATCCAAGATCAACGCCAGCGCGCGACCCAGCACATATCCGCTCCGGGCATAGACACCCCGCATCGCTTCGTCGCCGCCATCAGCCAACTCAGCCGCCCGCTTTGCGGTGATATTCCGCCTGTCCGGATCCGCGGACCGGGCGAGCTGCGCCAAACCACCGCCGCTGCAAAAACCCTCCAGCGACCCGGATTTCCCGAAACCGACTGGCCCGTCCTCCTCCATCCGCCAATGACCGATCTCCCCGGCAAGCCCTCCGGTGCCGCTGTAAAGTTTCCCGTCCAAAATCAACCCCGCGCCAAGCCCGGTGCCGAAGGTCAGGAAAACCAGATTCCGCAGTCCCCTGCCGGCACCGTATTTCCACTCGGCGAGCGCGCAGGCGTTGGCGTCATTTTGGAGGCGCACCGGCACCCGGAACCGCTCGGCGAAGTACCGCACGATCTCAATGCCGTCCCATCCCGGAAGGTTAGGCGGGCTCAGGATGACCCCCCGCTCCGCGTCCAGAGGCCCGCCGCAGGAAATCCCGATCCCCGCGAGCCCGCCGGCATGAGCTCGGATAAAGTTCTCGAACCGCCCGAGGACGGCGCCGGGGTTTCCCGCCGGCGTGTCAAAACGTTCTTTCTCCCGTATCTCCATCGTGCCGCCCCCGGCGAACCCCAGCACGGCGGCGCATTTGGTCCCTCCGATGTCCAGGCCGATCGTCCGCTTATTGTCTTCCATCAACGGTTTCATAGAACCAGATGACCCCCGTACGCCGCGCCTGCCTGACAGTGAACCCACTCTTCAGCTCGGCGCCCGTTTTGGTCAGACGTTCCCCGCTCAAGCGGTCTGTCAGGGTGTAAACGGCGTTGCTGTCGGTCACCGGATAAACGACACATTGGTTCCCCTTGGCAAGGGTGTTGCGGACGATTTGAATAAACCCTCGCCCTGTCTTGGGATCATGGAACTGCATCGCGTAGTCGTCGGTCGGGTCAAAGCGGCATTCGGTCAGCGGGTAGTAGTCCCCGCTCAGCATCAGCTCGGCGGCCTCCCGCCAAATCGGGTGCATTTTCCGTCCCAACGCGTATAATTCCTCGGAATCGGTAAACTCGATCATTGACGTAACCGCCGGGGCGAGGGCGCACTGGTACGCGAACTCGTCCACCGGGCGCTTCGTCCATTCGACATAGCTGCCGTCCTCCTGATCCCAATTCATCGTGTGCGCGCGGAAGTAGGGCATCCACTCAAACAACTCCCGGTGCTGCTTCTGTTTGATTGGATGGTTGCCGTAGCCAATGTCGGTGTAGTGCAGCGACACCGATCGGCGCATCGTCTCCAAGTCGTTCCGGCGTCCGCCGCTGGCGCAGGAATCGATCCACAGCCCCGGGTTGCGCTCTAAGAGGGTGTCCCAGAATTTCAGGTAGTTCTGGGTGTGGAGGTTCTCCAACATCCCGGCGCGGCCCGGCTCGTCGTTCTGTGTCCAAAAGGGCAGGGGTGCGATGTTGAAGTCTTGGCGGTATATGTGGATATGATACTCCTTGATGTAACGGTCGGTCATTTCGATCAGCCATTCCAGACAGTCCGTGTCTGCGAGCTTAAGCAGGCGGTCGGTGCCGACGGCATTCCCGGCCCCATCCCGCTGGGTCAGCATCCACTCCGGATGCTCCACCGCGAGTTCCGAACCGCAGAAAACCCGCTCCGGCTCAAACCACAGCAGAAAACGGATTCCTTCCTCCTCGCACTTTGTCCCGACCGGACCCAACCCCTTCGGGAAGTGGTCCGGGTTCGCCCGCCAGTTGCCGGTATTCGTCCAAATCATATCGCAGGGATACCAACCCGCGTCAATCCACCAGATGTCGGGTTTCAATCCGCCTTTAAGGTATGTGTCGATCGCGCCGATTTGGTTCTCCTCGGTAGCCGCGGTAAACTCGCTGGTGCCCCCCATATTCCATGTGTGCAGGCAAAGCTTCGGCGGCAGGGGGGCTCCGTCTTCTCTCGGGAGGATGTGCCGGAAATACCAGCGGCGCCATAGATTGCGCGCCCGGCTCTCGTCTCCTGTGAACCCCATCAGCGTCAGGCGCGGGGTACGGATTGTTTCGCCCGGACGGAGGAACGCGCTAAGGACCTGCTGCCCGGCAGTCAGGCGTACGCCTCCCTCAACCGGGGTAAAGGACGCCTCCCACTGCGCGGGCCAGCCAACGGCAAGGTTTACGCCATACTCCCGAAAGCTTAGCCGCATGTAGGGCAGGGCGAAGTGTGCCCCCAACCCGTTGCGCGGCGCGAGTGTCAAAGGCCGCGTCAGCTCGTCAGTAAAAAATTGGTAGCCGTCGGGCAGTACGGTATCTCCATTGCCGTGGGTCAGCACGGGTTCGGTCCCCTGCAGGACGCAATTCAGCCGGATATCGGTTAGAACCGGCGAGTCTTCCGTCCCGTTGTTAGCGATTGTCGCCACCCATTCCACGACCGGGAAGTCGTGGAACTCGGTGCACTCTACCCGAAGGGTCAGCCCTTCGGCGTTCCTGCCCTCTGTAATTGTCTGAGTGATGCTGCTATCTATCTGCCGGCGAACTGTGCCCGGCGAGAAATCCTCCGGGATCCCGCGGATCACCCGCTCCCCGCAAAGAAGGGTCAAAGGCAAGGCGTCGGCTAAAAAGGCCCGCTTCAGCGCCATGTCGGCGGCTGTGACATTGTTGGTTGTTTTCATATCTTCCCTCCAGAGAGCTGCATATGGCTTCCCCGTATATCCGCCACCGACGAGCGCACGATCAGTTCCTGACTGAGGACATACTCGGGTTTCAGACGTTTGGGGCCCTCGGTGACATACGTGTAGATGATAGACGCCGCTTGGCGGCTGACCTCGTAGAGGGGCTGACGTACGGTTGTCAGAGGCGGGGATATCTGCTCAACAAAGGAGTAGTTGTCAAACCCCACCACCGAAATGTCGGACGGGATCCGCAGTCCCCGAGCTTTGAGCAGACTGATCAGCCGCAGCGCTTCTTGGTCGTTGATCGTGACAATCGCGGTGGGGGCCAGCTCCGCTTTCAGCCAACCGTCATACACTGCCGAAAAATCCCGGAAAACCGAGAAGATCAGCCGCTCGTCCGGTTCCAGCTCATGGTCTCGCAGGACATCGCGGTAAGCCTGCAGACGCATCCGGTGGGAAAGGTAGTTCGTCCCCGTCGTGCCGAACGCAATCCGGCGGTGCCCCATCCGGAATAGATACTCAATCGCTTGGGTACAGCCGTCATAATCGTCGGACAACACCGAGTAGAGCATCTCCCCTTGATGCCGGGAGTTGACGGTCACCAGAGGCACCACGCCGTCAATCTGCTTCACATAGTCCTCAGTCGTCGCAAGGTCGAGAAAAATCCCCCCGGCAAGTCGTTCCTTATGGCAGAAAATGCGGAACGCGCGCCGGTCTCGTGGGATCCGGTCGGTTGGCAGCAACAAGACGCCGTAGTTCCGCTCAAAAAAGTATTCGGTAATCCCGGCCAAAAGCTCGTTTAAGAAAGCGCTGGTGAATATGTTTCCCACATGCGAGAAAAGCCCGATATTGGTCAGCTCGTTTACGCCGATCTTGGGGCGGAAGTCATGCTCCATCATCACCGACATGACCCGGTTCTTGGTCGATTCTGCGACGACACCCCGCTTGTTGATGACTTTTGATACGGTGGAGACGGATACCCCGGCCAGCTTCGCTATGTCGTAGATGCTCATTTGTCTGCCCACCCGCTTTCTGAGCCGTATTATACCATTTTGTTACCTCCTTGACAACCCTTCCGCCTCTTCCCGGAACCCTTCCGCCTCAAAAAGTCCTTCCGCCCGCAGGGTGTCCAACACGGCGTCAAAGTCAAAGGTCGGTCTTCCGTAAAGGTAGTAGTTCTTAAAGCTCTCCCCATCCGCCGTATACTCGATGATCAGCATTGTCTGCTCGCCCTTCGGCGCGAGGGCCGTAAGGCGGAGGACGCTGTCCGGCTTTAGCTCCAGCGCGCCGCTGAGCAATTCCCGGCGGTGATCCCAAGCGTCATACACCTTATAAGCGACGCTAACCTTCCCCTTTGTATCGTTTGCGGCGTACAGCGCGACGTCCTCGTTGCCTTGGTCGGACGCCATGATACATACGGGGGTCTGCGAGCGCCGTATGACGGCATACGCCTGCTTGCGCTTGAAATAATAGTCCGCCACGGCGTCGGAAAACTGGGGCCAGCCGTCGATGAGATTCCACCAAATGATCCCGGTACGCAGCCCCTTCTGAGAACGGAACAGCTCGATAAAATACTTCATCGCTTCGGCTTGGGTGAGCTGGCTCGCCAGCGCAAAGCGCTCCAGCGAGTCGGGGTCGGCGTCGAAGAGATGCCGTATCTGCTGGCTCATCAGCTCGTTGCGGTAACCATAGGGGGACTCGGCTACCGGTTCGGGGGAGGTGGAGTGGAGGATCCACTCCCGGTTGCGGCGCGGCCAAAGGTTTTCGGGGGAGATGAACCGCGCGACAGAACCGGGGGACGGACAGCCGTGATACCCGATCTCGGAGACAAAGCGCGCCTTGCTCCGCGCGTAATAGCCGTCCTTGAAGTATTGCCGCGCGCCCCAAAGGTGATCCTCCGGGATGCCCGTTTTGTTCCTCACCGAAGCCTCGTCATAATAAGGGGAACTGGGGAGGTAGGGACGGAAGCCGTCGTGTTCGCGTAAAACCTCCGGAAGGACACGGCGGGTAAGAACATTATGGTTCGGGTCGCGGGCCGGGCGCTGGAAGACATAACTCTGGTCACACTCGTTATCCCCCGCCCACAGGCACAGAGATGGGTGCTGACGGAGTTTCCGCGTGACAGATACCGCTTCAGCCCGCAGGGCGCGCCGCATAACCCCGTCCTGCGGGTAGAGGGCGCACGCCATCGCGAAGTCCTGCCAAACGAGGATCCCCTTCTCGTCGCAAATATCAAAGAAGGTGTCGTCCTCATACACGTTCCCGCCCCAGCACCGAACAGCATTGCAGCCTATGTCGCTCAACAGCTCCAGCATGGCGGGGATCCGGGCATTGTCCCTGGAGTGGAATGCGTCCGCCGGAACCCAGTTGGCGCCAAGGATAAAGACCGGCTCGCCGTTGACCTTGATTTGAAAGTTCCCCTCCGGCGCGTCCGGACCTACCGGGGCGTGGTCCAGCGCGTCGGTACGGAGACCGGCCCGGAAGACTTTTCTGTCGATTGCCTCGCCGTTTTGCAGCAGGGTCACCGTCACGGTATACAGGTTCTGCTCTCCCCGGCCCCGGGGCCACCAGAGACGGGCGTCGGGAATATGGGCGTACAGGCGTCCCGAATGGAACCACAACGGTTCCTCTGCCAAAAAGCGGCTTTCTCCGCAGACGCCCTCGCATCGGATCGAAAGATCTTTTTCTCCCCCCCGACGGACAGCGTAGCACAGCATCACCGCAGCGCTTCCGGCGTTGGGGTTCAATTCGGACGTGACCAGATAGGTCTCCTCGATCCGGGTTTCCGGGCGGAACTCGATCCGCGCGGGCCGCCACAAACCGCCGGACAGAATCCGGGGCATGATGTCCCAACCGTACATATGCGGCGCTTTCCGGGTATACAGCGACGCGCCGTTATACTTCATCGCGGAAGCCCCCATCGCGGGGCGGTGGCTCTCCGCTTCCCGCAACGCCGGACGGATATGGACGGTAAGCTCCGCGTCGGTCACCGCCGCCTTGGGCAGGAGGAAGGAGTGCTCAATCAGC
>JAISVO010000116.1 GCA_031271525.1 Oscillospiraceae bacterium
TGCGGGACTACGAACCGATCTTCCCGGGGATCATCGAGCGGCAGACCGCCTTCGCCAAGTCGCTGGCGGCGGAACTGTCCGAACGCTGTTGCTGCGAGGTGGTCTTCGACGCGCCTGCCTTCGGGCGGGAATCAATCGAAGAATGTGTCATATCTTACAATAACCGCGCCCTTGACGGCATTTTATTCGTCATGTTAACCTATAACTGCGGCGGATGGCTGGTCAAAGCCCTTCAAATGAACCGTCTGCCGTTGGCTTTGGCGGTGGTCCAGCCCGACGACTTTGTGAGCGCTTGCTGGGAGGAGCTGGACTTCACCGTCAACCAAGGGATTCACGGGGCGCAGGACAACGCCAACGCGATCATACGCTCGGGCGTTCCCTGCCAGTTCTTCGCCGGATCCCGCGCAGAACCGAGGTTCTTTGACTTCGTGAGGGATTTCTCCAAAGCCTGCCGGGCCAAAAAACGGTTGGAGAGAATGAAGACAGGCGTCATCGCCGTGATGGGCGGGATGAACGACATCACCCACGACAGCTTCGCCCTTCTGCGGCGGATCGGTCCCGAACTCGAGCACGACTCCCTCGGAGGTCTTGCGGTCCGTATGCGGGACGTGTCAGACGCCGAAATCGACGCCCGCATCGCGCGGGACAGGGGTGATTTCGACGTTGACCCAAAGCTTAAGGTTGAGGACCACGCGGAAGCGGTTCGGATGTACTTGGCTTTCCGGCGGTATATGGAAGACCGGAAGTTGGACGCGCTGACGGCGCACTACGGGGTTTTCGCCGAGGACGGACGGTTCCGTCAGCTCCCCCTCTACGCGGCCTCCGCCCTGATGAACGACGGCTACGGCTACGCCGCCGAAGGGGACGCGGTTTGTGCAAGCTTGGTATCGGCGGCGCACGCCATTGGAGATAACGACGCCGGCTTCACCGAGATGTATGCGATGGACCACAGGCTCAACGCCCTCTGCTTCTGCCATGCCGGCGAAGGGAACTACGGGATCGCCCGGAAGGGCGGTAAGCCGAGGCTGATTGATAAAGTCTTCCTAGAGGGCGGCCTCGGGAATCCCCCGACCTTTGTCTTCACCCCGGAACCGGGACCGGCGACCGTTGTTGCGCTGGGGGATATGGGCGGCGGGCGCTTCCGGCTTCTCTGCTCGGCGGGAGAGATCTTGGATAAGGACGATCTGGCCCGATGCGAAATGCCCTACTTCTTCTTCCGTCCCAAGACCGGCGCTGTGCCCTGCGTCGAGCGATGGCTCGAACTGGGGGGGCCGCATCATGAGGCGTTCAACCCGGGCGATACATCGGCCCGATGGAAGATGCTTTGCTCTATGCTTGATATAGAGTTTTACCCCGTATAGGAGGTGTCCGCCGTGGCACAGCAGACAGTGCGGCTGCAAGAGCGAAAGATCGGTTTCACCGCGTACCTGCGGAAATATTGGTTCCTCTACGTCCTCGCGGTCCCGGGGATCGCGTTCCTCGCGGTCTTCAGCTACGGGCCGATGTACGGGCTGCTCCTCGCCTTCAAGGACCTGAATATGGGCGCGGGGATCCTGAAAAGCCCGTGGGCGGGGTTGGACCACTTCAAGACGATCTTCTCCTACCCCGAGATCACCCGCGCGATTATGAACACGCTGGCGATCAACGCGCTGAACCTCCTCTTCGGCTTCACCTTCGTCATCTTCCTTGCGCTGATGCTGAATGAGTTGCGGTTCAAAAAAGTCAAGAGCGTGGCGCAGACCTTCGTCTACCTCCCCTACTTCCTGTCGTGGATTGTTTTCTCAGGGATCATCCAAACCTTTTTGGCTCCCGACTACGGGCTGGTCAACAGCATTCTCGCGGCCCTCGGGAAGGGTCAGATCGTCTTCCTCTCCGAAGCGGGTCTGTACCGCTGGATCCTCGTCGTCGCGAATATCATCAAAACCTCGGGCTACAGCACGATCATCTACCTCGCGGCAATCGCCGGAGTCAGTCCGGAGCTGTATGAATCCGCCAAAGTGGACGGGGCGAACCGGTTCCACATGATCCGGCACATCACCCTTCCCCGGATCGTGCCCACCATCGCGGTTTTGCTGATCCTCCAGCTCGCGGGGATGTTCTCCGCCAACTTCGACATGGTATATACAACCTACTCCCCGATGGTCTTCGAGACCGGCGACGTCATCTCCACCTATATCTACCGGGTGGGCATCGGAAAAGCGCAGTACGAGGTGGGTACGGCGATGGGGCTTGTGTTCAACGGGCTGAGCTTCCTTGTGATTATCGCGGCGAACAAGCTGATCCGGAAAATGGATGTCATGGGGATCTTTTAAGAAAGGGGGGTTGGGGCATTATGAAACGGAGACTGGGCTTTAACTTTTTCGACCTATTTGTATTGGCGTTCTGCGTCGTCTTCGCGCTGATCTGTTTCTATCCGATCTGGTATGTGCTGGTCGTCTCGATCACGCCGTACGAACAGTTCCTGAACACGCCCTTTGTGCTGGCCCCGCCGCTGAATCCCGACTTCACCTACTACACGGGAATCTTCACTTCCAACACCTTCCTCCGCTCGATGTCGGTCTCGGTGGTGGTTACCCTTGTCGGCACATCCCTTTGTCTGCTGGTGACCTCGTCGGTCGCCTACGCGGTTTCCAAGACCCACATCCGGGGGATGAAGCTCCTCAACGCCGTCGCCGTTTTCACCATGTTCTTCTCGGGCGGCACGATTCCGACCTTTATGCTGTATAAAAACCTCGGGCTTCTGGAAAACCCGCTGGTTATGGTAATCCCCGGCGCGTTCAACGTGACCTACTACATCATCATGCGGAACTACTTCTCCTACTCGGTGCCGAAGGAGCTGGAGGAGGCTGCGAGGATCGACCGGGCGAACGACATTCAGGTCTTCGGAAGGATCGTCCTTCCTCTGTCCCGCCCGATGCTGGCCGCGATCGGATTGTTCATCGCGGTCGGTTACTGGAACGACTACTACACCTACATGGTCTACTGCCAGATCCCCAAGTTCCAGCCGTTCATGTGGGCGCTCCGGCGGATGCTGACCGACGCGACCTTCACGAGTTCGACGTCGAGCGCGGCGCAGCAGCAGCTGAACATCCCCAAGATACCCGCCCTGAGTCTGCGGATGGCGACGGTGATCGTCGCGATCTTCCCCATCCTGATCGTATACCCGTTCTTGCAGCGGCATTTCGCCAAAGGAATCCTCATCGGCGCCGTGAAGGGCTGATTGGATTATAAACTAAGGAGGGACAACTATGAAAACCACGAAGATCCTCAGCTTGATCCTGTGCTTCGCGCTGGTACTCGGGCTGACAGCGGCCTGCGCAGACAAATCCCCGGCAGGCGACAGCGACCCAAACAGCGATACCCCAAACAACAGCAACCAGAGCGATCGGGTGACCATCCGGGTCGCCGAGTACGGCACAGGGCTGGACAATGCCCGCCCCGAGGATGACCGCATTAAGAAGTACATCGAGGACAAGCTGAACATCAACCTCGAGTATGTAAGCTTCGACGATTCGGTGTGGGATGAGACGATCGACACCAACCTGATGGCGGGGATGGGCTTCGACGTCTTCCACAACTGGGCGCAGCAGGAATCGACCACACGCTGGGTCAACGGTAACGTCATCGTGCCGGTCGGCGACCTCGTTAACGCCGACCCGGGCCGCTATCCGGTGCTGAACAAGCTGTTCAACTCCCCCGACTACAAGATGTTCTCCACTTCCCTCACCGGCTCGGAGACCGTCTACGGCGTGCTGGCGCTCGCCTTCTCCCGGTGGTACGCCGGAACCCTGACGTATAACAAGAAAATCCTGAACGAGGCGGGCTTCACCGAAGCGCCGAAGAACCTCGCGGAGTTCATGCAGTACGGCAAAGCGGCGGCGGAGAAGGGCTATACCGCATGGTGGCCCCGGAATGGCAAACTGACCTCCTTAGAGGAGATGGACAAGATCGTCGCCTACCCGATGGGCACCTCGATCCGCGCCAATGAAGGCGGCGTGACGCTGGGCATGGTGCAGACCGGAACGGACACATGGAAGTCGGTCACCGTTTCCGACGCCTCCCGCGAGGCAATCCGGGTCCTGAACGGGATGTACAACGACGGCACCCTGCCGATGGGCATCGGCACCGAGGAGGACTTCGGCCCCATCCTCGACCAATGGGACAACGACAAGATCGGCGCGATCAGCTACTTTGTCTCCAGCGGGGCGCAGTACGCGTGGACGCTGAACGACCGCTACAAAAAGGTGCGGACCGACGCCACCTATGAGGACCTGATTGTCGGCCCGATGATTCAGGCGGAGGACGGAAGCTACCCGAAGCAGTATGACATCCCCTTCTGGCTCGGCGCGTACACGATGATCTCCTCCGGCTGCAAGACCCCCGACCGCGCGCTGGATTACCTTGAGTTCCTCGGCTCCGCGGAAGGACAGAACCTGATCTTCAAGGGGATTGAGGGCGTCCATTACACCGAGGAGAACGGCAAGGTCACCTTCAATACCGAGGAATGGAAGAACGAGAATGTGATGTACGGTTTTGACGACGGACGCTGCTATTATCCGTGGGGCAGCTTCTTCTACAACGCCATGAGCCGCTGGACCCCTTGGGAGACATCGTCCGCCAGCTGGTTTGACATCTACAAGGAAGAGCATAACTATACGGACGAGTGGACCGGCTTGGGCGTGTCCCCCGAGGTGGCGTACGGCAACGAGATTACCGACCAGAACCGCGCGAACGTCTTCGTCGACCTCCCGTCCTACTACGCCCTTGTGAGCTTCACCGAGGAGGAGCTGGCAATCCGCGCGAACCTCAAGGCGCTTGTGGACGAATATGTCCCGGCGTTCATCACCGGCAAGAAGAACCTCGACGGCGATTGGGACGAATATGTCCAGAAATACACCGACGCGGGCGTCGCGAAGGTCGAAGCGGGCCTGAACAGCGCGATCGCCGCGGCGAGAGCGAAATTCGAAGCGGCAAAGTAAGAAGCGGCAACGAGCAGAAAGGGCGCCGTCCGTTACCCCTACGGCGCCCTTTCGCGCGCCCAACATCACCTCAAAGGATGGTAATAACTGTGAAGGATTATACCATTGTCACAAGGAAAGAAGCCAAGCTCTTGACCAGAGACGTGAAGGACCGGCTGAACGAGTATCATTGGCAGCGGGTGTTCTATCAATTCGAGTGCCTGATGAAAGATGATTTCCATGGGCCGAAGGGGGCGAACCCGCCGATCATCCCCCCCATCCCGGGATCCAAGCGGAGTGTCGTCTATTTTGGGAGCGAAGAGCACGGGTCATATAACCACCACAACCAAATCGCGAAGTTCAAGGGGAAATACTACTATGCGTGGTCCAACGGCTTCCGGAACGAGGAGGACGCCGGGCAGAAGGTGCTGTTCGCCACTTCGCCCAACGCGGTCCATTGGTCGGAGGCGTCGGTGCTGCTGGACGTCGCGCCGGGGAGCCGCTGGGCGCACAACTGCGTGGCTCTCTATACCGACGGTGAGGCGATGGTCTGCGTTATCATGAGCGAGGAGACCGAGCACGACGAGACGGTGACCGGAATGCGCCGGATTAAACCGGAGGACGCGTATATTGACGCGTACAGAACGACCGACGGGGAACACTGGGAAAAGGCGTTTTCATTCGGCACCGGGATCAAGTGGATCTTTGAGGCTCCCCGCCTGACCCAAGAGGGGCGGCTGATGTGTGTCTGCAACACCAAAAAGGACGGGCCCGCGATCATGCTCTGGCCGGGGTCGGACATCTGCGCAAAACCCGAGCTGATCCATGTCCCCGAGCCGGAGGGCGCGTGGTTCCCGTACGGCGAGTCGACTTGGTATCAGACCGACGAAGGGCGGATCATGGTTTTCTGGCGGGATGAGGGCGCGTCCCTCCGCCTCTATGTCAACCACAGCGACGACGGCGGAAAAACATGGAGCGAGCCGGTGCTGACCGACATCCCCGACTCAATGAGCCGCCTGTACGCGGGCCGGCTGACCGACGGGCGGTATTTTATCGTCAACAACACCATCCGGACACTGCTCGACCGCACCCCCCTGATGCTCCTGCTCAGCGACGACGGGGTAACGTATAACAAGGTCTATATTATCAACGACACCCCCTGCGTCATGCGGCACAAGGGGCTGCTGAAAGCGAACGGCAACCAGTACCCCTGCTGTTTGGTGGACGGGGACAAGCTGATTGTCGCCTACGACGAGAACAAAGAGGATATTTTCTGCGAGGTCATCGACACAACGAAAATCTAACCCCGGAGATGGTATAGATGGATACACGGATTACAGCGCCCAAAGGCGCGGTCCTGCTCGGAGGGCTGGAGGATTGGCAGATCCTCCAGCAGGAGAACGGCGCGGCGCTGGTAACCCTGCACGGGGAATACCACGCGAAACGCCTCGCGAGCGACCCTCCGGTGACCTTTTCCGACACGGAAAACCCGCGCGGCGTCACGGTTAAAGCCCGGGTTGTGCTGGAAAACACCGCCGGAGAGGTTGTGCCGTGGACGGAGTGCGCGCTGTCGGACGGACAGTGGGCGGTTACGCTGAAGGTACCGGCCGGGGGGCTGTACCGGCTGGAGCTGACGATGACCTACGGCGGCGCGGACGGCTACACGGTGACCCGGGGCGATATGGTCAGGCACTGGGGGGTCGGCGACGTCTTTGTCATCGCGGGGCAGTCCAACGCTGCCGGGCGGGCGAAGGACGAGTTCCCCGACCCACCCGTGCTGGGGGTCAATCTCCTTCGCAATAGCGGGGTTTGGGACATCGCGGCCCACCCGATGAACGACTGCACCGGCGCCGTCTATGAAGGGCATTACGAAAACCACAACCCGGGGCACGGACCCTTCCTTGCCTTTGCGAAACGTCTTCGCGCGGAGCTTGGCTACCCGATCGGGCTGATCATGACGGCGTACGGCGGCTCGCCCCTCCGCTGGTGGAATCCGGAGGAGAACGGGGCGCTCCTCGGCGAGGCGGTCCGGATGGTGAAGACCCACAGCCCGAAGGTCAAAGCGATGCTCTGGTATCAGGGTGAGGCGGACGGGATGGAGGAGACGGGGGACACCTATCTCAGCCGGTTTGCCGCCTTTGTCGGCGCGGCGCGGGCCGAACTGGGCGCGCCTAAGCTGCCGGTCTTCACCCTTCAACTTGCCCGCTGCACCTATACGACGACCGACGGGCTGGATAAACACTGGGGGCTTGTGCGGGACGCGCAGGTCAAAGCCGCGAAGACGCTGTCCGGCGTCTATGTCGTACCCACCCTCGATCTTGAGCTGTATGATTCGGCGCATCTGTCCACCGCCGGGAACATCAAGCTCGGCGAACGGGTCGCCGTCAGCGCCCTTAGCGAACTGTATGGCATCCGTGCGGCGTGGCAGGCGCACGAGCTCCTTCGCGCGGAGGCGCAGGAGGACGGGAGCGTCCTGCTGAAGTTTTCGCATTGCGCCCAGTGGCTCGATCCGTTCGGAGTGCCGCCCGAAGCGCTCCCCTTCTCACTGGAGGGCGGGATGGGACTGTATAAACGCCCGGTCAGCTGGAAGACGAAGGAGGACGGGGAGATTCTTCTGACCTTCGCAACCCCTGTAAAGCCCGGTATGAAACTGCACGGCGCTTGGGAGATGAACCCCCCGGCCTACATACCCTGCAATGAAAACCGCCTGCCCTTTTTGGCGTTCTACGGGAGGGAGATCACCTAAATGAAGTATGACGGCTTGGAATTCTGTTACCGGCTGGGTCTCCGCCCCAACGCCGATACCGGCGAGATCACCGAGGCGGTGCGGTTCGCGCTCGACGCGGGGATGACCGACATCTGCCTGTTCCTGAACGCGGAGGAGCTGAACACCGGCTATTTTGACGGCGACGAACTGACCGGGCTGATCAAGACCGCCCAAAAGCTGAAAGAGGCGATGTCCGGAACCGGGCTGACGCTAAGCGTCAATCCGTGGAACACCCTCCTCCACGGCGACCGGGGGCGGAAACTGAAACCGGGACAGAACTTCTGGACGATGGTTGACGTCAACGGGAAGGCCGCCGACGCCGTCGCCTGCCCCCTCTGCGAAAACTGGCGGGCATGGCTGCTTTCGTCCTATGCCCGTATAGCGGGCGAGTTGAAACCGCATATCCTTTGGGTCGAGGACGATTTCCGGCTGCATAACCACGAGGGTTTGGAGTGGGGCGGTTGCTTCTGTCAGGCGCATATGGAGGAATATAGCGGGCGGGTTGGGGAGACGGTTGACCGGGAGATGTTTCTGGAAAGGGTCACCTCCGTTAAACCGAACAAATACCGCGAGGCGTGGCTTACAACCCACCGGGAAACGATGAACGAACTCGCTTCCCTTCTGGAGGGCGCGGTTAGCGCCGTGTCGCCGGATACAAAGCTCGCGCTGATGAGCTCCGCCCCGAAAAACCATTGCGCCGAGGGCCGGGACTGGCATGGCATCCTAAACAGCCTAGGCGGCAAACACGCGCCGATCAACCGGATCCACCTCCCGGCGTACGCCGAGATGTGGGCCGCCGAGTATATGCGCGGGTTTGTCGAGGTCAGCCTCTGCGTACGGGCGATGTGCCCGCCGGCGACGCGGGTCCTCCCCGAGCTGGAGAACTACCCCTACTCGCTCTTCATCAAGAGCAGGGCGTTCACCCGCTTCCAGATCGAGAGCGCGGCTCCCCTCAACCTCGCGGGGATGACGCTGAACCTCTTCGACGTGATGGGCGGGAACCAATTGCGGAGCGAAAAGTTTCAGGACGTTTTGCCCGAAACCTTTGAGTATCTAGGCCGTCTCAGCGCGTCCGGAGCCTTTGGGGGGACGCGCGCCGGCGTGTGTATTCCGGTCAGCGGCAAGGCGTCGTATCACCTGCACACCGACGGACGGCGGGACCTCACCGGATTGTATCCAAAGGAGACTTTTCTGGGCGGTTTGCTCGCGACCTTCGGCGTCCCGGTTTATTGCCTCGCCGGCGAAATTCCGAGCGGCGCAGTCGCGGCGGTGAGCGGGCAGTGGCTCCGGAACCTGAGCCAAGACGAGATCGTGCGATTCTTCGCGGAGAACAGGGTGATCTTGGACGGCGAGGCGGCGGAAACCCTCTTCAGCCTCGGGCTGGGTCACTTGGCGGGGATCGAGGCGGCCGAGTGGCATAAGCAGGACAGCGGCGTCGCGAACTATGAGAAAGCCGAAACGTCGTATCTGGGACTGCCCGAACCGGTTTGCTCCTCGCAAGTGATGGCGGGGGACTATTTGCGCGTGACCTACACCGACGCCGAGATCCTTTCCACGGTATACAACTGGCGGCGGGAAGTGTCGGGCCCGGGGATGGCGGTCGCCAACGGAAATGTGCTGATCTTCCCCTATGGGCGTTTCGGCGAATTGACCCGGAAGCACTTCCATCCGGTGCGGCAGAGCCTGTTTCAGGACGGGCTCCGCAAACTCGGAGCGGAGCTGTTTTTGGAGGGCAGCCGGAACGTCTTCCCCTTCGCCCGGGGGATGCGGGACGGGCGGACGGCGCTCTATCTGGTCAACGCCGCTCTGGACGGAACGGAAGAACTGACCCTTTACACCGCGGGACGGAAAATAAAGGACATCCAAATACTCCGCTGCGGCGGGGAGGACAACACCCTAACGCTGAATGCTCTTGAATGCGCCTTGGTACTCATCAGATGGGAGGAATCAGAATGATCAAGGTACTCAAACATGAACGGAAGGAACTCTATTGGCCCAAGGTACGCCCCGGGTTCACCGCGTGGGCCGCGGTGTTTGACTACGGCGACGGTCGTGTCGGGTTCACCTTCAAGGAAGTCGTCCGGGAACGGAACCCGGACTATACGCCGTTACCGCTGGAAATCGCGGAAGGCGGCGGTTCCCCGGTGTCCTACGGATCGTCGGGCGGGAAAAGTCCGGATCATGTGACGTATCAAGTGTACATGGCGACCGGCGACGGCGGGAAATCTTTTTGGGAAACGGGACGTACGAGGATCAAGAGCAACAGCTTCTGCCACATGGGGTTTCCGGACAGCAGCATTATCCGGATGACGACGCCCGAGCTGTCTCCCGACCGGATGGGGATGGGGTCCGGACTGGTCGTGGAGAAATCGACAGATGGCGGGAACACGTTCACCCGCCTGACCAGTCTTTTGGAGGATACCGCTCCTTACCTCTGGCGCACCCGGAAGCTAAAAGACGGGACAGTTCTCCTGCTGACCTGCCTGTACGGCACGCCGTGGGGGAAGGGACGGGCGCGTACCACCCGGAACACCATCCTGCCCGGCGAGAGCTATATCGCGAAAACGATCACCTGCTTCTTGGCTTCCAGCGATCAGGGTGAAACGTGGAGCGGCCCGCATTACATCCTCCCCGGCACGGGGGCGCACGAGTACGATGTGGTTGAGCTGCCGGACGACGAGCTTCTCTTCATCGCGGGCGACGTGCAGGCCACCCCGGTCGCAAGGCAGATTGTAAAGCGTCAGGGCGGCCATTATATCAACGGTACCCTGTACGGTATCGGCAAGGGCGCTCCGCCGGACCCGGAGCGCAACGCGCAGGGAGGGTATGTCCCAGAATCGGTCGTCCGTCTGCCGGACGGGCTTCTGGTGGGGAGCCGCCGGAACCAACCGTATACATGCTCTAACGACAACGGCGCGAACTGGCACCAAATTGAGGGCTTACCGAACAGCTTATACCAGCCGGCGATGATCTCCCTGCCGGACGGCACCGTGATGAACTTCTACCACAAAGGCGGCGACAGCGCCTTCGGCCAGCACGACATGTTTATGGGTGCGGATATTTTTACGCTGGAAAATAATATGCCGAAACAGACCGCGCTGACCCTCCGCCGGGAGCTGGCTCCCGACGGAAGCCGCTTTTCCCACACCTTCAGCGCGACGCTTACCGGGAGCGCCGGGCCGCTGGCGGGCCGGGAGCTGACCTTCTTCAGCGCGTCCGCGTGGCGGGAGGACGGTTCCGCCAACACCGACAGCCGGGACGCCGCGAGGTTCATCAAACGCGCCGTGACAGACAGCGGCGGCACCGCCTCGGTTACGTTCGACGAGTATTCCGTCTACGGAGACATCCATCACTACTACACGGTGGAGGTGGCGTACCTGCCGCCGGCCGGCTCGGTTGACTTAGCGTGCGACGGCCCCCTGATGAACGCCGGCGCGCTGGTGCCGGTGAGGAACTGCCCTTACCCCTACGGCGCGTATTTCGCGGAGGGCGTCCTCTACCTCTCCCCGGCGGTTATGGAGGAGCACCCCGGACTGCTGGAAAAACTCCAATTCTTGGTCGGCAGTGAGGCGAAGATCCCGGAGGAGTTCCTCACTGAAAGCGAAGCCGCGCTGCTCAGGAAGAATCATGTTGTGCGGGAGCGCGGCGGTGTGTTAGAATGGATCGCGTCGGTTCACGCGCCCCGTCCGCTGGACGGCGTGCAGAGGATGCTGACCGGGGATAATTACGTTTAACGGTTATGGATCGCCTTCGGCGGGCCATAAAGGAGAAAGGGTTTTGTGTATGAAATACCCCCTTCAAGCGAAAAGAGTTCTCTTCCAAGGCGATTCGATTACCGATTGCGGGAGGGACCGGGACGACCCCGCGTCCCTCGGCGGCGGCTACCCGAAACGGGTTGCGGACGCCTACAACGCCTTCTGCCCGGGGTCCGGGACGGTATTTATCAACAAGGGGATTTCGGGCAACCGGGTGATCGACCTGTTGGCGCGCTACGAAACCGATTTTCTCGCGGTGAAGCCGGACATCCTGAGCATCCTGATCGGGATCAACGACGTCTGGCGCCGCTATGACAGCAACGACCCGACGACTCTTGAGGCCTTTTCCCAAAACTACCGGGAGCTGCTGACGAGGGTGAAGCGGGATTTGCCGGATACGAAAATCGTTATCATCGAGCCGTTTGTGCTGTACGCGCTGCCCGACCGCCATATCTGGCGGGAGGATTTGGATCCGAAAATCCAAGCGGTGCGGCTCCTCGCCGAAGAATTCGCCGACATGTTTATCCCTTTGGACAGTTGCTTTGCGAAGCTTGTCGTCGAAGGCATCCCAACAGCCGAGCTTGCGGAGGACGGCGTGCATCCCACCGATTTCGCCCACGGCCTGATTGCGAGGATCTGGCTGGAAGCGGTCTGCAGACAGTGGTGACATCCGCGCCGAGCGAGCGGGCGGGCGGTTCGGTCCGGCGGAGAGCCGCCCCTGCGCTCACTAATGTCAAGTGCGATATACATCTTGCAATGATTTTCATATGGACCCGTCCGTCTGTCTCAATAGGTTGAACGTGTTCCACAGGTTCAGCCGGCCATAGCCCCAGCGGGGATTGGGGTAGGTCATGCCGGGATCGCGGTCGCAGCCCCGGATCAGGTAGGCGCGGGCGAGGTAAGTGTCGGCATACGGTTCATTCCGTTCGACGATCCCCCATTGCAGCAGCAGGGCGCACGCGCCCGCCGTGACGGCCGCCGCGACGCTGGTTCCGCTCATCACGCCGGCTCCGTCCGGGAACAGGCCGGTTACGTCCGCGCCGGGGG
>JAISVO010000133.1 GCA_031271525.1 Oscillospiraceae bacterium
AACGGAAGGTAAGGAGGTTTTTATCCATGCCCGCAAACGACAACCCGCACGCAATCCGGCTTTACGAAAGCCTTACGCGCAACGTCGGGGAGGATGCCGCGAGGGAGATCATGCAGGGTAATCCCCTGTCAAAAGCCGCCGACCACGAGAAAAAGTTCCGCTGGGCGGAACGGATTTGCGCCGGTCTGGAACGGACGCTGGACCATGACGCCGTGAAGAAGGTTCGGATGGATTGCGCCTGCGGTCCGGATACGGGGAAGATTAGTAAGCTAACAAAGCTGTTCCAATCCAGTTCTCATTTTTGTGAATTCGCTGAGAAGGTCAACGCACTGAACGAAGGGTTTACTGTCAACGCCGAACGGGACGCCTTGTTTTTGGTCTACCCGCAGTGCTATTGCTCCTGTGTCAAGCGGGTCACAAAACCGATCTCCCAAACGTGGTGCTACTGCACGCTGGGCTACACCAAAAAAATGTTTGAAGGAATCCTCGGCCGGGACGTCTATGTGGAGCTGATTTCCAGCGTCAAAACCGGCGGAGAAAGCTGCGTGATTAAAATTACCCCTAGAGAATTGTCATGCGTGAACTGACACGCCTGCAGACGGTGGAACGGAGCATCCACAAAAAGTACCGCAAAACGCTGTGGAACCCTTTCATTGCCGGGGTCAAGCGATACCGTTTGATCCAAGAAAATGACAAAATCTGCGTCTGTATCTCGGGCGGCAAGGATTCGATGCTTTTGGCGAAGCTGATGCAGGAGCTGCTCCGGCACACCGATGTCCCCTTCGAGCTGGCGTTTTTAGTGATGGACCCGGGTTATGCCCCCGAAAACCGGCGGTTGATCCTCGACAACACCGTTCTGCTGGATATCCCGGCAACCTTTCGCGACTCGGACATTTTCTCCTCTGTGGAGGGGTCAGACTCACCCTGCTACCTGTGCGCCCGGATGCGCCGGGGCTACCTCTACAGCTTCGCCCGCGAATTGGGGTGCAACAAAATAGCTCTTGGCCACCATTTCAACGATGTGGTGGAAACTGTACTAATGGGTATGTTGTACGGGGCACAGGTGCAGACGATGATGCCGAAGCTCCGCAGCGCGAACTTTCCGGGCATGGAGCTGATCCGCCCTCTCTACTGCGTCCGGGAGGATGACATTCTCGCATGGAAAAACTATAACAAACTTTCGTTCCTCCAATGCGCCTGTTCGTTCACCCAAAACAACGCCATGGGGGTCGGTAACTCCAAACGGCAAGAAGTGAAGGGGTTGTTGAAATCCCTAATAAAATCCAACCCAAACGTGGAGCAGCATATTTTTTCCAGCATCCATATGGTTAATTTAGACACCGTGATCGGATATAAATATCGCGGTATGGAGCATAGTTTTCTGGATGATTATTGATTGTTTTATCATTAATGTCATTTTTGGTTCTTATAAACGAGAATCTTTCTCAAAATAAGAATTGAAGCCCGCAGGGTCCCATACGCGTTTTTCTTTGCGGCGCGAACGATCACACGGTTATCTAGCAAGACCATACACCTTTTCTCAGGCAAATTATGGCGTTTCGCAAGAGGGTATTTTCAAGAAGCTTCAAAAAGCTTCTTGCTCCCCCCGGAGCTAAAAAACGCACTTGCCAAAATCCCGAAAATGTCGTATACTAGACACAGTCCGGCGCAGCAGCCGGCCGCGCTAGTCGGGGAGTCAGCGGTGCCCTATAACCTGCAACCCGCTACAGCAGGGATGAAGTCCGTCCCGAGGATCGCGTCTGTGTCGTTACGCCCCCGGTAAGTGGTGTTGACGAACCGGTCCCGCGCAACGGTTGCCCGTGAAATATGTCAGGCGGGGAACCGAGCAGCATTAAGCGGTGTCAATCGTGTGCCGCGGGGCAGCCGTTTCCGAGCCGGCTGCCGGGACAGCAGGCATAGACGTGTTTTCAGAGGCGGTGCGCGGGCGGCTGCTGCGCCGGAAAAGTTTTCCGTTTGGATGAGGGTTTTTCATGAGGGTAAAAGGTCTGCGGACAATCGCAATAGCACTGATGTTCGTACTGATTGACATCCCGAGACTCGGCAACTGGCAGCCCCCCGACATGGTGGGGCTTATCCTTATCTTAGTTTGCTCGGTGCTGCTGATCGACAAAGCGACCCGTTTCACCCGCCCCGCCGCGATTGCCGCCGCAATGCTCTTTTTGGAAATTGTGCGAATTTTCCGGTTGGCCGGTACGGATGCTGTTAGCAGTCTCCTCGACCTTGTCTATCTATTCCTTACCGCGCTGCTGGTCATAACCCTTGCCGACGGCGTCGCCCAGTTCAGCGCCGGACAGGGGCATCCGCAGATCCCCTCCCTTTGCGACACGACCGGACACGTTTACGCGCTGGCGTTCGTCGCGTCGGTTGCGGGATGGTGGTTCCCCTCCCTCTCGAACATCTTGTGGCTCGCGGGACTGCTGATCTCTCTTTTCGTAATCGTCATGTTCGTCTACTTCTACTCCGCCGTCACCACGGTCTATGAACCGAAAGCGGCTGTGGGGGAAGGGGAAGCGGCTTCCTCCGCCGTCGTCTCGGCGGGTTTTATCCCCGATGAGGAAGCGACATAAAGGAGACACGCTTTGTATCAGGTTCTGTACCGCAAATGGCGGCCCGGCGTATTCCGCGACACGGTGGGTCAGCCGCATATCGTGAAGACGCTGCTGGCGCAGCTGCAAAGCGGCCGCTTGGCACACGCGTACCTCTTCACCGGGTCTCGCGGGACCGGCAAGACGACGGTCGCGAAAATCCTCGCCCGCGCGGTCAACTGCGAACGCCCGGTTGGCGGCGAACCCTGCAACGAGTGCCCGGCCTGCGCCGGTATCCTCGACGGTTCGATCCCGGATGTCGCCGAAATCGACGCCGCTTCCCATTCGGGGGTCGACAATATTCGCGCCCTGCGGGAGGAGACCGTCTACCCGCCGGTCTCCGCGAAATACCGCGTCTATATCATCGACGAGGCGCACATGCTCTCCGCCGGCGCGTTCAACGCGCTTCTGAAAACGCTGGAGGAACCGCCGCCGCATGTCTTGTTTATCCTCGCAACCACCGAGACGCATAAAATTCCGGTGACCATCGCCTCGCGTTGCCAGCGATTCGCCTTCCGGCGTATCTCGGTGCCCGAAATCTCCGTGCTTTTGGCGAAAATATGCTCTCAGGAACAGACCAAGGCCGATCAGGCGGCCCTTGACCTGTTGGCGCACATGGCGGACGGGTCGCTGCGCGACGCGTTGAGCCTGTTAGAGCAGTGCGTCTCTGCCGGCTCTGTGGTTACCGAAAGCTCCGTGCGGGAGACTCTGGGGCTGAACAGCTTAGAAGACATCGCCCAATGGCTGATGGGTCTGGAGGACTTGTCATTTTCGCTAAACCACTTGCAAACGCTCTATTCTTCGGGGTTGGAACTGTCCTCGATCTTAGGCCAGCTGGCGTCGGTGCTGCGGGATCTGCTGATGGGTCAGCTAAAAGGTGATCTGCTGGTCACCCGCCTCCCTCTCGAAATCGCCTCCGCCCTGTCGGAAAAATGGCCCCGAGACCGGATTGTCCCGGCGATTTCGCAAATTCAGGAATCGATCGGTCAGCTCTCCCGGGTTGCCGACAAGCATCTGGAAGCTGAGCTTTGCTTGATCCGGCTGGCGTCTTTTTCACCCGCACAACATAACGGCTCGCCGGCCCCTGCGCCGCAGCCAATACAGCGCGCCGAACCGGCAAAGCGCGTTCCGGAAAACGCGAAACCGCCCGAACCCGCAAAGCACAAGGACTCAAGCAGCCCCAGCAAACCGGCGCGTCTCGGGGCGCACGCCGACGCAAAGCAGGACGGGCGTTGGGCTCCCTTTCTGGCATCGCTGGGTCCTTTTGAAAAACCCGCCGTCATGGCGTCGAAAGCGGAGGTTGACGGGGACACCCTCATCCTCCGTACCGATGACCCCTACTTTCAAGGAATCCTCCAAAGCGCGGAATTCCAAAGCGCCGTCAAAGCATTCTTCCCGGGTGGACTGACCGGTGATTCGGATCCTTCGCCCGCCCCCGCCGGACGGTCCCTCGATGACTTTTTACGTGAACAGAACGACTTGATCGTTTCAGAATAAGGAGGTTTCTCAAAATGGCGAAACACGGTTTGCCGCAAGGCTTTGGCGGCGGTAACATGCTCAAACAGGTGCAGAGGATGCAGGAGGAGATGCTAAAGGCGCAGGAAGAGCTGGAAGCGCGCCAGTACACCGCCTCAGCGGGCGGCGGCGCTGTGACCGCAACGGTTTCAGGCGCTCACGAGGTCGTCTCCCTCACACTGACCCCCGAAGTGGTCGATCCCGAGGACATCGATATGCTGACCGACCTGATTGTCACCGCCGTCAACAGCGCGTTCCACGAAGCGGACGAGACCGCCGCCAAAGAGATGTCGCGCTATACGGGCGGCATGAAGCTACCGTTCTAATCGAAGCTGCCCCGACGGCGGGCAGCGATACTCGGAGCGTGACACATCAGGAGGTGCCCGCCTATGCCCCTCTTTCCGCAGTCTGTGGAGGAATTGACCGATCACTTCGCGAAGCTGCCCGGAATCGGGCGGAAGGGTGCCGTCCGGCTTGTCTTCCACCTGCTGGAGCAGGAAGCCTGCGACGTCCGCGCCTTTGCCGACGCGATGGTCGCGGCGCGGGAGAAAACGGTTTTCTGCCGGGAGTGCCAGAACATCTCGGACGAACCGGTCTGCCCGATCTGCCGGGATCCGGAGCGGGACGGTTCCCTCCTCTGCGTTGTCGCCGAGCCGCGCGACGTAGCGGCGGTGGAGCGTTGCCGCGAGTACAACGGGCGGTACCATATCCTGCACGGCGTCATCTCCCCGACCCGCCGCAAAAGCCCGGATGACATCCGGCTGAAGGAACTGCTGAAACGGGTGGAGCGGGGCGGTTTTCAGGAGGTAATCCTCGCGACAAACCCCGACACCGACGGCGACACAACGGCGCTGTATATCGCGCGGCTGCTCCGCCCGTTCGGGGCGAAGGTGACCCGGCTCGCCTACGGGCTGCCGATGGGCGGGCATGTCGAATACGCGGACGAGCTGACGATCCTGCGCGCCTTGGACGGCCGCCGGGAAGTGTAACAAACTGTTAACAAACACGAAACCCCCTATTCATATTTATCGGATATACTGAATCCATAAATCACCCACGCGGTCGTCAGACCGGTGGAACGCAAAAGAAAGCGCCGCCGCACTACGGCGGACGATACAAACCCCGAGGGAACACCTCGGGGTTTGACAATTATATTTGCCTTGCGCCTCCGGAAGAATCGCCTAAGGACCCGGCTCGGGTTCGGGATTTGAATATTTCAACCCGTCATGGAACCGCCATTGCCCGTCCGCCCTTTAATTCGCTGTCCGTTGCTAGCTGTTGTTTATGAACTGTTCCTGTTCCTCGAAATACCGGTTGACCCGGTCGTTGAACTCCTTCGCGGCGTTGTAGCCCAGCTTTTTGTGGCGGTTGTTCATCGCGGCGACCTCAATGATGACGGCGAGGTTGCGCCCCGGTTTAACCGGCACGGTCAGCGACGGGACATGTACGCCCAGCACGGCGGTCGTCATCTCGTCCAGCCCCATCCTGTCGTAATGCTTGGACTCGTCCCACAGCTCCAAATTGATGATCAGGTCGATCTTCTCGGTCGGCTTCACCGCGCCCATCCCGAAGATACGGCGCACATCGACGACGCCGATCCCCCGCAGCTCGATATAATGGCGGATCATCTCGGGCGCGCTCCCCACCAGCGACTTAGCGGAAACCTTCTTAATCTCCACCGCGTCGTCGGCGATCAGACGGTGCCCCCGTTTGACCAGCTCTATCGCGGTTTCGCTCTTGCCGACGCCCGAGTCGCCGAGCAGCAGGACGCCTTCGCCGTAAACCTCCACCAGCACGCCGTGGCGGGTAATCCGTTGCGCGAGCGACACTTTGAGGGAGGCGATCATCGCGCTGATCAGGTAGGAGGTGGACTCCTGCGACACTAAGAGCGGCACCCCATGGCTAGCCGCCATCTCGGCGCATTCGGGGAACGGCTCGATCCCCCGGGAGAGGATCAGGGCGGGGATCCGCTTGTTCATCAGCTTCTCGAAGCTGACCCGCCTCCGCTCGGGAGTGAACTTCCCGATGAAGGTGGTCTCCACCTTCCCGATCACTTGAAGCCGGGAGGCGTCGAAGTAGTCGAAGAACCCGGCGAGCTGCAGCCCCGGGCGGTTTACGTCGTCCGTGACAATCTTGATGTCGCCGAGATGTTCCGGCGCGTAGACCGTCTCCAGATTGAATTCGCTGATCAACGATGTCAGCGGCACCGTATACAGGCTGTGTTCCAAAATAGCGCCCTCCCTTTTCCCGCAGTATACACCTTTTTCCCCAAAAAAGAAAGGGCAATAAATGTTGGAACAATTCCCATGCTTGTGCGTCTAAGGAAATAAGATCGGAGGGATCGACATGAAAAAGAAATTCCTGTTCTCCGGCGCGGCGCTGATTGCCGCTTTAAGTATCCTGCTCCTCTCCGGCGGAGGAAGCTCCGTCCTCCCCCTAAGCGGCTCGGGGGCGGTGCGCCTGCCCCAAACCATCGTCAGCGACGGCGAAGCCTACACCGTCCGGATGATCGACAGCGTGAAGGTTGAAACAAAACAGCCCGAACGGGAGGAGACCCTCCCTGTCGTGGGCGACAAGAAGACCCTGTTGAAGCTGCTGAAGGAGCGGGGCGCGCTCACCGACAGCGACGAATTCACTCGCTACACATCCGGCGGCGCCGAAAACAAGTTATCTGACGCGGAAGCTCCGATGGCTGCCGCCGAACCGGAAATGGCGGCGGACTCAGCTTCGTTCTCCGGAACCAACGAGCAGGTCGCCGGGGTGAGCGAGGGCGACATCGTCAAGACCGACGGCGTGTACCTCTACGCCCTGTCGGACAACAAACTGCGGATCATCCGCGCGGCCGATTTAACGGTCGTATCGGTCATCGAACTGAGCGGCAACCTCTACGGGCAGGAATTTTACCTGATCGGCGACAAGCTCGCGGTCGTCGCGCAGGAATACGCCGACTTCGGCGTCATGCCGGACGGCTTGATGGTCGAACCGGCAATCGACTCAACCGCGCCCAACCTCCCGCCGGATACGCCGGCGGCTCCCCCCGCCCCCGAATCGGACGTCTTCCGCGCGTTCGTGCCCCAGAGGAACTTTTCCCTTCTTCTCATCTATGACATCACCGACCGCGAGGCTCCCTATGAAGCCCGCCGGGTGCATATGGACGGTTGGATGGTCGCGACCCGGGTGGTCGGCGACACCGTCTATCTGGTCAGCAACAAGTCGGTCTGGACGCTCTACGGCAGCGCCGACAGCCAAGACATCCTCCCCTATACCCGGGATTCGGCGGCAGGCGAAGACTTCGCCCCGGTCGGCTACAACGACATCTACTATGTCCCCGGCACGAACGACGGCAGCTACCTCTTGATCGGCGCAATCAATGTCAACGAAAATCAACCGTTTGAGCCGAAGGCGTATTTGGGTGCCGGCAGCCAGCTCTACATGAGCGCGAAGGCGATCTACCTGACCCAGACGCGCTACAACGGGGAGTTTCTGTCCGGCGACGACAGCGCCGCCGGGTTTTGGCAGCAGGGCGACGAGTTCACCGACATCCTCCGCTTCGACGTCGAAGGCGGCGAGATTTATTACGGCGGGATGGGAACGGTGCCCGGCTCCCCGATCAGTCAATACAGTATGGATGAGTACAACGGCTTCTTCCGGATCGCAACGACCGCATGGCAGCAGGGCACCTTCGTTTCGGTGCTGGACGCCGGCTTACACACCGTCGGGCAGGTTGGCCCGCTGATGCCGGAGGAGCGGATGCAGTCGATGCGCTTCATGGGGACGATGGGCTACATCGTAACCTATGAGAACACCGACCCGCTCTTTACAATCGACCTGTCCAACCCAATCGACCCGCGCGTGCTGGGCGAGTTGAAAATCCCCGGTTTCTCGCAGTACCTCCACCCGGTGGGTGACGGGCTGCTGCTCGGCATCGGGCGGGATACGCAGGAGCTGTACACCCGGGACAAAAACGGCGTCGAGACGGTCGTCGGCGCGCAGGACGTCGGGATGAAAGTCTCCCTGTTCGATGTCAGCGACCCGTTCAACCCGTTTGAAGCCGACGTGCTGTCCCTCGGCGAGGGCTACGCCGAGGTCAGCCATAACCCCCGCGCTCTGATGACCGACCCCGAGCGGGGGCTGTACGGGTTCCTCACGGAACGCTGGAGCCGGGACGCCTACGGCAGCTCCGCCCTCCTGCTGCGGGTTTCCGGCCGGCGGTTGAGCGTCGCGAACGAGATCCGCCTGAACACCAGCTATATGTATAACGGGCGGCTCTGTTTCATCGGCGGCACGCTCTACATCGTCATGATGGACGGCGTCGCGAGCTATGACTACAACACCTTCGCGGAACTCGGG
The DNA here is from genome assembly GCA_031271525.1 of Oscillospiraceae bacterium. GTDB lineage: Bacteria > Bacillota > Clostridia > Oscillospirales > UBA929 > UBA929. Next base: position 8,472 of record JAISVO010000133.1, read on the forward strand.
CGGGTACATTGGTGAGAACCCGGCTGGTCGCGGTCTATTCGGCGGCGCACTTCACCGTTGATTTCACCTGCGCCTTCGTGATGCTCCGCGTAATCTCCGGCGGAAGCGCCCACGCGCTCTGCTTCCTGCTCTATAACTTCTGCGCGTTCGCGATGCAAGCGCCGCTGGGCGTCCTCGCCGACCGCCTGAACAGGAACCGTCTCTTCGCGACTTGCGGGTTACTCCTCACCGCCTTGGCGGGCGCTCTGGCGTTCGCTCCGGGGCTGGCGATCGCGGCGTCGGCGCTGCTCGGAATCGGCAACGGCGCGTTCCACGTCGGCGGCGGGATAGACGTGATGAATTTCCAAAAACTCGGCGCGCTGGGGGTCTTCGTCTCCCCCGGCGCGTTCGGAATCTACCTCGGCGCCCTGCTGGGTCAGGGAAACGCCTTCCCCGTTCTCTCCGCCCTGCTCCTCCCGTTCCTCGCGGCGATCGCCGTCTTTGTGTTCTGCCGGGACGGGGTACGCAACACCCCCTTCTCGCTGTCCGGGTTATCTTTATCCCGGATGACGCTTGCCGCCGGATTGTTTCTTGCGGTCTGCCTGCGCTCCTATCTGGGCTTCGCCGCAGACTTTCCGAGGGCTGGCGCGTGGGGGATCGTCTTGGTCTGCGCCGTGGCGGCCGGCAAGGCGTCCGGAGGGTTTATCGCGGAGAAGCTGGGGCTTCCGCAAACGGGCATCGCGGCGGCGCTGGCGGCCGCTGCGCTCCTGCTCCTCCCCTACCACGCCGCCGGAATCGGCGCGGCCTTTTTGATCAACCTCACCATGCCGTTGACGCTGGGCGGGATGGCCCGCCTTTTCCCGAACGCCAAGGGGTTTGCGTTCGGCGCTCTCACTCTGGCGCTGTTCATCGGCACCCTCCCGGTCCTGTAGCGATGGACGGATTCTTTCGCGCGCTGGCCGTCTCCCTCAGCCTGACCGTCCTGCTGGAGGCCGGTTTCGCGCTCGCTATCCAACGGAGCCGCCGAAACCTGCCGCTGGTTCTGCTGGTCAACGTGCTGACCAACCCCGCCGTCATGCTCCTCTATTGGCTCGCAGCCGCGTACACCTCATGGAACCTGATTCTGGCGCAGATCCCGCTGGAAGCCGCCGCCGTATTGACCGAAGGTTTCTATTACCGCCGGTACGGGCGGGGGATAAAACGTCCCTTCCTCTTCTCCTGCGCGCTGAACGCGTTCTCGTTCGGCGCGGGCGCGCTACTCCAACTGACAGGGTGGTTATGATGATGAAAAAGACCGTACTGATCCTTCTTGTCCTCCTCGCGCTGCCCCTTCCCGCCCACGCGGACGTCATTGTCGAGCCGGAGAACGCCTTCTACCAACGCCATCGCGGCGAGATGGAGTACGAACAGCGCGGCTATTACGTCAACGGAGAGGACGGCTGGCTGCCGGTCGTCGAAGAACCGGGGAGCGATAAGGTCCTGTGGACGGTCCAAAACGGCGAGGTTCTGCGCATCATGTTCCTCTACGCGGATTCATGGGACTTTTGGGGCGTCGCCGAGCGCAGGACGAATGACCGGTGGGAATCCGGCTGGGTGCCGATGGACCGGATGGTACTGAAATACGATGCCCAGTCTTTCGAGGAGGACCACAGCTTTACCTCCTTCAACGGAACCTTTGAACGCGTGAGCGAGGCTCAAACCGTCACGCTCTGGACATACCCCGGTTCGGGGGAGGTCGCGGCCGAATGGGATACAGAGTCGGTGATGGGCTGGCTGGGGAACATGACCGAGAATATCCAAGCATACGACGACCCGGACGGGCGCGAATGGGTGTATATCCCATATCTCGGCGGTATCCGGAACGTCTGGAT
>JAISVO010000144.1 GCA_031271525.1 Oscillospiraceae bacterium
GACGAACTGTGTCGACGTGTGGTATACTGAGGTCTATTATTGAACTAGGAGTTGAAACCCATGTGGAAATGCCCGACCTGCGGACGCGAGTTTCAAAACACCAACCAAAACCACTTCTGCGGCAGCCTCAAGACCATCGACGACTACATAAGCAGTCAACCCGAGACAGTCCGTCCGCTGCTCCAACAAGTGCGTGAGTGCATCCGCACGGCGGCTCCCGACGCGAAGGAGAAGATTTCTTGGCAGATGCCGACTTTTTGGCAAGGGGAAAACTTGATCCACTTCGCGGCGTTCCGAAATCATCTGGGCATATATCCGGGTGACTTGACCGGTTCGCCCTTCACCGAACGTCTCGTGAATCTGCAAACAACCAAGGGAACGATTCAATTTCCCTACAACAAGCCGGTGGATTTTGATCTGATCGCAGACATCACCCGCTGGCGGGTTCGGTGCGCGGGGGCTAAACATTGAAAGTGGATACAATTTTACTCGATCTGGACGGCACCCTGCTGCCCTTCCGGCAGGAGGCGTTTGTAGCGGCCTATTTCGCCGCGCTGAAGACGGTGTTCGCGGATCTTGGATTGGACGCCGAACGGGGTGTGAAAGCGGTTTGGGCGGGCACCAAGGCAATGGTGAATAACGACGGTACAGTCTCCAACGCGCTGCGGTTTTGGGATACGTTTGGCGGCGTCATGAGCATTGCCGGAGAATCGTTGAAAAAGATAGAACGCGCCTGTGACGCGTTCTATCAAAACGGATTCAACACGGTGCGGGAAGTGATGACGCCGACCGGGATTCCAAGCCGTTTGGTGCGCGCGCTGACCGGGCGGGGTTTTACCGTCGCGCTCGCGACGAACCCCCTCTTTCCCGCCTGCGCGGTAGAAACCCGCTTAGCTTGGATTGGTCTGACTCCAAACGATTTCGCTTTGGTCACCGACTACTATAACTGCTCGAACTGCAAGCCGAGCCTAGAGTATTACCGGCACCTTCTTAACGTTCTTGGGAAGGAGCCGGGGCAGTGCCTGATGGCGGGTAACAGCGCTGCGGAAGACATCTGCGCGGGGGAACTCGGGATCGAAACCTTCCTCGTCACCGATTTTTCTGAGGACAACGAAGCCCCGTATCGACCGGATTATCGGGGCACTCTCAGCGAACTGGAGACGTTCCTCAATGAACTGGCCTAGTTTCGTTCGCGGACAGTGATCAGTATCCGTATCAAATAATTTTGGTCGTCAGCGGTGCAAATCTCATTCAGCGGGTATTCCTCGTAAGTATTGCCGCTGATTTCAAAGCCGTTGTCGTCGATGTACTTGATTAATTTCCGGTACAGCCCTTCGGTCTGTCCGTAACCGCCGCGTGTATAGCCGACGGCATACAGCGCCGCCGGACGCTTGTCATACCCCGCCGGGTTGTAGAAGTAATAGCGGTCGGGACCGATCCAGTCCTCCCGCAGGATCCGTTCCTCCGAAAACAAACCCCAGACAGGGTAGTTTAAGTTCAAGTCGGGGTACTTTTTTTGGATCGTTCGGTAGAAGTCGCTCAGCGCGTCATAACTCCCCCTGTCTCCGCTCAGGTCGTTCAAGTCACCCAGCACGATCGCCTCGGCTGGCAGCAGTTTGATCGTTAACGACCCCTCCTCGGTGTCCAGCACCGAGTGGATCGATTGCCGGAGGGTGACCAGAAGCTTCCGCGCCTCCACCCATTCGTCGATCTTCTCCTCGATCGTGCCGATCTGCCGCAGGAAGAGGGCGTCGGTCTCCTCGGGTGTGCGGTTGTGCATCATCCCGTTGATCTCCGCGAGGCTCAGTCCCAGAGCTTGCATGGTGCGGATGACGTTGACCAACGCCAACTGCCGGAACGAATAGTACCGATAACCATTGCTTTCGCCCCGTTCTGTCGGCGAAATCAACCCGATTTTGTCATAATGGTGCAGTGTCGCTTGGGTGGTCCGGGTTAGTTTCGCGAACTCGCCCACCGATAGAAGACTGCCTTCAACCACAATGCTCCCTCCCCGTACCGTGAGTATAACACAAGAGGGAAAGAACGTCTACAGAAACCCGCATGTAAGATGAGGGTTTCTTTTTTGTGACTCGAAACAAAGTTACGGTATTTTACCCAATTCGACAATTATCGTAACTTTATGACGCTGAAAAATTTTTTGAAAATCCCTATTGACTCTCATCCGACATAAAGTTTTATACTTCGGTGCGGAAAGAAAAATGAGGTCAGACTGGGCAAAAGAGGCAACTAAACGATACCTAAAAACTTGAACAGAAAGGAGGGTTACAGTGGAGAATTTTGTGCCAAACGCTTGGATCGATCTGCGGAAGCTTCGGACAAGCCGCGGGTGGTCTCAGAGAAAGGCCGCCGACGAGCTGGGTTTTTCCCGCGCATACCTGTCCGCTGTGGAAAACAGCAAGCGCAGCGTTTCGCTGAAGATGATGGCGGCGATTATTAAGGTCTTCCGTGTCAAGTATGAAGACTTTTACGCGGTTTCCGAACAGCAAGCCGAATGCAGCGCGTAAGATGCAGACCATGAAATAAGGAAGAGAGCAAATGAAGAACTTCAAGGTTTCCGTGAAGTTAGCCGTCAGTTTTCTCGTCGTCACGATGCTGGCGGTCCTGCTGGCGGGGATAGGCATCTTCTCGGGCGTATCCACCAACGGGAACTATTCCTACCTCCTTGATTACCCGATCGAACGGGAACGCGAGCTCCGCGAGATGGAGTATAATTTCGCGATGATGTGTTACCGCACCGCAAATTACATCACAAACAGTGGTGACAACGAGTTTATCAACAAAACCGCGAAGGTGCAGTTCGACGACGCACAGCAACAGTTTTTAGCAAAATTGGACACGTTTATTGCCGGCTCGGAACAGGATCCCAGACGCTCTCCGGAAATGCTGCAAGAGCAAATAGGCACCGCAAACAACATCAGGGAGTCCCTTGCCGCGTTTGTCAAATCCACCGAAATTATCCGGTCCCTGTCTCTGGTGGGGGATGCCGCCGCCGCTGACTCGTATTTGAAGAAAATCACTCCGCTGACGGAAGAGATAACGGCGACAATCGACTCGATGCTGACCCCCGCCATTGAGCTGGTCGCGACCGACTCGGCGAACATGGACGTGCTGTCCCAAACGTACACCATCGCTCTCATCTCGATTACCGTTGTCTGCGCGGCGATCTCGGTCCTCTTGGCGTTCTATGTATCGGGGCTGATCAACAAGCCGCTGCGCCCGCTGACAGCTTTTATGAATCAGGCGGGCGTCACTGGGAACATCACCCTCACGCCGGAGGACAGGGTGATCGTGTCGAACTACGGCAAGAGGAAGGACGAGCTCGGGCAGACCATTTCCTCCACGGTGGTTTTCTTAGAGCACATCAGCACGGTCAGCGCCGCGTTGGAGAGGATCGCCTGCGGAGACCTCACAACCGAGATCGAACCGCTGTCCGAAAGGGATACGCTGGGCAACTCCGCCCGGAAGATTACAGAGAGCTTGAACGCGATGTTCGGGGAAATCCAAGAGTCTTCGTCGCAGGTTTCCGCCGGCGCGAAGCAAATCGCGGACGGTTCGCAGGTCCTCGCGCAGGGCGCCTCCGAGCAGGCAGCGTCGGTTGAGCAGCTCTCCGGCTCCATCGCCGAGATTGCGGAGAAAACGATAACGAACGCCGAAATGGCGGATCACGCGGCGACTCTCGCGATGACAATCATGCGGAACGCCGAGCGGGGCAGTACCCAGATGGACGAGCTGACCGGAGCTGTGCGTGAGATCAACGCGGCTAGCCACAACATCGGAAAGGTCATCAAATCTATCGAGGACATTGCTTTCCAAACCAACATCTTAGCACTGAACGCCTCGGTCGAGGCGGCGCGCGCGGGGCTCCACGGTAAGGGGTTTGCCGTCGTCGCCGAAGAGGTGCGGAACTTGGCGACCAAAAGTTCGGCGGCCGCAAAAGACACAGGAGCCCTGATCGCGGATTCCATCGAGAAAGCTGCGCTTGGCGCGAAGATCGCCGGCGAGACGGCAACCAGCCTTACCGAGATCGTCGCGGGGATTAACGAGAGCTATAAGCTCGTCCTTGACATCTCGCGTTCCTCGGAGACTCAAACCCTCGGTATCGCGCAGATCAATAAGGGGATCAACTTAGTGGCGCAGGTGGTTCAACAGAACAGCGCCACAGCCGAGGAAAGCGCTGCGGCAAGCGAGGAAATGAGCGGACAGTCCGAAGCGCTTCTCTCGCTGATCGCCCAGTTCAAAACAAAGCAACCCCAAAAGCTTCCTGCGGAAAGCATCGAATATCTGACCGGTAAATTCTAAAGCCGATTGCGCCCCGTCCGAATCGGACGGATCAGACCGACGACAAAAGCCCTGTTCGATTGCATGAGCAGGGCTTTACCGCAGGCAATATTCTCACCAAAAGCATTGAAGACAGCAGCGCTTCAATACTTTTGATGGACTGCGCTCGTCGTCATAAATGACGCTTTTGTCTTTAGCCTGAGCGCCATTCGATCATCTCTTTACACATCCCGCCATGTCCGTTCGGGGTGCATTTTTACACTGGAGACGAAACCCAAGGCGGCAAACGACGCCATAATCGACGAACCGCCGTAGCTGAAGAAGGGGAGGGTGATCCCGATCACCGGAGCGATGCCGAGGCACATCGCGATATTCAAAAAGGTTTGGAAGATGAAAATCCCCGCAACCCCACAGCAAACCATCGAGCCAAGCCCGTTCTTCGCCTTCCTCGCGATCCAAAGACAGCGCAGAATGATGACCGACAGCAGTAGGATACATCCGAGACATCCGACAAAACCCAGTTCTTCACCTAAGGCGGAGAAGATGAAGTCGTTGTGCTGCCCGAACATCTGCCCCGTCTGGGTGATTTCGCCTTTATAGAGTCCCTGCCCGGTGACCCCGCCGCCGCTGATCATCCGCACAGACAAAAGCCCGTGCCAGCCGACACCCTCCGGGTCGAGGGTAGGGTTGAACGGGCTGAGGATCCGCGCCTGCAAGCGGGGCGACAGCAGCCGCCATAATAGCGGCGCCGCCGCCGTTACGGCAATCCCGCCCAGAGCGAACCACCGCAGCTTGACCCCGGCGGCGAGCAACACAAATGAGAAAGCCGGAATATATATCAGAGCGACGCCAATGTCCTTGCTCAAAACATAGATTATACCAAGCATAACAACCAAGTGTACGGTGTAGCTCGCGACCGGGAGGATCCCGCTGGGTTTCTCCTTAAACCGGTAAACCTGTATCGCGAGAAGCAGTGTAAAGGTGACCTTCACAATCTCTGCCGGCTGGATCCCGAACGGGATTCCCGGAAGGTATACCCAGCTCATGTTGCCGCCCTCCGCCGCCTTGAAGGGGGTCGCGAGGAGCGACAGCATCAATAGGTTGAAGCCGAGGATCCACTTCCAGAAGCCCGCGAGGAAGTCCAGATCGATCTCGGTGATGATGACGAACAAAATGATCCCCAGCGCCGCGCCGATCAGCTGGGTACGCAGGAAGGACGACACGGCGCGCTCTTCGGGCCGTGTGGCGCTAGAGATGACGACCGCGCCGAGGATAACGGAGGTAATCCCCATAAAGAGCAGGAAAATGTCCGCTCCTTGCAGGAAGGACTGTACCGCCCGCTTAAACTCCTTCAACAGCCCGCTCTCTTTCTTCCCGTTCCCGTTCGGCTTGGGGGCGCCGGAGATAACGGACCTGATCCGCCGCATAGACCTCGCCGTTTTGATAGCAGAGCGCCGCGCCGAATCCGGTCACATACGGTCTTGTCAGCGTGCGGTCACCCTCCCGGACCGCGCAGCGTGAGGCGGCGTCTCCCGCCCAGATACAGGGCTGGGGGGTGGTTTCCAGCAACGCGTCAAACTCCAAAGCGCCGTCCTTGGTCACCCGGGTCAGCACACCGTTCTTTACGGTAAACAGCGCGGTGTAGAATTGATTCCGCCGGGCATCCATCACGGCGCGCACCGCTCCCTCGCAATCGAGAGCGCTGAACGCCGCGGCCATCAGCGACGAAACGCCGTGACAGGGAATCCCTAACGCGGAGGCAATCCCCATTGCCGTCGCGACCCCGATTCGAAGCCCCGTGAACGAACCCGGGCCGTTGGTGACGACGACACTTGTGATGTCGCCCGGCGCTGCCCCCGCCGCCTTCATCGTGCTGTCGATTAACGGCGCGAGGGTTTGGCTGTGAGTCAAGCCGTTATTCAGGAACCCTTCCGCGACGAGTGCTCCGTCCCGTACAAGGGCGGCCGCCGCCGTCAGGGAGGAGCTGTCTATAGCAAGTAACACAGAGAGATCTCCCTTTCTTCCCCGCCGGTTGCTTCGATCATCACGCAGATTCCCCGGATATCGGTTCCGGCGCGCTCCGCCCATTCGACGGCGCGAATCCCGTCGTCCTCGTCAAGCCCCGCTCCGAACAGCTCGTCGGGGCCGGACAGACGGTAGGCGTCGATATGGGTGAACACCGTCTGCCCCATATACGTATTCGCGACGGCGTAGGTTGGGCTGGTGACCTGTTCGGTGATGCCCAGTCCCCTAGCCAATCCCCGGGCAAAAGCTGTTTTGCCCGCTCCGAGCTCCCCGTATACCCAAACGGTATCGCCGGGGCGGAGGAGGATCCCCAATTCCTCGCCGAAACGCTCGGTTTCGGCGGCGCTGCGCGACCTCATCTGTACCGCTTCTTCCCGCGGTAGTTGTACGAACGCCGTCTGCGCCGCCTCCGCACGTTGAGGACGATGGTGACGACGACATAAAGGATCAATAGCGCGACAAACCCCAGCGCCGCCCAGAGGATCCAGCGGAGGGAACCGGCTTCGCTGTTTTCCGCTGTGGGGGTGCCGAATACTTTGTCGATGAAGTCGGTGACGTTGTCCTGCGTCGCCTGAATGTTGTCTCGCTCGACGCTGAGCGCCGCCATCAGCGGGATGGTACCGTAGTCGTGCCCTTCGTACGAGAGCCGAAGTTCGCCCAGAAGGTCCCCCTTGACGACAGGGGCTTGTACCCCTTCTGGGTGATAGACCGTGACGCTCCGCTCGATGTCCGCGATATCGAGGTGGTTGGGCAGCAGTGTTTCGACTCCTCGGGCCGGAACCAGATTCACCGTATCCTGCCGCAGTCCCTGCAGCACTTTGACGCTTGTCAGCGGATTCTTTTGGTTTAGGATATTCCGGACGGAGAAGTTGTCGAACCCCCAGTTGAAGAGGTCCCGGGTTTCGGTAAAGCTGCGGATCAGGTTGGTGTCCTCATCCACCGTAGCGCCCAGCACCACCGACACCAGCATCTTCCCGTCCCGTTCGGCGCAGGAGACTAGGCAGTGTCCGGCGGCGTTGGTGTTCCCCGTCTTGATCCCCCTTGCCTCGGGGTAAATGTAGTCTGGGAAGCGGCGGCGGGTGATCAGGTTGTTCGTTGTGATTAGCTGCCGGCCTTCGGGGTTTAGGTTGGTTGGGTCGGTGTCGTGGATCTCGGTATGCGCCATCTCCATCACCGTTTGGTTGTTCATGCATTCCCGTGCCATCAGGTAGATGTCGTACGCCGTTGTGATGTGGTTCGGGTCGGGCAGCCCGTGGGTGTTGGTGTATACTGTGTTCTCGCAGCCCAGTTTCTTGAGACGCTCCGCGAGGGTCTCCAAAAAACTGTCTACCGACCCGGATACATGCCGGGCGATTACGTTGCAGGCGGCGTTGTCGCTGGCCACCATCGCGCAGTAGAGCAAGTCGTTCAGGGTCATCTCCTCCCCCACCTTCAAGGGCGGATTGACCGAGGAGCTTCCTTCCACGATGTCGAAGTAGTCGCTCTCCTCAATTGTCACGAGCTCTTCAAGAGCGCCGTGCTCGACGCCCAGTAGAACTGTCATGATCTTGGTAATGCTCGCCGGTTCGCGGGGAGTGTCGATGTTATGTTGGTAGAGGATCTCGCCGGTTTCGGGGTAGACCAAAATCGCGGCGGCGGAGCGCACGTCAACCTTGGGCAGTTCGCTGTACGTATTGGCGGCCACCCCCGGCGGGATGAGAAGGATTAGTGCTACGAGGATCCACAAGGATCGTTTTTTTATCTCCATAGGTCTAGGAAACTCCTTTGGGTTGTGGTAAGCTATAGTATAACACAAAACCGAAAGGTTGTGAACCCCGATGAAAAAAGGGATGTTTCTGCTCACGGCCGTGACGGCGCTCCTGCTGGGGTTCTTAATCGCCCTCATCATACGCCGGGCTGAAGCTCCGGGGACGTTCACGGTCTACGGGCGGCGGGAGACGGTGCTTCCCGAGCCGGTTTACACCGAGTGGGATCGGGGGAAGATGGATATAAACACCGCGAGCGAAACCGAGCTGACCGACCTCCCTGAGATCGGTCCAGCGCTTGCCGGCCGGATTGTCAGCTACCGGGAGGAAAATGGGCCGTTTGAGGCTCCGGAAGGGTTACTGGAGGTCAGTGGGATTGGTGAGAAGACGCTTGCGGCGCTGCTGCCTTACATAACGGTTGCCGAAGGAGATTGAAAAGGCATGAAAATTCTGGTTGTGGACGATGAGAAAACCCTAGTGAAGGGAATCAAGTTTAACTTAGAGCACGAAGGGTATGAGGTTGAGACCGCAGAGGACGGCGAGGAGGCGGTGGAAGCCGCCCGGCAGGGCGCGTTCGATCTGATTGTGATGGATCTGATGATGCCTAGGATCGACGGGCTGGAGGCCTGCCGCAGGATCCGAGAGTTCTCCGGTGTGCCGGTGATCATGCTGACCGCCCGGACCGAGGACACTGACAAGCTGATTGGTTTCGAATACGGCGCGGACGACTACCTGACAAAGCCCTTCAACATCCTCGAACTGAAGGCGAGGATCCGCGCTATCCTCCGTCGGGCCGCTCCACCCCCGACCGCCGCCGCGAACAGGTTCGAGGAGGTTACCTTGGGACGGATCACCCTGAACACGGCGCAGCGGAGTGCCGTCGCGGGCGGGGTTGCGGCCGACCTGACCGCCAAGGAATTTGACCTGATGGAGCTTCTGATGCGGAACCGGGGGCGGGTCTACAGCCGGGAGAGCCTGTTGAACCTTGTTTGGGGCTACGAATACCCCGGCGACATCCGCACGGTGGACGTGCATGTCCGCCGCCTGCGGGAAAAACTGGAGCAAAATCCGGCGAAACCCGAGATCCTGCTGACCAAATGGGGGGTAGGTTATTATTGTAAAGCCTGAAAGCAAGCGGCTTTATATCGGACGCAAGACCGGCCCCTTCAGCCGGTATCAGCTAAAGATCGCGCTGTCCTACCTCGGGTTCCTCGCCCTGATGCTGGTTTTGCTCAACACTTACCCGGTGTGGATCTCACAAAACGTGATCTTCTCCCACATCCGCACGACGATGATGGAGCGGGCCTCGCTGATCACGACGACCTTGCAGGATCAGGACATCACCGAGGAGAGCGTCCGGAGGGTGATGGACAGCTTGGATGACCAGCCGCAATATCGCACGGTGGTCTGCGACCACACCGGAATGGCTGTCTACGACAGCCTGTCCGCTGGCGCGGTCGTCGGGCGGTACACCATCATCCCGGAACTGACCGGCGCGCTGCTGGCGGGGGACGTGTTTCGCTCCGTTTACAGCGGCGCGGCGTTCGACTCCCGATACGCCATGCCGATTTTTTCGCGCGGCGAGGTGTCGGGGGCATTGTATTTGGGCCAATACGACTCGGCGCAGGGGTTGATTTTAGCCGGTCTGCAATCGAATATGCTGATGGCGTCGATTATCATCTTCTTTGCCGTCTTGGTCTTTTCCCTTGTCATCTCGATGGCACTCTCCCGACGCATATCGGGGATCTTGCGGGGAATCCGCGCCGCTCATGGCGGGGATTACGGCTACACCCTCCCGGTACGCGGGAGGGATGAGCTGACCGAGGTGTCCGGGCAGCTCAACCGGCTGTTCGCCCTGCTGCAAAAGACCGAGGGACTGCGGCAACAATTTGTGTCCAACGCGTCTCATGAGCTTCGTACCCCCCTCGCGGCGGTGCGTCTGCTTGCCGACTCGATCCTCGGGACGCCCGACATGCCGGAGGAGACGGTGCGCGAATTTGTCGCCGACATCGGCGAAGAGACTGACCGCCTCAGCCGGATGACCGAGAAGTTGATGCTCCTCTCCCGGCTGGATACCCAGCCGGGGGCAGCGGCGGTCACCGACGCGACGCCTGTGATCCGGCGGGCCGCGCGGATGCTGGAGCCGTTGGCGCGGGGCGTTGGCGTGGAGCTGCGGTGCGAATTGAGCGAAGGGTGTCTTGTCGGTTGCTCCGAGGACGACCTCTATCAAATATTGTTCAATCTGATGGATAATGCCGTGAAGTACAATAAGCCGGGCGGCGGCGTGACGGTGCTGTCCTTTGTTCGGGAGTCGGTTGTGACGCTCGTCGTCGCCGACACCGGCTCGGGGATCCCGGAGAGCGACCTGCCCTTTATCTTCGACCGTTTCTACCGTGTGGACAAAGCCCGGAGCCGCGCCGCCGGCGGCGCGGGGCTGGGACTGTCCATCGTCGCGCAGACGGTGACCCGGATCGGCGGTCAGGTGAGCGCCGAGAGCGGTCCGGGCGAGGGGTCCCGCTTCACGGTCCGTTTCCCGCTGGCGAAAGGCGGTGCGCCATGAAAAAGGCTGTGCTCTTCATTCTTAGCTGTTTGTTGTTCATTGTTTATTGCTTCGGCTGTGCCGAACAGACGCCCACGCCCGGTATTCCCGTGACGGTCCATACCTTGGCGGGATCTGAGGACCGATTCCCCCTGCGGGAGGAGATTCGTATCTGTCCGGAAGGGGAGGACCCGTTACGGTTCGCCCTCGGCGAATTATCCGAATTGTTCCCAAATGGCTTGGACGCGGACGGCGCGGCTTTGCAGGACGGCATCTTGCGGATCGCGTTTGCCGGGGAGACGGACAAGCTGGTTGGGTTGCCCCTCACCTTGGCGCGCGCCTGCGTCGTGTTGACCCTGACCGGGCTGGACGGCGTTGATGAGGTGCTGCTGGCTTCCGGCGGGCAGGAACAGCTTTTCCGGGCGGATGACTTCGTCCTCGGGTCCCTCGTCCTGACCGATACCGAGCAGAACGTCACCCTCTACTTCGCGGACATCGGCGGGGAGTGTACGGCGGCGGAAACCCGTACCTTGATCGTGCAGGAGACCGATACGGTGGAGCGCTACCTAAACTACATTCTTGAGGAGCTGATCGCGGGACCCCAGCGGTCCGGCCTCCTCCCGGTTTTCCCCGAAGGTACGAAGCTGCTCTCGGTCATCGTTAGCGGTAGGGACTGCATCGTAAACCTCTCCCGGGACTTCCTGACCCTCCGGGAGGACGGATCGCCCGCCCTGACACTCACTTGTCTCTACCGTTCGGTTACGGCGCAGGAGGGGATCGAATCCCTTACCCTCTGGATCGACGGACAGCCGCAAAACATCTACTTTGGGTTGGATACCTCCGAACCCCTGACCGATGAGAATACGGCATGGCTGCTGCCTTGAAATTTCCCTTGCATTTTCAACCGAATGTGGTAGAATGGTTTCGTGAAAACCCGATATTACAAAGAGGAGGAACCAATATCATGGCGTATAAGATCAACGACAGCTGCATCAGCTGCGGCACTTGCGAGGGCGAATGCCCGGTGGAAGCCATCTCGGCGGGCGACAGCCAGTTTGTCATCGACGCCGACAGCTGCATTGATTGCGGCGCGTGCTCGGCGGTCTGCCCCGTTTCGGCGATAGAGGCTTAATTCAACAAACCAATGCGGGGACGCCGATGTGGCGTCCCTTTGTTGTAGGAGGTGACACCCCGTGCCACTCTATATTGTCGGTACGCCGCTGGGGAATTTGGGCGACTTTTCGCCGAGGGCTGTCGAGGCCCTCAAAGACAGCGACTTCATCGCGGCGGAGGACACCCGGGTCACCCGGAAGCTTTTGAGCCGGTTCGATATCCGCACCCCGCTGGTCAGTTACCGCGAGCACAACCGGATGGCGAGCGGCGCGGAGTTGATCGGACGGCTCGAAGCGGGGCAGTCGGGATGTCTCGTGACCGATGCGGGGATGCCGGTTATCAGCGACCCGGGGTTTGAGCTGGTCGCGGCGTGCGCCAAACGGGGGATCGAGGTGCTGGCGGTGCCCGGGCCTTGTGCGGTATCGGCCGCCGTGGCGCTCAGCGGGCTTCCCGCCGGACGGTTTTGTTTCGAAGGGTTCTTGTCGGTCGGGGGACGGAGCCGCCGGGAGCATCTGGCGTCCCTCGTGACTGAGCGGCGGGCGATGGTCTTTTACGAGGCACCGCATAAGCTGGTCTATACCCTCCGCGACTTGCTGGCGGCGCTGGGTGACCGCCGGGTGTCGGTGTCCCGGGAGATCACCAAGCTGCATGAACAGACACTGCGCGGCACCCTCTCCGAGATGCTCGCCCTCTTCGGGCAGGCGCCGCCCCGAGGGGAAATCACGCTGGTGGTCGAGGGCGCGCCGCCGCCCGAGGTCCCGTCCGCTGAGGTCGCGCTGACCGACGCGCTCCGTTTCCTCGCGGAAGGAGCGACCCTGCGGGACGCCGCGCGGAAGAGCGCCGAGCTGCACGGAGTTTCTCGCCGGGAAGTCTATGAATTGCTGTTAAAGTCCGGACACAAAACGTACGATGAATAATACGGATTGGTAGCACTATTTTCTTTCGGGAGGAAGTACGATAATGAAACGAGCCTTACTTTTACTGCTGGCGCTGATCTTGCTCATACCCGCCGGGTTAGCCGCCGAAGGGGATCCCCCGATTGACCCAGAAACGGAAACTTCCGAAGCGGCGGAGAGTTACTCCGTTGTACTAACCGAAAACGTCATCGTCATTACCCCGGAGAACCCCAGAACAATATTCGAATATGCGATCGTCACCGCCGAGGAGCAGAACAACCCGAACTGGGTTGTCGCCGGTTCGGCCGGCGAGCGCGGTTCCTCCGAATTGATCGAGCGATTCCCGCCCCGGGGCGTGGCGTACGAAGTGTGGGTACGCGCTCAGGACAGTGAAGTGATTGAGAAGCGCACCGGCTTTATCGCGCTCACGCCGAAACTTTTCCTTGATATGGAGACGGTCGGTCCGTTCAGCGGCGGCGCCGACGGCACCGTCTGGTATGTGACCTACGACGGAGAGAAATGGGAGACCGTCACGGCGAACCCCAGCTCCGATCTGTTTATTGACATCGCGAAAAAACTCGGCAAAAAAGAGCTGAACTTCGCGGTGAAAAAAGCGGTTCTCCAAACGGACTCGGAGGGCGTTGAAACCCTTTCCGAGCCGGAGAAGTCAACGACCGTCGTATCGGCGAAGATCAAGCCCCGCCCTGTCCTGACAAAGGACTACGCCGTTAAGGCGTTTGTCAGTGAGGAATATCCCGCAAACTGGACATTAACCGGCGGGAAGGCCGCGCTGGAGTATTCGTCGAACAACGGTCTTAGCTGGAGTCCGTTCACTTATGAAGTCGGGCTGCCCCTCCTTTCGGTGGGGGATCAAGCGATGAAAATCAAAGCGACTGCCTACCAGTTCCGGATCGCGGCGAATGAGGCGGGCCTGATTCCCGCTTCAGCCCCGAAAAAATACACCCAAGTGAAGCAGGTCAAAGCGCCGCTGGTGAAGCCGGATTACAAGAAGGAGACGGCGAAGCTCAAAGAGGGGATGCTCTACGCGTTCGGCGAAGCCGGCGCGAAGTTTGGCGACTTGACATTTAAGCCGGCAGTCGGTGAACCGATTGACATCGAAGAAGCGATCACGGAAGAGCAGACGATCTACATTTACATAGCGGATAACGGGAAGAAGTCCCGCTCGGCACTCCAGACAATCACTCTCGCGAAGCGCGGCATCGCCCCGGACGAAGGGGAAGGCTTGGTCGCCCGGAAAGCATCCGCCTCTCTTGAGAAGGGTTTTGAGTATTACGGCAGCAAAGAAAAGTGGGGGTCGTTCACGAAGGGCGACACCGAAGGGTTGGTGCGCCGCAAGGCGACCGCGAAATACAACGCCAAAACCGGCGTCAACGTAGGAAACGCCGCGAGCCGCTCCATTGAGTGCGCCGTAACCTATCCGGCGGACAAAAAAGGACTCGCGACGGTGGCGATTGAGCCGAAGGAAACCTTCCCGTTCCTCCGTTGGGAGCTTCAGGGCAGCGTGTCGGGCGGCACGGCGGATCCTTTCAAGGAAGGCGCGAAGGATGTCGCGGTGCAGGCCGATACAGTCGGCGGTACGGTGGGCTTCAGCGTGAAGCCTGTCTTCGATACCGCTGAAACCGCGCCGAAGGTCGGGAGCCTGAAGCTGGTCTTCAAAGACGAAGAGGTCCTTCCCAGCGAGGACGGCGCTTACCTGATCGAGGGAGCGTACGCCGGGGACGTCGTCACACTGACCATCACCCCCGAGGACAGGGATACATACCGGGAGAGCCTCGCGACCGTCACCGTCCGGAAACCGGCTGAGAAGGACCCTCCCTTTGCGATTTCCTTCGGCACCCCGAACAACGCGCAGGGCAATTTTGGGCTCGCGACGGTGACCTTTAAGCCGATCGCCTTGGCGCAGAGCCGTTCCCTCCGGGTCGACCTCATAATCGGCGACAAAGTTGTAAACACGGTCACCGTACCGGCGGAATACTCATCCGCGTTCATCGGAGCGCAGACCCAGACTCAGGAAGTGGATATGCGGGCCGTGATGCGGGCTGCGGGTCCCGGGGACTTCACCCTCCGCGCTTGCTTCGAAGGCGGCGACAGCTCTTCCGAGAGCGCGTCCGTTACGGCGCAGCGGAGTTTCGGCCAAAACCACTTCGCGATTTGGGAGATCGTCACCGAGATCGGTCGCGCAGGGGTTACCGATGCGGAAAACCCGACAGTCCCCGCCTATCCAATCCCCGGCGACACCCTGAAGGTCACGGCGGTCCGGGACGGGTTCGGCAACGACCTTCTCCCGCAGGCGGCCTTCCAGTGGTGGCAGAGTTACAGCGCGCAAGCCGGCGTACCAGTGCCCCAGACGGAGGGCGGCAACGACGGAACATTGACCGTGCCCGAAGACGCATTCGGCAGCGTATACAGCGTGGAGATCGGCATCCGAGGAGTGGAGACGACCAGTACGGCGCGGTTTGCCCCAGTGGGAACCGATCCCTCGATCGTTTTTTAACGGAGCGCTAAAGCTGACAAACCAAACCTTCGATATAGCAGGCAGTGACATAGAGACGCTGAACGATCCCGCAGGGATGGCGGGGCGACACGAACAGGAGGAACCGAACATGGCGGGAGTACAAAACACCAACAGGATTACCGGGTTGTTTTCCACCTTGGACACCGACGCTCTCGTAAAGGCGATGGCGATGAACCAGCAGAATAAAGTCAATCAGCTTGACAAGAAGAAGCAGGCCGCCGAGTGGAAAAAAGACCAGCTGACCGAAATCAACAACAAGCTGCGTATCTTCAAGGAGTCGTACACCAGCGTCATGGGCGACAAGAGCCTGATCGCGCGGAAAACCTATTCGACCTTCGACGTGAGCATCGCGGACAATGCGGGTGTGCGGATTACAGCTCTCGCCACCGCGAAGAACGGGTCGCATAACGTCCGGGTGGATCAAATCGCGACGGCCGCCGCCATGCGGGGCACCAAGATCACGACCCGAACCACGGGGCTTACCGACGAAGAACTTAGCGCCGGGATCGGCACCCTGACAGGGCTGGCCGTGGGCGATATGACCACCGGGAACATCGAGTTCTCGATCAACGGTGTGGATTTCTCATTTACCTCCACGGATTCTCTGAAAACCGTCATGGAAGCAGTTAACAACTCCAAAGCGGGTGTGACCATGTCCTACTCGCAGGTGACCGACCGGCTCGACATCGTCAGCAACACGACGGGCGAGTATGACGCCTTGGCGGACACCCCCGACGCGTCCAAGACAATCACCTTCACCGACACCAGCGGGTTCCTCGGCCGCTTCGGTCTGAACACCGTTGAGAACGGGCAGGACGCCGTTGTCTACATCGACGGGGAGACGCTGGCGCGCAAGGTTGACAGCAACACCCTGACCTTGGACGGCATTCAAATGACCTTCGTCCGCGCGACCGGAACCGAAGGGGTTGACTACTCCCTGTCGGCAGATTACAAGCCCGCCGTCGAGACCGTCAAAAAATTCGTCGAAGAGTTCAACACCCTGATCAAAGACCTGTTCGGCGTTCATACCCAGAAGGCCGATAAAGACTATACCCCGCTGACCGACGATATGCGGGAGGCGATGAGCGAGAAAGAGATCGAGCTTTGGGAGGGAAAAGCGAAGGAAGGACTCCTTTACCGCGACTCAACGCTAGGCAAGCTGGTGACTGAGATGCGGTCTCTTCTCTCCAAGTCATTCGGCGACTTCGGAAACCTCGCCTCCATCGGGCTGACCACCAGCAAATATCTGGTCGGAGAAGCCTCGCAGATTGAGCTTGACGAGGAAAAGCTGATGAGCGCGCTGGAGGCGAACGCCGACAATGTATACGGCATCATGGGCACCCAGAGCGGCGACGGCGGCCTGATGCAGCAGCTCAGCAAAGCGATGGACAGCTACATCAGCACTGTCAAGAGCGGCAGCATCCAAAACCTCACCAACAGCATCACAGACTACACCAAGTCGCTCAAGGAACAGGAAGACAAGCTGGAAGTCGTAACCGAGCGGTATTACCTGCAATACGCCAAGATGGAGACATCCCTCAGCAAGATGCAGGCGCAGCAGAGTTCGATGTCGTCCATGTTCGGCGGCGGTTCACAGTAAGCATTAGTCCAATTCGTCTGAACGGAGGATCACAATGGTGGCGTACGCGAATGCGGGCGATTTATACAGGCAGCAGAGCGCGATGACGGCGAGTCCGGGTGAACTGACCCTGATGCTTTTTGACGGTTGCATTAAAAACCTAAAGCTGGCGAAGATACATATTAACGGAAAAGACTACGCCAAGACCAACGAGACGCTGCAAAAGGCGCAGGCGATCATTGCCGAGCTGATTCATTCCCTCGACATGCGCTATGACATTGCGAAGCAATTGATCCAGCTCTATACCTTCATCTTGGACACCGTCGTGCAGGCGAATGTGAAGAAGGATCTGCAGAAGACGGACGACGCTTTGGGGTTGATGGAGGACCTGCGGGGCACATGGAAGCAGGCCATCCGTATCAACCGCGCAAAACAGAGTGGCAGCGAGTTCGCATGAGTGCCAGTATGGAGTCCCTTCTGATGACGCTTAGGCGTATCGAGGATTTGACGGAAGAGCAAACCTCCCTGATCGAGCGGGAAGATAAGAGCGCTTTGGAGCGGAACCTAGAGGAGAAAGACCGCCTTATCAGGGCGCTCAAAGGCCGAACGGTTAACGGCGACGATGAGGCGCGGGCAGTTTTGGAGCGGATCGTCGCCTTGGAAAAGGAAAATATCGCACGGGCGAAGGCTGAGATGGAGGTTCTTCGGTCCTCCCTGAAAAAGACACAGGAGGGGTTGACCGCCGTACGCGGATACGATGTGATCCGCGCCAATGTGGGGGCTACTTATATAGACACGAAAAACTAAGTGGCTTCCTTAGAGTTTTGAGGGTAAGAAGCGTGAAGATAAGCGAGTTAAACCGGGGTGTGAACCGCCCGATACCTGCCGGGGCAGTGCCCGGGCAGGTTATGAGTGTACCGCAAAGCCGCTTCATGGAGGTCATGGACGGCATCAACCAGTCCAACTGCGCCGAAATGCTCACCGCCATGAGCGAAGAGATCCTTCGTCAGGGGGAGGTTTTGGCGCGCCGTTATGACATCGCCGAGCTGAAGCGGTATAAAAAGTTGATTACCGAGTTTATGCAGGAAGCCGTACGGTTTACCTATGAGTTCAAGAAGCGGTCCACCCGCGACGGCCGCGGGCGGCACCATATGTACGCGATCATCCGCCGGGTCAACGAGCGGCTGGAGAAGATGACGCAGGACATCCTGAGTCGGCAGACGGATCAGCTCCAGCTGATGGCTGATATTGATGACATTCACGGGATGCTGGTGGACTTGTTTGCGTAGGGCCGGCGCGGCGGTTTCAGAATAAAATCGCGGACAGCAGCGAAAACTATCCGTACCCACGCGGGAAACTACAACGGAAAGGATTCGCTATATATGATGGATAGGATCGCCTTGGTCTTCACCGTGCTCGGCGCGCTCAACTGGGGGTGCGTCGGCATCTTCAAATTTGACTTCATTTCATGGGCGTTCGGCGGCAGCGCCTCCACTGGCAGCCGGATCATCTATACCCTGATCGCCCTCGCCGGTCTTTGGTGCGTATCGTTGCTCTTCCGCCACCGCGATCGAGTTGAGGATATGTAACGACCCACACGGACGGCGGCGACGCCGTTCGTTACATAAGGGGTTCTTTCAAGGCACCAATCAACCTTTTGGGCAGCAGCAGGCGCCTTGACGATATGGACGGTTCTTCAATGGAAGCGGCGGCGTTTGGAGACCATGTAAATGACGATGGGAGACTATACGCCCTTCCGGAGAGCGAGAATACCGCGTTCCTTCCCGTTTTCACCTCCACCGAACTAATGGTGGAGCATTTTAGTAAGGTGGGAAGACCTGAATTTGTCATCATGGATGTTCCGTTTGTGTCCTTCCTTGAAGTGACAAGTAGTATAAACGCCGGAAATACCCCATAAAAGTTTGGCGCAGTGATAGACCCCGAGCATTACAAGATGACCGCAAGTATGCTGGATGCCACAATCAAGATAATGAAGCGGTAGGACGGTTCACAGTGGAAGAAACCTGCGTTGTAAAGAGAGAGGTGAACTATGCCGGGAAGGTTTACGGTTGAAGATACAATAAACACGTTAAGCGCTATATTTGAAAAGTACAAGGACGAGAGGGTCTTCGTGCTTGCGACCATATGTTGCGGGAAATCAACGTTGGTTTCAAAAATCCCCGGTTGCGTCGACGCGGACGACATTGCCTTCGTTGACATCACGGAGGAAGAGCTGGAGGTCATTAACAAAACGCCGTGGACGAAAGAAGTTGGGGATACCGTGGACAGCCTCGTATACAGGAATGTGATAGTAAAACCGGGTTTTCCGGTCTTTGGTACGGTGATCGTGGATTGTGATATCGTTGTCTATCTGGATAGAAGTGAAGAGTTGCTTGCGGAGCACTGTGATAAACGAAGGAAAAGTTTCCTAGACGCAAAGGCAATCAAAGAGGCTGTGGAGCAGGATTGGAATTGTCACAAAGAGTTGGGCAGCAAGCGGTTTTATTATGTAACGATGCTCGGATAGAGGCTGTATAAGCGTCTGTGTAAACGGGCTTCGATGTTGCTTTTGATAAGTCGCCTGAGCGGATACAAGCCATTGTCGATCATGCGCCAGAGGCAGAAAACTACTGCACGGACGGCTGGTTTGGCTATGTTGATGTCGCCTATCCGGGCAGGCATGTGCTCAATTGCCGCAATAAGAGCGATACGTTCACAGTCGAAGGCGTAAACGCCGATTGAAGGCACTACATCCCGATGTTGGCGCGGCAAAAATGAAGTTTAGGCAGACGAGAAACTCAACGTCCCGTGAATTGCCTTTTTCTGTGCTGGATTTTCTTTAGGTGTTCGACTGGTCACTCCCAGCGCAAAAAACGGATTGAAAACCTTCTTTGAATGTGTTATAATGCCTTC
>JAISVO010000153.1 GCA_031271525.1 Oscillospiraceae bacterium
GAATTACGCCGGCGGGGGCACGAGGTGCGGGTGGTGTGCGAAGGTGACGGCTCCGACGGTACGCGCTACTGTGTCCGCGCTATGCGGATACCGGGGTTCAACAGGATCATCCGGAAACAGGGGATGGTTTTGGCGAAGCCGGACGATAATGTGCTGACCGAAGCCTTGGGATGGGCGGATGTCGCGCATTTCCTCTTCCCGTTCTGGCTTTCTGCGAGAGGCAAGGAGCTGGCCGACGAAATGGGGGTCCCCAGTACGGCGGCCTTCCATGTGCAGCCGGAGAATATTACATACAACCTCGGTCTGAGCCGTTTTGACGGCGCGAGCCGGATCCTCTACGACCTCCTGCGGAATTTCTACGGCGGGTTCAGCCACATCCACTGTCCGAGCCTGTTTATCGCCGATGAGCTGCGTAAACACGGCTACGACGCGAAGCTCCATGTCATCTCCAACGGGGTGGGGGAGGATTTCCGATACCGAAAGCTGCCCAAAACCGCCGGGCTGGACGGAAAGATTACCGTGCTGATGATCGGGAGGCTTTCCAAGGAGAAACGGCAGGATGTGCTGATCGAGGCGGTGCGCCGCTCCCGGTATGCCGGTCAGATCCAACTGATGTTAGCCGGGAAGGGACCGAGGCGGGAGGTCTACCAGCGGGCGGGGGAGAGCCTGCCCAACCCGGTTTCGATCCGATTTTACGACGAGACGTCACTGAAGGACCTCCTCGCGATGACCGACCTGTATGTCCACGCCTCGGATATCGAGATCGAGGGGATCAGCTGTATCGAAGCGATTTCCAGCGGTTTGGTACCGGTGATCGCCGACAGCGCCAAATCGGCGGCTCCGCAGTTCGCCCTCGACCGGCGGAGCCTGTTCCGCCCCGGCGACAGCGGCGATCTCGCACAGAAGATCGACTACTGGATCGAACACAGTGAAGAGCGGGCCGCGATGGAGTTTACCTATGCGGAAACCGGGAAAGAATACGCGATCGGCGAATGTGCCGCCAAGATCGAGAGGATGTTCCGCGAGGCAATCG
Organism: Oscillospiraceae bacterium; assembly: GCA_031271525.1. Lineage (GTDB taxonomy): Bacteria > Bacillota > Clostridia > Oscillospirales > UBA929 > UBA929. The sequence continues at coordinate 1,034 of JAISVO010000153.1, forward strand.
CCGACAGCCATCAGGAGGCTTGGGCGTATGGGTATCGAACCCAAGAATGACCAATACTTAAACCCACCGCCGTTGAGACGGCTTTTTGATACGGTGTTCTATCACTTTGTGGTCATGGTGCTGCGGATTATCCTGTTCTTCCTCTTCGGGCTGCGGGTGAGGGGGAGGGAGAACCTCAAGAACTTGACCGGCGGGTTTATTTCGATCAGTAACCACGTCCATCATCTGGACTGCGGGATGGTGTCGGCGCAGATGCGGCGGAGGCGGATGGTCTTCGCGTCGGTGCCGCAAAACTTAAAGGACAGGGGAATCGGCTTCTTCACCCGGCATCTGGGATGCTTTCCGGTTCCGAAGACACCGAAAGAATTCACCGTTTTTGAGAACCGGGTCAAAGCGCTGCTGGAGCGGGGATGGGCGGTCCACTTCTTCCCCGAGGGGCATCTGGAGCCGTACTGCAAAGAATTACGGCCTTTCACACGGGGCGCGTTCGTCTACGCGTGCAGGTTCAACGTCCCTGTGGTTCCAATGACGGTCACATACCGCGCGAAAGTGTTTTGGAAGCGCAAGCCGCCGATGACGCTGACAATCCTGCCGCCTGTCTTTCCGGAGGAGAATACCCGGGCCGAGACGGTGCGGATGCTGGAGCGGTGCCGGGGCCTGATGGACCCGGACGGGACAAAAAGTGTTATGTTAACTCTTTTGTGACAGAATACGACTGCGGCGGCGGTGTATACTCTCCCTAACAAAAACGGGAGGGTTCACAAATATGAAGACTGAAACCTACGCGAACGCGACACTGCCGAACGGGACCGAGGTTACATACTCCTTGATGACAGACGAGACGCCGGGATCGGTTGGCTGCGAAATCTACGGCTTGGAGGTGCGGATGGGGGAGGAGGTTGCCGCGAAGCCCGGACTGACGTCGAGCCGCGCTTCGATCGGGCTGATGCTGGACAAGCTTGCGCGGGGGCGCGTAACTCCCACGACGGTGGGGGATATTATCGAGGACTACTATCATAAATAAAGAGGTGGTTTTTTTGACACCAGCCGAACTGAGCGCGGCGCTGAATGGCGTGAGCGATTACGCCGAGGTCCGCGTCCAGACCAACACCTCCGTCGGCATCCAGATGCTGAACGGGAACCTGACCATGAACACGGTCAACACCATCGGCGGGGTGAGTGCCCGCGTCTGCGCCGGGATGTGGGGGTTTGCCTCCGCGCCCGAACAGACCGCCGAGTCGGTGAAGAGCGTTCTGGACACGGCGCGGCGGAACGCGCTCTTCCTGAGCGGGCGTACCGGGCGGCAAAACGCCGAACTGCACACCGGACGCCCTGCGAAGGGGATCCGTCTGCCCCGTAAAGACCGCGCCCGCGCGACGGCAGCGGATAAACTCGCTTTCATCCGGGCGCTGGATGATTATATCGCGCGGAAATACCCGTCGCTGATCAGCAGACGGGTCATCCTGAGCGGGCTGACGATGGAAAAAACAGTCGCCGTGACCGGCGGCGCGGAGGCATACAGTTTCCTGCCGCGCACCTCGGTGCTGGTGATGCTCTCCGCCGAGGGGGCCGAAGGTCCGGTGGACCTGATGATGCCGCCCGCCGGCGGGGGAGGGGAGTACGAGGATCTGTTCGGCGACCCCGCTATGCTGCACGGCGGCATAGACGAGTGTTACGAGGCGCTGATGCGGAAGAAAGAGGGGATTAAGCCCGAAGGCGGGGTAAAGACCTGCGTCCTTGGGCCAGACCTCGCGGGTATCCTCGCCCATGAGGCGGTGGGGCATACCGTCGAGTGCGACCTTGTGCGGGGCGGCTCGATCGCCGGGAAGATGCTGAACCAACCGGTGGCGAGCGACTTGGTCTCGATCGTCGACTTTGCCCATACGGCGTTCGGCAAGACCTGCCCGATCCCGGTCTACGCCGACGACGAGGGGGTTGAGGCGAGCGACGCCGTAATCATCGACAAGGGGATCCTGAAGGGCTACATGCACAACCGCCGGACGGCGCTGGAATACGGCGTCGAGCCTACCGGGAATGCCCGGGCGTTCGCCTTCTCGGACGAGCCGCTGATCCGGATGCGGAACACCTGCATCCTGCCGGGTACGGACAAACTAAACGACATCATCGCCTCGGTGGAGGATGGTTACTACCTCTCCCATCCGACCAACGGACAGGCGGATATGACGGGCGAGTTCATGTTCGGGGTGGGGCTTGGCTACGAGATTAAAAACGGTACGCTGGGACGGGCGCTGACCAATACGACAGTGTCCGGCGTCGCCTTTGAGATGCTGAAGACCGTCACAAAGGTCAGTGACGATCTTCAGTGGGACGCCGCCGGGTTCTGCGGCAAAAAACAGATGATGGTCGTCGGCATGGGCGGACCCGCCGTGCTGTGCCAAATCAACGTGGGAGGCGAATAGGCGTGCGCGAGATTGTTCAACAGTCCATAGACGCGCTTTTGGCGGCCGGCGCGGACCGCGCCCAATGCTGGGTGACACGGTCTGAAAAGACCGAGCTTGCGCTGGAGGCCGGAAGCATCGAGGCGATGCTCACTTCGGTCAATCAAAGCATTGTGCTGACCGCCCTTGTGGGCACCCGTAAGGGGACCCAGACGGTCAACCAGATGGAAGACCTGCCCAAAGCCGCAGCCGACGCCATAGAGCAGGCAAGGGGGGCGTCGGAGGACGACGCCAACGACATCGCGGAGCAGGAAAACGGCGCGCCGAGCTACGACGACGGTCCGGCGACCTGTGACCGGGAGGCGATGTACAACCGTCTGTTTGAGTTTTTGACCGACACCAAGGAAAAGCTGCCCGAAATCGGGATCACCGACGGCGGCTGCGAGTTCGTCACCCGCACCGTCGCGGTGGGGAACACCAACGGCGTTTTTATCACAGCCCGGAGCGGCGACTACGGGTGCGGGTTTACCTTCTCCGCCCGGAACGAACAGTATACCGGCTCGATGAACTACACCTACGCGACCTTCCGCGATCTCGGCACCCCCTTCGCCGAACGGGGCGGCACCGGGATGACGATGGAACAATGCGTAAGGGAGCTGGGCGCGAAGCCGCTCGGCGAAAAATTCACCGGGTCGGTGGTGCTCGCGCCCGAGACGGTGGGGAATATGATCGAGTTCTACGCCAATGCGTACCTGTCCGGCTCGTCTTTGATCGCCGGGACCAGTCTGTTGAAAGACAAGTTCTCCCAGAGCGTCGCGGGGAAGAACGTCACCTTGGTCTCCAACCCGTCCGACCCCGACCTGTGCGGGATCCGGCTAACGCCGGACGGGTTCCGCACCCACGACATGACGGTGATCAAAAACGGCATCTTGAAAAACTTCCTGCTGAGCCAATACTCCGCCAAGAAAATCGGCAGACCGCGCAGCGCCAACTACGGCGAACACCTTACCCTCCTGCCGGGAACCGAGACGAAGGACTGCTTGATTTGCGGCGTAAAGAAGGGGCTGCTGGTCGGGCGCTTCTCCGGCGGTATGCCAAACGATAAAGGCGACTTCACCGGCGTCGCGAAGAACAGCTTTTATATTGAGAACGGGAAAATTGTCCGTCCGGTTCAGGAGACGATGATCTCGGGGAACCTGCTGGATCTCTTCAACAACCTTTCGGGGATCTCCAGCGAGGTCATCTCCACCGGGCTGAGCAAGCGTCCGTGGGTGCGGGCGGAAAATATCACGATTTCGGGTTGACACCGAATCCATCAAACGGCGGGACTTTCGTCCCGCCGTTTGAGCTTTTTCCTTTCGGTTACGGCTAGATGTACCGCTTGATTACGCCGAGGGCTTCGGTCAGGTTGATCGGCTTTGCGATATGGGCGTTCATCCCCGCGGCGAGGCATCGGTCGACATCCTCCTTGAAGACGTCGGCGGTGACCGCGATAATGGGTACCGTCTTTGCCCGGGGAACGTCCAGAGCGCGGATCAGGCGGGTCGCCTGAAACCCGTCCATCACCGGCATCTGCACATCCATCAGGATCAGGTCGTATCGTTCGGGGTCTTCCGTGAATTTTTTTAACGCCTGCTCACCGTCCTCGGCGAACTCAATCTGCAGACTGAACGGCTGGAAGAGGAGAGCGACAACCTCCCGATTGATTTCCAAGTCCTCCGCCATCAAGATAACTTTTCCGTTGAAACCGCCCGGATCAAACCCGGTGTCCGACGTCTCGGGGATGGGAGCCAACCCCCGGCGGAGGTTGACGGTGAAGGTGAACGCCGCTCCTTGCCCGGCTTCGCTCGTAACCCAGATCTCGCCGCCCATCAGCTCGACGATCTTTTGGGAGATGGTAAGCCCCAACCCGGTGCCGCCGTACTGGCGCGAGATGCCGATGTCCGCTTGCTCAAAGGAGAGGAAGATGCGCTCTTTCTGTTCTTCGGTCAACCCGATCCCGGTGTCTGAGACGCCGCACTGCAGGCGGCAAATGCCGTCCTCCTCGGATATAAGGGCGGCTTCGAGCCGGATTTCCCCCTCCTCGGGGGTGAATTTGACCGCGTTGGACAGCAGATTTGAAAAAACTTGGGCGAGACGGTGGTCGTCTCCGTTCAGCGTCTCCGGGATGTCGTCACTGAGGTTCACTGTGAGCTTCTGGCGGCGTTCATCCACCCGGAAGCTGATGACATCCAGCACCTTCTGGAGCATCTTCGTAAAGGAGAAGTCGTTGTTGGAGAGAACCAACTTGTTCGCCTCGATCTTGCTCATGTCGAGGACATCGTTGATGACGCCCAGAAGGTGCTGTGAAGCGTCGTCGATCTTTTGCAGCGCGTAATCCTTGCGCTCCGGGTCGCAGGCCGCGAGGGCACCTGTTGTCCTCCCGATGATGGCGTTCATCGGCGTTCGCCTGTCGTGGCTCATGTGGCTTAAAAATTCGCTTTTCGCGCGGTTTGCCGACTGCGCCGCCGTGAGAGCGTCCTGAAGCTGATAGTTCCACTTTTCGGTCTGGAGCATCATGATGCGCCGGTGCTCATCCGCCTCCTTGACCTTCTTTTCAACCTCGTTGCGGATGACGACATTGCTCAGCATAAAGCTCGCCGAACGGAGCAAATCGACCTCAAATTCAGAGAAGGCCGTTTCCTCCTTCAAATTCTCATACAGGACAAAGCCCCAGAACCGCGTATCGGTGTAGACAGGCATGACCAAAACGGTGACGCAGCCGTAGGACAGCAGAAGGTCGCTGTTCGGCATAGACCTGACCGGGCCGTTGATACATCCGTCGGCGCTCAGCAGCCTCTTCCAGCCGGGGATCACTTCGTCGTAATAGACATTCCGCAGTTCCTTAATGGTTTCCGAAGTCCCGCCATTTTCCCATCGATAAATCTGCGAAAGGGTCAGGCTCCCCGCTTTGACACTGTTGCGAAAGACCGACATCCGGTCGATTTTGACGATGTCCGCGATGATGCTGATCCCTTCGGTCATCGCGTCCGCGAATGCCTCCGCCTGTTTGGAGAGGAGAATGATCGCCGCCCGGTTGATGGTATCCAGCGCCTTTTCCCGGTGCAGCAGCATCCGGTGTTCCCGCGTCTTCTCGGTGATGTCCACCCCGAAGTCGAGCTGCGCCTTTCGTCCGTCCGGCCAATCGATCATTAAGGTCGTCATGCTGTGGTTGTAACCGCCGAAACTGGCGTCCCAATGGATCGTTTGTCCCGGCGCCGACAGAAGTTTCGGGGTAGGGCAGTGGGGGCAGCGCTCTTTCAGCCCGTGGAGAAACTGATAGCATATTCCCCCGTTCGGCGCACTGTCTTTAATCCCGAAGAAGTCTTTGTAAATATCGTTGACAAAGAGGATCTCGCCGGTTTCGGGAACCGTTGCCAAAATCAGCGCGTCGATGTTGCTCAGAACCGACCGCAGAGTACCGAGCGCGGCTTCGCTTTCTTTTTTGTATGTATCAAACGCCTCCAACGCAAACCTCGTCTTGTCGATCCGGATCATTAGGTTGGCGCAGATGCGAGCCGCGGAGGTCAGGAAGGCGACGGTTTCGTCCTCATAATACGTCTCCCGTGAAAAATGGTCGAAATTGACTGTCCCCCAAAGCTTTCCGTCGGCGAAGATGGGAACCATCAGCTTTGTCTTGAATCCGAACTGACCGATAAAGCTTATATCGTTCAGCTCATCAAAGGTCACATGGATACAATGATCGGACAGCAGCGTTTTTGCCCAGATGGCAGTGAGCGGGGTCAGCGGCACATGCCGAAGCCGATCGTCGACCTCGACTGTGCCGCCTTTGGAGCGGATCCAACGGTAGATTTGGTGGAACGTTTGGTCCTTTGTGACGCGGAATACGCTGAACAGCTCGATTCCGGTAATATCCGCAATCGGACGTATCCCACGAGACAATACGTCTTCCAAAACATCCGTGTCGTAATGGAAGGATGTGAACACCTCGAGCGCACTGTACAGTGCGTCCAGCATATTTGTTTTTGAATCCACGTTTCCACCGTCTCTCTGGTTCGTTAATCACAGTATACCGCATTGTCTTGGTATGCGCAAGATACCTCATGCGGTGAAAGTTTTTTATGGAATGTTTCGGGGAACTTCAATTTGCGGAGGTGTGAGCCCATCGGTTGAGCCGGAACGGATAACCGGGGCAAACTTCTGTAGCTGGGGCTTATGGGAGGGGCTTTATTGAAAATGGGAAACCCTTCAATTGAATTGACCAAAATTTTTATTTTGATCAATTACGCTAATCGCCGCCCTTGCTCCGCTCCGAGCCGTCCGCCCTCCGCTCCGCCGGACGGCTCTCATGGGCTTCACACCTCCGCAAATTGATCAAAATAAAGGTTCTTGTACAATCCGCTCCAAGGAGTGGTTTGTCAAACGCTGAGAAGCGTGTGATTGTTCAGCATACTCAAGTGCCGCCGCCGGATTTTCTGTTTGCCGCGCTCCTTAATACGCTGCCAAAAACTGTCCCCGAAGGTTTCGCTCAAAACATAGACACAGGCGGATAAAGTGCGGTCTACATACTCAGCCAAGCGTTCCACCGTCTGAACCGGTTTTTCCTTTAGCATCAGACGTATCCGCTTCACGTTCTCCAAAAATTCCACCCACCACGCGGCAAGCGAACATCGGCTGATGTTCACGTCGTCCCGTTCGATGAACGCGATCTGGTCTGAAAGGATCCCCGCCATCGTCTCACCGAGGGGAAGCTCACCGGCCACCAGCGCCTCAAGGACGGCGCGCGCGTGGTCATGCCGGAATACCATTTCAAGGCGGTTCCAAACCCCCTCGTAATCCCCCTGTTCCTTTGCCTTATCGTAAATCCTCGTCCGCTTGTCCGATTTCTCGGAACCTATGTATACGGTATCGCCCTCGTCCTTGTCAGTACCGTCTATGCTGATGATTGCCCGGCACCGTCTCTTTACCCGGGTGCGCATCTGCCCCTCCCGGATAATGTCGATGATACGCTTCGGGGCCAAGCAGCCCTCAAAGTCATCATAAGCGAGGTCAACCCTAGTCGGGTTGATTTCGCCGTCTTTCACACCGTCATAAATGCGCCCCAGCAAGTCCTCCATCGGGTGAAATTGCGCGTATGTCCTGCACCCTGTGCCGGACATGGACACGTTCGCGCCCATGTCGAGGCTGTTTCCGTCGTAATAAATCTCAATGCCATTGAAAGAAACTCCTTTACGGTACCCATACCGCCCGCCGTTTTCCATCGGCTCGAACTGTTCCGGCTTCAGGCGCAGAATCCCCTCGATGAGGTACCGCACATCGTCATAGCCGGAGCTATGCCGCTCTCCCCTGTCCTCATACGACTTACAGCGTAAGGTAAAGCAGTTGTAGTCCACCGATCCGGCAGCCTTCATAATGCCAGCCCTCCCCTTTTGTAATTTCCACCCCCCTGATTAGCCACCGGGGGTGAGAGCCGCGCCTCCGGCCCATATGTCCCTGCGCCGGATCACGGCAGGCCCCTCCCGCTTACGCGGGGGCCCTCCCGCCGCTCTCCGGCTGCTCAGCCTCGCCGGATTCCTCCCTTTGGTACTCCCGCAAGTCTTCTATGTCGTACATTTCGTATGTGTCGTACATCCGCCCATACTTCGGCTTGTAGAGGTAGAGCCTCCGGATCAGGCGGTTTTTGTCCGGCATGGCTTTCCACTGCGACACGCTCATGAAAACCTCAATGGGCAGCAGGGAGATAATCAGGAAGACCAGTCCGGCAACAATGCTTTTTGTCGGGTAGTTGGACATCTTCCAATGGGATGTCTCTATCTCCACCTTGTCCCGGATGTCGCGCACAAGCCCCGTCCTCATGCTCTGCGTAACCATCAGCATATTGAACCGGAGCTTCCGGTGCTGCGAAAAGAACGTCAGCCAAGGCTTGGCGTCCTTCTTTGTCATGAAGGTGTCCGAAAACATCAGTTGGCACTCGTCCACCACAATCAAGGTTTGGTACTGCGTCCCCTTCTTGGTGAGGTTATGGTTCTTGAACGCGTACCGCCGAAGGTTTTTCGGCGTGATCTCGTCGTTGGATATGTATTTCAGCCGCCCCCGGTACTTCTCCAGTCCCCCCGGCAGCTTATCTATCCGGATATTGCTCAGCACCCGGCGGCCCGTACGCAGGGCAAAGCAAATCTCCCGCATGACGTCCAGCGTCTTCCCGCTGCCGGGGACGCCCGTATACGCCGTAATCACTGGATCGCCCTCAAATTGCGGAGGACGATCTGCGCCCCGTACCATGCCAAGATAGCAACGCCCCATAATTCAAGCACACCAATCATTTGGGCGATCGGGATAAACCAGTTCAGGTATTTCAGGAAGTTCCCAAAGCCCGAGGTCTGCGATTCCAGATACGCCATAAAATCACGGAACGGGCTGAAGTGCAGCAGGCTATACAGGAAATCCATGCTTGTCCCCCCTACCATTTAATGAACTTCGAGGTAGCTTTCATCAGCCCAGCCACGAACACCGCCAATATCATGATCCGCACGAAGGGCATGATCGGCTCCAGCGCCGACAAGTCAATAACAATCCTCTCATCGAATACGCCCTCCATCTTAAAGGGGATTTCCCAGCGCGGGGCTTCCGGCGTATCGTTCAGGCTCTTGATCATGTCGATGATGTCAAACGGGATGGAAAACGGGAAAAACAAGAAACTGCTGCGCGGCGGCGGGTCCTCCTCATCCGGCGGGGAGGGTTCGGGGGATACTTCCGGATCTGGTGACGGCTCGGGGTCTGTGCCCGGATCGGTGCCGGGGTTTGCGACGGCGTTCGCATAGGGATCCCAGTTCTGCATTAACTGTGTCCAGTCGTAAAAATCCCTGTACATATCACCGGTTGGGTTTTCGAGGTATGGGAACTCCACAGGAATTTTATCAATCTTGCCCTCTAGCGCATTGAGCTTTTCCATGATAGCGGCTATGTCGTTGGTATAGTCAACGGAAGGGAGACCGAGGTCTTGCACACCCGCCTTTATATAATTGTTTCCACGCATTTGGTTTTTGTAAGCAACATTTTCCGGGTGTATCAATACTCTTATGCTAGTGTCATACCCCATTTCAGAAAACATAGTATTTGTTGTACTTCCTTCATCATAAACAATAATCTGTATACCGCCACTTGTTGCCGGAAATCGTTCTTCTGACATTACCCCGTAATTAATAAAATCATCGAAAGAACCTATATACTTTACATAGTATCGTCCATCCTCTAACTTTGTGATATATTGTCCATATAAAGATTCATGAAAATATGTAACTCCTTCAATATACCAATAATCGCTTTCTGCTACATTGTCCCTGTATACATGCTCTGCACCCGCCATATCAAGGACTTGTGTATAATCCATCGGCGGCAACGATTGTACTCCTTGTGTTTCTTGACTCATGCCAAACAAATCCCCAAACCATTGGTTGATTGTTTCCATACCGCTGTTCTTCAACTCTGTAAAACGTTTTTCCCGCGCCCAAGGGTCGCTTTCGTCATATACGTAGTTTGGATCTTCAAATAGGTCTAATGCCAAATCATCAAGCCATGTGAAGTTTTGATAGGTATCATAAAACCAGTCACCGGAGGTATATATCTCCCGTGATTCACCCGTTAGAAGGGCCGGCCAGTCCACAAACGGCA
>JAISVO010000107.1 GCA_031271525.1 Oscillospiraceae bacterium
AAGCAGGGCGATGTGGGGACAATCCACTATACCCTGAAGCTGAAAGAGTACCGGGAGGTATCGGCGCGGCAGATTAAAGTACAGGGAGATACGGCGAGCGTTCCGAAGGAAACCCCCACGCGCACCGACAACCGGGTGCAGAGCGGAACGTATACCGTGCAAACCGGCGACAGCCTGTGGAAGATCGCGCAAAAACTGCTCGGCTCCGGCGCACGGTATACTGAAATCTATGAACTGAACAAAGACATCATCAAAAACCCGAATTTGATATACGCCGGGCAAGTGCTGAAAATTCCGGGGAAAAGCCAATGAGCAAGATGAGCCTTTTGGTTGTGAAGGACGGCGCTGTCTTTGATATGAGCCAGCTTGTATCGGACGCGACGTGGTCGGGCAGAAAGGGCTCCGCCGCCCGTACGCTCGCCGTTAACTTTATCGACGACGACGGCTATTGGCACGAGCGCACCGGGATTGACGCGGAGAGCGGGCACCGGTGCGTATTCTCGTGGGACGGTCAGGAACTGTTCCGGGGCTTGATCATGCGTCAGGAGCAGTCGAAGAGGAAGACGATGTCGGTCAAGGCGTATGACAACGGCATCTATCTGGTCAATAACAAAGATACCTTTGTCTACTCCGGCGCAACGGCGTCGAGCATCTTCACGGACGTTTGCAAGCGGTTCGGCATTGCTTACGGCAGCGTCGCCGATACCGGGTATGTGATCCCCGAACTGCCGAAGCCGAAAGCCAGCGGATGGGACGTCGTCACCGACGCGCTCAGCCTGACGTATAAGGCGACCGGCGCGCGGTATTACCCGCTGTGCTCCGGGGAAGCCGTCAGCCTGATCCGGCGGCGGGAGAATATCCTGCAATGGGTTATTGAAGACGGCGTAAACCTCTCGGACTACTCCCTCAGCAGGAGCATCGAGAAGATCAGGACGCGTGTAAAAATCCTCTCGAAAGAGGGCGTCGTGCTGTCGGAAGCCTCCGATCAGGCGCTGGAGCGGAAAATTGGGATATTCCAAGATGTGGAGCAATTGAAGGACACCATGAACGAGGCGCAACTGGGCGAATACGCGAAGTCGGCGCTGGCGGAAAACAACAAGCCCGACCGGTCGCTGTCCATACAGGCGCTGGGGCAGCCGGACATCATTACCGGGATCGGCGTTTTCGTGATCATCAAGCACCTCGGCATATCCAAGACATACTACGTGGACGACGACACGCACACCTTCAAGGGCAACCACCACAGCATGAAGCTGAAGCTTGTGCTGGCAGGCGACACAGACGCCCCCGCGCCGGAGGACGGCAAAACCGACGAAATCAAGGTTGGCGACACCGTAAACTTTGCCGGCGGCAGCCATTACGTCAGTTCGACCGCCGCAACGCCGACCGGCGGGAACCGGACGGCCGGAAGCGCGAAATGCACAATCATAAAGAAGGGCGCGCCGCACCCGTACCATTTGATTGGGATCAGCTCCAACGTGTACGGCTGGGTTGACGCCGGGCTGGTGAGCAAAGCGTAGGGAGGATGCAAGACGATGAATTGCCCATTTAGGATTGATTCGCAGTACCCGTATACGGAGGGTGAGAACTGGACATTCCAAAAACGGTGGGACGTGTGCGTTACAAGTGAATGCCCGTTTTACGCGGACGGCGAATGCGGCCGGGTTCGCGCCATCCTCGCGCAAAAGACGTATTACGAAACCGTGACCCAAATAGAGCAATCGCAGATCGCCTATTACGACGCCGGGAAAGCCTTCTTCGACGCCGCCATAGAGAATATGGAGCAAAGCGCCGCTGATACGGGCGCGTTCCGCCAGCAGCTCATTGACGCGATTCTATCGCTTGAGCCGCCGCCGGAAGAGGAGGAACCCGAAGAGCCGCCGGAAGAACCGGAGGAATAAAAGATGCCGGACACGAGGGAAGAGAGCGGCAGTTTATTTTCGATGCTCCGCGACGCGATTCCGAAGGATATGTCGGTGTTCATCGGTAAAGTTATCTCGGAGAAACCTTTGAAGATTCAGGCTCTCAACGACGAGAAACTCATCCTGCACGAAGGGATCATATGCCTGCCCCGGCATCTGACAGACTACGAGACGAAATGCGACATAAGGCTTGCGGATGGGCGGCTGGACAGCATTACGGTGACCGAAGGGGCGCACAGCCAGCCCGACGCGGGGTTTGGCGGGGCGCATTTGCATCATCTTGAAACTTATAACATCTACAAAGCGTACTTGAAGGTATACAACGCCCTGAAGCTGGGTGAAATCGTCTATGTTTTGGGTTTCAACGAGGGTAAGAAGTATTATATTTTAGACAGGGAGGGGTAACCGTGGGCGTGACCGTTCCGTTCCCGTTTGGGGAAATCAAGCGGGAGCAGGAGCCGCCGTCTTTGACATACCGCCTCGACTTGGACAAGGGGCGGATTATGGGCAGGGTCGACGGTCTCGCCGCCGTGGAGCAGGCTATTCGGAAGCACCTGATCTCCCCCCGGTTCCGCTGCCTGATTTACACAAACCAGTACGGCAGCGAGATCAAGCAAAATATCATCGCGTCCGACGCCACACCGGAGTATATCCGCACGGAACTGCCGCGCTTGGTGCGGGACGCGCTCTCAATTGAAAGCCGTGTGCTCGGCATCAGAAATTTTACCTTTGAGCTTGACGGGGAGCGGGCGCAGATACGCTTTGAGGCGGACACTGTTTTTGGGCAGACCGTTATTAGTGAGGTGATTTAAGTGTTTGAGGACAGGACGTATGAGAACCTCATGGCGGAGGCGATGGCCGCCGCGCCGCCCGGCGTGGATACCCGTGAGGGCGGCATCTTTTTTGACGCTGTCGCGGGCGCGATACTGAAGCTCGCGCAATACTACGCCGACGTGAAGAATGCCATTGACCTTGTCTTCCT
>JAISVO010000068.1 GCA_031271525.1 Oscillospiraceae bacterium
GCAGGTGCGAAAGACGAACGAGTGGGCGGCGTCGGTCTGCTCCGGACGGATCGCCTGTTTCGGCGGGATCTATCCCCACGCGGCGGACTATAAGGACGCGATTGACTTCGTCGCGGGCTTGGGGCTACGCGGGATCAAATTCCACGCGGAGTATCAGGATTTTATTCTGGACGAGCCGAAAATGCTCCGGGTTTACGATTACGCGCTGTCCAAGGGCTTGGTCCTGCTCCACCACGCGGGGTTCGACCCGGCGTTCCCGCCCCCTTTCCGCAGCAGCCCGGAGCGGTTTGTAAACGTACTGGAGGCGATGGGCGGCGGCGTCATCGTGGCGGCGCACCTCGGCGGCCACGCCCAGTGGGACGGGGTGGAGGAACGCCTCGCCGGGCGGGATATTTATCTGGATACCTCGATGGGGCTGGAGTACGTCCCGGAGGAGCAGTTTATGCGGATTGTGCGGAAGCACGGCGCGGACAAGATCCTGTTCGCGTCCGATTCGCCGTGGAGCGGCGCGGATACCGAGATCGAACGGCTGAAAAAACTGCCGCTGACCGAACGGGAGAAGGCTGCGATCCTCGGGGGGAACGCTCAGAGGCTTTTGCCGGGGCTTTTTCCCCGAAGCTCCCGGAAGAACCCCGTCAGCAGCGCGGACGATTCCTCGGCGAGTATGCCGCCCCGCACCGGCGGTTTGTGATTGAACGGGTAGGCGAACAGATCGACCACGCTGCCGCAGGCCCCGGCCTTCGGGTCGTGCGCGCCGAAATACACCGCGCCGATCCGGGCGTTGATGATCGCTCCGGCGCACATCGGGCACGGCTCCAGCGTCACATACAGGGCGCAGTCGGGAAGCCGCCAGAACCCCACCGTCTCGCACGCCTGCGATATGGCGTGGAGTTCGGCGTGCCCCAGCGCGTTCTGCGTCCTTTCCCGGGTGTTCCGCCCCCGTCCGACGATCTCGTCCCCCCGGGCGACGATACAGCCGACCGGCGCTTCCCCCTCCGAAGCGGCGAGCCGCGCAAGCTCCAGCGCGGCCCGCATGAATCCCGTTACCTCCAAATCTCGGCGCACACCTCCGGCGGGAAGTAGTAGCTGTCCTCGTTCGTGAACGTCACGTTCACCCACAGGACCTTCGCGTCCGCGACGCCCGGGTTGCGCCAGACCTCCGGGAAGATGTACTCCTTCTCCGCGCCGGGCAGGAGATAGTCGTTTGTCCGGATAAACCCTTGGTTTGTCGGGTTGCCTTCGAGATCGACCCGTACGGTGTCGTTTGCCGCCCCGCCGTCCGCGCCGAACGCCTCGAAGGCGATCTGGACCTGATTGACGGTGTCTTTTGTCTTGTTGACGAGCTTCACCCGCAGGCCGACGGTATCCGCCTCGCCCCGCAGCAGCGAATGGGAGAGGATGTCGATCACCTCTTCCTTCGCGCTCGCGACAGCCCATTCGTTGAACTGCCCCTGCTCGGTGATTTCGGCGGGCTTCAGCAGCTCCTGCAGCATGTCGTCGTGGAGCGCCAGCCGCTCCTCCTCTTGGGGGAAGTCCTCCCGGTATTTGTGGATCATCGCCACGAGGGCGTTGATCTTGATCGTCCAGTCGGGGTCCTCATACCAGTTCCCGGCTTTGCTCGCGAGGTACTCCTCCTCCAGCTTCGGGCGGAGGAGGGTCAGCTCGGTGTAGTGCGTGTCTATGCCGTCCTCCGCGTTGTGCTTTGTGTTGTTCTGCAGGATCGGCACGATGACCGCCACGAGGACGACGACAAGCGCCACCGACAGCATCGACATCAGGGAGTTCCGCTTCTTCACCAAACCGCCGCGCGGCTTCACGCTGTAGTCCCTCGGCGTGATATGGGTATCCAAGCGGATCCCGCAATACGGGCATGTGTTCCCGTGCCCGAAGGGCAGCTCCCGCCCGCACCGTCTGCATTGCATCCCCGTCACCCTCACTGTGGTATGTTTTCGCGGCGGCGGCTCCGTCCCGCACACCTTCCCCTTGCATGTCGCCATTGCTTCGTTGCCTCCGGCGGCTTAAGGAACCTTCCGTGAAAGTAGTCCCTTAAGAATATTATTAAATTTCTTTATGATATGTTGTAAAAATCCAGCCCGTTTTGGTAGGTCAGCCGCTCGACCAGCTCCGCGGTCTGCCCCCGCGCCTCCGCGAGGACCTCGATCACGCGGGAGATCATCCGGCTGTCGCAGCGTTTGCCGCGCGTCGGCTCGGGCGCGAGATAGGGCGCGTCCGTCTCGGTCAGCAGCAGCCCGTCCGGCACGGCGGCGGCGGCTTCCCGCAGGCCGCCGTTCTTCTTCTACGTCACAGAGCCGGAAAACGACACGTAGAACCCAAGCCTCGCGGCTTCCCGGGCAAGCTCGGCGTCGCCGGAGAAGCAGTGGAGGACGGCGCGTACCCCACGGTGGGCCGAGAGGATGTCGAAGCAGTCCCGGTGGGCGTCCCGGTCGTGGACGATGACCGGAAGGCCGTACCGCCTTGCCAGACTGATCTGGCTGTCGAACGCCTCCCGCTGGGCCTCGCGGGCCGGCTGCGCGAACCCTTGCGCCGGGTAGTAGTCCAGCCCGCACTCCCCGACGGCGACGATCTTTTCCCGCGCGGCGTTTTGAAGGTAGTTCTCCAGCCTGTCCAAGTCGCCGGGGTTCACGCCGCAGTTCGGGTGGATCCCGGCGGCGGCGTAGATGAACGGGACCCCCGAGGCGATCTCGAGGACGCGCCGCTGCCCGTCCATCGAGGTGCCCGGCATGACGATCCTGCCGACCCCGCTTTCCGGCATCCCGGAGAGAAGCTCGTCGCGGTCCGGGTCGAACCGCTCGTCGTCGTAATGGGCGTGGGCGTCGAAGATCATGTTTCCTCCGGCGGGTCTTCCCGCGACTCGGCGCGCGCCCGTCCGTGGCGGATCACCTTGACGTCGGTGCGGTGCATCGTCTTTACCGGCGTGTCGGGCGACGCGTCCAGCCGGACCTTGATGTTGCCCCGCAGCAGCGACACCTCGGTGACGGTCCCCGGCCCTTGCGGCGTCTGCACGACGCTGTCCACCCGGGGGGTGACGCTGTGCAGGTGCTCGTACGCCGCCTGCTCGTATTTCAGGCAGCACATCAGCCGCCCGCAGGTGCCGGATATTTTGGTCGGGTTGAGGGAGAGGCTCTGCTCCTTCGCCATCTTGATCGAGACAGGCTGGAACTCGTCGAGGAAGGTCGAGCAGCAGAACTGCTTCCCGCAGACGCCAAGCCCGCCCAGCATTCTGGCTTCGTCCCGAACCCCGATCTGCCGCAGCTCGATCCGGGTGCGAAAGACGGACGCCAAGTCTTTGACCAGCTCGCGGAAGTCCACCCGCCCGTCCGAGGTGAAGTAGAAGGTGATCTTATTGCCGTCGAAGGTGTATTCGACGTCCACAACCTTCATGTCCAGCCCGTGCTTCTCCACCCGTTCCCGGCAGACCGCGATGGCGTCCTCCGCCTTCCGCGCGATCGCCCGGAGGGTTTTTTCGTCGTTCTCCCCCACGATCCGGAGGACCTTCCGAAGGGGGGGGACGATCCGCTCGTCCTCCGCCTCGAACAGCCCGGTCACGCAGGTGCCGTACTCGGTGCCCGTCTGCGTCTCGATGATCACCGGCGTCCCCTTCTCAAGGGGTAGCCCGTTCGGGTCGAAATAATACATCTTGCTCACTTTTTTGAAGCGTATGCCAACAACGGTCGTCAAAACAAAAAACTCCTTACATAGCCGCCAGCACGCCGCAGATACTCCCCACCGACGCGTTTTGTTCCAGCGCCGGGAGTAAACCGCTCACCGCGCCGATCGCCCGGATATAGTCCGGCGAAGCGCCGCCGGCTTCACAGCGGTCCCGGAGGCAAACCAAGATAGAATGCAGCAGCTCCTTCATCGCGTCCCGGGAGGAGCGCTCCCAAGAGAGGGCGATGGCGGCCCGTTCCCAAGGGCCGGCGTCGATAAACGCGGATACGGACGGGTCGGGGTCTTTGTCCGCCGCCGGTTCGGTCAGCCGCCGCACAACGCAGCGGGAACGCACCGTCGGCAGGAGCAGCCCCGCGTTTTCAACGGTCAGCACGAAGCGCACCGGCTCGGGCGGCTCCTCCAGCAGACGGAGGAGGGCGTTTTGGGCGGAGCCGTTCATCTGGTGGGCGCGGGCGATGATATAGACCTTCGCGCCGCCGTCGAACGGACGGAGGAGGGAATCCTTCCGGATCGCCCGGATCGCCTCCACCTTGATCACCGCCCCCGGTTCGCTCTCCAGCACCGACACGTCCACGTGCAGGCCGGCCAGAACCTTGCGCCGCTCGCCGATCCACTCCGAGGCGAGCAGCAGCGCCTCCCGGCGCAGGGCGCTCTCGTCCCGCCCCTCAAGGATGACGGGGACGGCGCTAGAATTTGGCGAATTTCTCAACATTCATCACGAAGGCGGTCGCGCCGCCCACCGTCACCTCGACGGGGAGGGAGGAGTACATCCCAAGCCCCATCTCGGCGGCGCCCGGGATCACCTGCCGCCGGGAGTTGGAGAATTTCCCGATGATCTCCATCGCGCCCTCCAGCCGGTCGTCGTCCACGCCGATCAGGATGGTGACGTTGCCCACCTGCAGGAAACCGCCGGTGGTCGCGAGCTTTGTCACATGGTAGCCGCCTTGGGTCAGGTGCTGGATGACGCTGTGCGCGTCGTCGTGGTTGATGATCGCGAGTATGAGCTTCATAGTAGCCTCCTCAGAACGTCCGGTGTCCTCCGTTACGTACGACCCAGATGGGTTCCTCTCCAGTATAGCACATTTCGGCGGCAATATCGAGAGTTTTTTTGCCGAGCAGTTCCCCCGGCGCGGCAAAGGGTACGCCCGGCGGCGACGGGGCCGCCGCCCGCGCCGCGATCCGCCCGACGGCGTCCCGGAGCGGAACCCGCTCCCTCGGGGCGAAAAACGCCTCCCTCGGCGTCATCACGGCCTCGGGGAAGTCCCATTTGTCCGGTCCCCGCGCCCTCGCGCCCCGCGCCGGGACGGAGGAGAGCGCCTTCTCCAGCCGGGAGAAATCCCCGTCCGTGTTGTTCGGGGAGAGCATAAAGACCATCCGGTCCCGATCCGCGGTCTCGCAGACGACGGAAAACTCCTCGGCGAACCGTCTGGCGTCGCCGGTCCCGTCGCCGGTGGTCACAACCGCCTTCGCGGGGTCGTCCACAAAGACGCGGCTGTCCCGCGCCAGCTTTTTCGTGAACGCCGCCACCCGCGCCCACGACAAGGCCCCGTTCGCGGCAAGCTCGGCCCGTGCGGCGTCCAGAGACGCGAGCAGGGCGAAGGAGGGGGACGCCGTGCCGAAGACCGCCGTCTGTTCCCGGAGGCCGTCGGGGTCCGCCGACCCGTCCGAGAGGAGGAGGGCGGTTTGCCCCAGCGCGTTCAGCGTCTTGTGCGCCGAGGTCACCCAGAGGTTCCCCGGCGGGGCGTAGGGCGTAAGGCAAAAGGGGAGGTGCGCCCCGTGCGCCGCGTCGCAGAGCACCGGACCCTCCGTCTTGGGGCGGGGGTAGAGCTTCCCGTAATAGTCCGGCGAGGTGTAGAGCACCGGGGCGGTCACGCCCTCCGGCGCGTCCCAGAACCACGCCGGGCGGAGGTCGAGCAGCGCCAGCGCGTTGGTTACGCTTCGGTGGCAGCCCCGCCACAGATGGACCGTGTCGCCGGGGCCGGTCACGGCGGCGAGCATCGCGAAGATCCCCTGCGTCGCGCCGCCGGTGAGGTAGAAGCAGTCCTCCGCGCCGAACAGGGCCGCCATCCCCCGCTCGGATTGCCGGATCGCGCCGTCCCGCTCGAAGTACAGGTCGCCCGTTCCGTCCAGCTCGGTCAGGTCGATCCGGGCGGCGCCCGCGAACGGGGGGGGCAGAACCCCTTTGTGCCCCGGCATGTGGAACCTTGACAAGCCTTTCCCGGCGTAAGCCTCCCAGACCTCCCGCAGGGTCACTGCAAGACCCTCGGCACCGACGCCGCGAAGAGGGGGTTGACGTTGACCTGCGCCACGTTCCCCACCGACGCGTTCGATTTGGTGAGGTCGAGCACCATGTGGTTCTGCCCGACCAAGCCGATGACCTGCGCCGTCTCGCCGTTATCCAGCCGGACGGTCACCTTGCCGTAGCCGATCTTCCCGCGCCGTATCTCAAAGAGGCGGGAATAGGACGGTTTTTCCATCAGGAAGCCGTTCGCGTAGCCCACCGGCAGAAACCCCACCCGCACCGAGCGCCGGAGGCGTAGTTTTCCGGCGACGGCGGACCCGGCGGGGATCCAGCGGACGTCGGTGATCGGGGCCAGCACCGCGCCGACCGGCGTCAGCCCGGTCTTGCCCGGGATCCGCCCGGTCATCGCCGCGCCGATCCGCACCATATCGTATTGGGGCAGTCCGTCAAAGTGGAAGAGCGCCGTCGAGCCGAGGGCGTGGACGGTGCCCGTTTCAATCGACTTCCCGCGCAGGGCGGCGAGGACCGCGTCGAACCCGTCGAGGCAGAGCCGCGCCTTTTTCAGCGAGATGCCGCTTGGCAGGTGGGTGTACACCCCCGATACGGCGATGTTCTGCATGTAGGAAAAGATGTTCTGCATCTTGTCCAGCTCGCGGGGCAGGAAGCCGTACCGCCCCAGCCCGCAGTCAATTTTCAGGTGCGCCTCGGCGACCGTGCTCCGCTTTTCGGCGATGCCGCTCAGCGCCAGCGCCGACTCCTGCGAACCGATCGTCGCGATGACGCCGTGGTCCAAAAGCTGGTCGATCTCGGCCGGCACGGCGGTGGGGCGCATCAGAAGAAGCTCTTCGTGGGTAAACCCCTCGCCCCGGAGCAAAGCCGCGTCGGCGGGGTCGCCCACCCCGAAGCGGCGGACCCCCATCTCCCGCCAGAACCGCGCCATCGGGAGGAGCCCCAGCCCGTAGGCGTTGTTCTTCAGCACCGCCATCACCTGCGCGCCCGACAGCTTCTGGCGCACGGCGCTGTAATTCCGCTCCAGCAGACCTTTGTCGATGAACAGCTCTTTCATCACGGTTCCACCCTTTCGGCGGCTGACTTCCCGTCCATTATACCGTACAAGCGGGCTCTTGGCAAGACTCTATACGCCCGGGACTCCGCCGCGCCGCACAGGCGTCCGCGCGCCGCGATTTTTATCGGCCGGCGTGCTCACTTTCCTCTTGCCATTTTTTCTATGCTGCGGTAACATATACATCATAAGGGGGGATTGCCTGTGGAGGGGAAGGGCCGGTTTTGGGCGCGGGCGCGGAGCGGGGCGATGGTCGCGTTGGTCGCCGCCGCGCTGGTCTGGGGGTTCTTCACCCTGTTTACCCAGTACGGCGTCAGCGTGAACCTGACGTACCCGATCTACCACAATACGGACTGGCAGTGCGAATACTTCGAGTTCGACGAGGCGGGCGGCAAGCGCGCGCTGGCGTTTCTGCCGAACGAGTACGGGTTCCTCACCGTCACGGGTTCGGAATACCTCGACGCCGCGCGGGCCGGGCCGCCCCCCGCCGAGGACGATCCCCCGTTCGAGGGAACGCGCCACCGGGTGGGGTTCTCCGCGGTCCTGACCGAGTATTACGACAGGGCCATCCTGTCTGTTCAGGGCGACAGCGTCCCGATGATCGTCTTTTTGGACGACATCATTCTCCATACGGATTTCCCGAACCTGACAAGTACCCCGGACTCCCCGCCGCCCGGAGACGCGGAGCCGCTGGAGGGGGACTACGGCATGTTCGGGAACGCCGGCGAAATATTCGTCATGCTGCCGGCGGATTACGCCGGAAGGACGCTGACCGTGATCCAATACCTCTCCGCGCCCTATCCCGCCTATTACTGGCAGCCCGCGACCGTGACCGTGGAGGCCCCCGGCGCGGATAGGGTTTACGCCGCGAGGGGCTACGGGCCAAGCGCGGTTGTCAGCGGGCTGACGGGCGCGGCGCTGATCCTGTTCGCCGCGCTGTTCCTCCGGCAGGTCCTCTTGGGCGGAAAACCCTTCCCCCTCCTCCTTCTGATCGGCTACACGCTGATCGGCATGATCGCGGCGTCAAGCTACAATTATCTCAGGCCGGAGATACTGTACGAAGCCCTGCCGGCCCAGACATGGTGTAAGTCGATAGCAGACTACGCCGCCGGGAACCTTCTCCTGCTCTACCTCGCGCTCCGCATGAGGCGTCCGGCCCGGTTCGCGCTCGCGGGGCTTGCGGCGGCCCATACCGCCGTCATTACGGTGTTCATGGCCCTGAACACCGCGGGAGACATCAGCCTGTGGATTGGCGAACAATGGCCGGGCATCCTCGGGTTTGCCGTCTCCCTGTTCGGCATCGCCCTTTCTGTCTTTGAGTCGCGCGGGAACCCCTTTTACAAACGGATCGGCTGGATATTTCTGGCCCTCGGGGCGGGCTACGCCATTCTGACGGAGGGCCTGAGGGTTGCCGGGCTGCCGCTGTACTCGGCCTTGTACGACCCGTTCCGCACCCTTTGGGAGTTGGGCGATTTCTACCGGATCAACGAAGCGCTCTGGGCGCTGATCCTGATCGCCCTCGCGGTCCTCACCCTCCGGGAAATGGTCACCGACGCGGTCCGCCGTTCCGCCCGGCTGACCGCCGCCGAGCAGCTGAACCGCTTAAAGACCGACTTCCTCGCGTCGGTTGCCCACGAGATCAAGACGCCGCTCACCGTGCTGGCCGGCAGCGCGCGGGACTCGCTGGATATGCTGGGGGAGGAGTCGCCCAACACGGCGGACATCGCGGATAACCAATGGCTGATCGAGAAGACCGTGATGCGGATCGACGGGATCGTCCTCGACCTGATGGATACCTCCGCGCTGGAGACGGGGCGGCTGACCCTCCGTTTCGGGCCGGTTGACTTGGCCGGCCTGCTCGAAAACGTCTGCAACGCCTATCTCTCGCGGACGGACATCCGGGGCAGCCGGGCGGAGCTAAGCCTCCAGCCGGGCCTCCCGCCGGTCCGCGCCGACGGCGCGAGGCTGGAGCAGGTGATGGCGAACCTGCTGACAAACGCCGTGAAGCACACCGAGAACGGGCTGATCACGGTATCCCTGTCCGGGCGGGACGGCAGCCAGACGGTGCGCGTCAGCGATACAGGCGAGGGGATGGACGCGTCAACGCGCCGCTCGGCGTTCAGGCAGTATAGCACGTCGGGGGAGGACCGGTGGCGGCACGGCATCGGGCTGTACCTCTGCCGCCAGATTATTTTGGCGCACGGGGGCGAGATAAGCCTAGAGAGCGGGAAGGGCCGGGGGACGACCGTCTCCTTCTCCCTGAAGGAGGGCGACCGGGCATAAAAAGGATCCTGATGGTGGAGGACGACCCCGAGATCGTCCGGCTGAACAGCCGGATGCTGAGCCGGCGGGGTTTCCATGTGACAGCCGCCCTGTCCGCGGCCGAAGCCCGCGCGCAAATGGCTGGCTTTGACCTCGCGATCCTCGACGTCAACCTTCCGGACGGCAGCGGCTACGACCTCTGCCGGGAGCTTCGCGCCGCCGGGCACAGGGAGACGCCGGTCATCTTCCTGACCGGGCGGGGGCTGGTGAGCGACAAGGTGGAGGGGTTTTCCTCCGGCGGGGATTACTACCTCGTGAAGCCGTACTCGTTCGAGGAGCTGTTCGCCGTGATCGGGAGCCTGCTGCGGAGGAGCGAGCAGACAAAAATCTCGATCGCCGAAGCGACCGAGATCACGCGCGGCCCGCTGACCCTCCGCCTGTCCGAGGGCAAAGCCTATGTGGACGGGAGGGACGCCGGGCTGACCCCGAAGGAGTTCGCGGTTCTGCTGCTGCTCGTCCGGAACGAGGACCGGGAGATGGGCGGCGAGGAAATCTACCGTGCGGTCTGGGGCGCCGATCCGCTGAACGGCTCCGGCACGGTGCGCCAGCACATCTCCCGGCTGAAGAAAAAGCTGGGCGAGGACGGCACCGACGCCTTCTCCCTCCTGAGCAGCCGGGAAAAGGGCTACCTCTTTACCGTCCGGTAGCCCCTACGCGTTTTTCCAGTAGTACACCGCGAGCTGGGTGCGGTCGCGCAGCTCCAGCTTCTCCAGCACCGACGACACGGCGTTGCGGACGGTCCCTTGGGAGAGGAAGAGCTTTGCCGCGATCTCCCCGTTGGAAAGCCCCGACGCGACCAGCGCCAGCACCTCGTTTTCCCGCTCGGTCAGCCGCCCGAACACCGGGGCGGCCGTTTTTTTCGCGCTCAGCCCAACCCCCCGGTCGAAGACCATCGCGCCCTTCTCCACGGCGCGGATCCGCTCGACGATCCCGTCCGCCGGGGTGCTTTTCAGCAGATACCCCTCCGCGCCGGCTTCCATCGCGGACGCGATATACGCGTCGTCGGTGAAGGTCGTCAGCATCACGATCTTTACCTCGGGGTACGCCTCCTTGATCCTCTTCGTCGCGGCGACCCCGTCGCACACCGGCATCCGTATGTCCATCAGCGCGACGTCGGGCCGCCGTTCGCCGCAGAGCCGGAACGCCTCCGCCCCGTCCGGCGCGCACCGGACGCTCCAGCCCTCCTCGGTTTCCAGCAGCAGCTTTAAGCTGTCCCGGATCAGCCCGTCGTCGTCAACCACCAAAAGGTCCACAAAGCGCCTCCCTAAACGGTAAACTCGATCCGCTCCCCGTCATATTCGCAGAGATACCCGCCTTTGAACCCGCTGACGGAAACCTCGCCGTTATCATCCGTCACGGCGACCCGCTCGGGCGTCCGCCACTCTTTGTTGATCAGCCCGTCCAGCGCGTCGCAGACCGGCTTGACCCGCGCGTCCTCCGTCATCAGACCCGCCGGGGCGTTCAGCCAGCCTCCGTCGGAAAAACTCCAGTAGGTGACGGCCTCCACCAGCGGACACGCGAACAGCAGCTTATAAAACGCCGCCGCCTCGGACGCTTGGCGCTCCTCTCCTTCGGGGGTGGACGGCCATTCGGCGTTCTTGTAGTCGTTCAGGTCTACGATCGACTTCGGCATGATCTCCCCCGAAACCAGATTGATCTCGGTGAAATGGAGCGGCAGCCCGAAGCGGGAGAACCGCTCCAAGACCTCCTCGGTCTTCCCGGCGCTCCAGCAGCCTTGGTGCATGTGGGATTGCAGGCCGATCGCGCCGATCGGGATCCCCGCCTCCAGCAGCCCTTCCAGCAGGATGTCGTAGGACTCGCTCATGTCGAAGTCGTTGATCAGCAGGGTCGCGTTCGGGTTGGCGTCCCTCGCCGCCTGAAAAACCTTTTTCACCAGACCGATCCGGCCTTCCCGCTTGCAGATCCGGGTGATCCCGTTGTCGTATTTGTCGAAAATCGGCATGATCACAACCTCGTTGATCACGTCCCACATGTCGATCACGCCGGCGAACGCCGTCACGTCCCGGGTGATCCGGGCGAGCTGGGCCGCGAGGATGTCCCCGTCGCTCAGTTCGAGCAGCCACGGCGCGGTGGCGGTGTGCCAGCAGAGCGGATGCCCCTTGACCGCGACGCCGCGCTCTTTCCACCACCGGGCGGTCTTCAAAAGCCGTTCGGTATCCGGCTTGCCGCGCTCCGGCTCAAACCGCCCCCAATAGAAGGGCAGGGTGACGAAGTTGAACATCTCCTCCATCTTCGCGACCCGCTTCCGCGCAAACTCCTCGTCCCGGCCAGTCAGCTCCCCGTTGACCAGCGCCGCCGACTCAAACCCGGCGCAGCCGAACTGTACGGCGGACGTCACCTGCCGGACCGTCACGGCCTTCCCCCGCAGCGGGCCGCCCGCGCGGTCGGTGAGGCGGAGCGTCGCGCTGCCCTTCCTGTGACCGTATGGTTCCATCAATCCCATCCCCTTTCCCGCTTATAGTACCACCCCCGGAGGACATTGGCAATGAAAAGTTTCGGCGCGCCGCCTACAGCGCGTCCCGGACCGCGCCGCCCATCTCGGCGGTCCCGGCCAGCCGGCACCCCTCGCCCATGATGTCACCCGTGCGGAGCCCTTGGGAGAACGCCTCGGCGACGGCCGCTTCTATGGCGGCCGCTTCGGCGGGAAGGCCCAGCGAGGACCGGAGGAGCATGGCGGCGGACAGGATGGCGGCGATAGGGTTTGCCCGGTTTGTCCCGGCGATGTCGGGCGCGGAGCCGTGGATCGGCTCGTACAGGCCGAAAGACCCTTCGCCGAGGCTCGCGGACGGCAGCATCCCGATCGACCCGGTCAGCATACTCGCCTCATCCGAGAGGATGTCGCCGAACAGGTTGCTCGTCACGATGACGTCGAATTGGCGCGGGTCGCGCACAAGCTGCATCGCGGCGTTGTCCACCAGCATGTCGCGGTACTCCACGTCCGGGTAATCGCCGCGCAGCCGGTGCATGACCTCCCGCCACAGCCGGGACGTCTCCAGCACGTTCGCCTTGTCCACCGAGCAGAGCTTCCCCCGGCGAAGCCGCGCCTGTTCAAACCCGACCCGCCCGATCCGCTCGATCTCGGAGACGGTATACCGTTCGGTGTCAAAGGCTGCGTTGCCCTCGCGCCCCCGCTCGCCGAAATAGATGCCGCCGGTCAGCTCCCGCACGATCATCAGGTCAAACCCGTCCCCCGCCAGTTCGCTTCGGAGCGGGCAGGCGTCCCGCAGGGCTTTGTGCAGCACCGCCGGGCGGAGGTTCGCGTACAGCCCCAGCGCGGCGCGGATCCCGAGAAGCCCCGCTTCGGGGCGGAGATGCCCCGGGAGGGATTCCCACTTTGGTCCGCCCACCGCCCCCAGCAGGACGGCGTCCGATTCCCGGCAGAGCGAAACCGTACCGTCCGGCAAGGGGACCCCCGTTTGGTCAATGGCAATGCCGCCCATCAGCGCCTCGGTGAAGGCGAAGGTATGCCCGAACCTCTCCGCGGCCGCTTGGAGGGTCAGCACCGCTTCCCTTGTGATCTCGGGGCCGATCCCGTCCCCCGGGATCACCGTAATTTTAGCGGTCATATCAACCCTCCGCCTTCAGCGCGGCGAGCAGACCCCCCGCGCCGATCACATCCTTGATAAACTGCGGGAAGGGCGGCGCCGGGTAGACCGCTCCGGTCGTGTTGTTCCGCACCGCCCCGTCGGTCACCTCCACGTCGTCCCCGTCCGAGATGCCGGCCGAGGCTTCGGGCGACTCGATGATGGTCAGACCGATGTTGATGGCGTTCCGGTAGAAGATACGGGCGAAGGACCCCGCGACGACGGCGGCCACCCCGCTCGCTTTCAGCGCCAGCGGCGCGTGTTCCCGGGAGGAACCGCACCCGAAGTTCGCCCCGCCGACGACAATCGCCCCGCCCCGGACTTTTTCGGGGAAATCCCGGTCGAGATCCTCCATGCAGTGCGCTTTCAAGTCCTCCGGTGCGGACATATTGAGGTATCGGGCGGGGATGATGACGTCGGTATCGACGTTGTCCCCGTACTTAATCGCTCTCATTCAAATACGCTCCTCTCTATAACTCTTCGGGCGATCCGACCCGGCCCAGCACCGCCGAAGCGGCGGCGACCGCGGGGGACGCGAGGTAGACCTCGCTCTCGGGGTGGCCCATCCGCCCGACGAAATTGCGGTTTGTCGTCGCCACCGCCCGTTCCCCCTTGGCGAGGATCCCCATATGGCCTCCGAGGCAAGGCCCGCAGGTCGGGGTCGATACGGCGCACCCGGCGTCCAAAAAGATACCCACCAAGCCCTCGTCGATCGCCTGACGGTAGATCAGCTGTGTCGCCGGGATGATCACCACCCGCACGTCTTTGGCGGCTTTCCGCCCCTTCAGGACCTCCGCCGCGATCCGCAGGTCGCTGATCCTCCCGTTGGTGCAGGACCCGATGACGACTTGGTCGATCGGCGCCTCCGGAATGCCGTCGAGCGTGACGGCGTTGCCCGGCAGGTGGGGGGCCGCGACGGTGGGACGGACGGCGGACAGGTCGATTGTGCAGTCCCGCTCATACTCCGCGCCGGCGTCGGCATCGGTTTCGGTCCACGCCCGGCTCACCCGCCCGCGAAGGTACGCGCGGGTCACACTGTCCGCGGGGAAGATGCCGTTCTTCGCGCCCGCCTCGATCGCCATATTGGCGACGCACAGCCGGTCGTCGATGCCGAGCGCCGCGACGCCCGGACCGGTAAACTCCATCGAGCGGTAGAGCGCGCCGTCCACCCCGATCATCCCGATGATATGCAGGATGACGTCCTTCCCCGAGACCCAGCGGCCGAGCGACCCAGTCAGGGTAAACCGAAGGGCGGCGGGCACCTTGAACCACGCGATCCCCTTCGCCATTCCGGCCGCCATATCGGTGCTCCCCACGCCGGTGGAAAAGGCGTTCAGCGCCCCGTAGGTGCAGGTGTGGGAGTCCGCGCCGATGATCAGCTCTCCCGGCGCGGCCAGCCCCTTCTCGGGGAGGAGCGCGTGCTCGACCCCCATCTCTCCGACGTCATAGAAGTGTTTGATCCCCTGTTCCCGGGCGAAGAGCCGCACCTCCCGGCACTGCTCCGCCGCCTTGATGTCCTTGTTCGGGGTGAAGTGATCCATCACCAGCGCGATCCTCTCCGGATCGAACACCTTCCCGAAACCCGCCTCCCGGTAAGCGGCCAGCGCCACCGGGGAGGTGATGTCGTTGCCCAGCACCAGATCCACCTTCGCCTTAACCAATTGCCCGGGGGAAACCTGATCCAAGCCCGCGTGGGCCGCCAGAATCTTCTGGCTGGCTGTCATAGCCATAACTTACGCGCCTCCTTCTTGCAGCAATGCGTATTCAATCGAATCTGTCAGCGCCTTCCAAGACGCTTGGATGATATTCTCGGACACCCCGACAGTCGTCCAGATGTCGTTCCCGTCGGTGCTCTGGATCAAGACCCGCACCTTGGCGGCGGTCGCCGCCTTGGTGTCCAGCACCCGGACCTTGTAGTCGATCAGGCGCACCTTCCGAAGCCCGGGGTAGAAATTCTCGAGGGCCAGCCGGAGGGCGTTGTCCATCGCGTTGACCGGGCCGTCGCCCTCCGCCGCCGTGACTTCCTTCCGCCCGTCCACGCTGAGCTTGACGATCGCCGTCGAGGTATTGTCGTGGTCGTTTAGGATCCGGTACTGGCTGAGGTCGAAGAAGTGGACCGTCTGCCCGAGGTGCCGCCGCACCACCAGCTCAAAGCTCGCCTCGGCAAGCTCAAACTGATAACCCTCGAACTCCAGCTTTTTGAGGACGTCCACCAGCTCCCCCGTCTCGGGGGAGTCTTTGGTCAGGGCCGGCGCGACCCTTTTGAGCATCGGCAGGAGCGCCCCCCGCCCGGCGACCTCGCTCATCAGGAACCGCCGGGAGTTCCCGACGCTCTCGGGCGAGACGTGCTCAAAGGACCCGCTCACCTTGCTGACCCCGTCGATGTGCATCCCGGCCTTGTGGGCGAACGCCGAATGCCCGATGAAGGGGGCCTGCGGGTCGGGGTTGAGGTTCGCGATTTCGGCGATCCTCCGCGCGGTTTCGGTGAGGCGGGCCAAGTTTTCCGGCGGGATACAGCCGTACCCCAGCTTGAGCTGGAGGTTTGGGATGATCGTCGACAGCGACGCGTTGCCGCACCGTTCGCCGAACCCGATCAGGGTTCCCTGCACCTGCGACGCCCCCGCCTTTACCGCGAGGAGGGAGTTCGCCTCGGCGTTCCCGCCGTCCCTGTGGCAGTGGATCCCAATCCGCAGGCCGGGGAACTCGCCGGCAACGCGGGTTACGATGTCGAACACCTCGTCGGGGAAGGACCCGCCGTTGGTGTCGCAGAGCGCCAGACAGTCCGCGCCGCCGAGGGCCGCCGCCTTGAGGGTCGCGAGCGCGTACGGGGCGTCCGCCTTAAACCCGTCGAAGAAGTGCTCGGCGTCGAAGATCACCTCTTTGCCGGCGTCCTTGAAGAACCGCACCGTCTCCCCGATCATCCGAAGGTTTTCCTCCGGCTCCGCGTGGAGGACTTCCGCGACATGCAGCCCCCAGCTCTTCCCGAAGACCGCCACGCAGGGGGTTCCCGCGGCGAGGAGGGAGACGCAGTTCGGGTCGGCGCCGGGGGTCGTCCCCCGCCGCCGGGTCGCCCCGAAGGCGACCAGCTTCGCGTGCCTCAGCGAGAGCTTTTGGGCCTCCCGGAAGAAGGCCAGCTCCTTCTCGTTGGAGCCCGGGTTCCCGGCTTCAATGTAGGGGACGCCCAGCCCGTCCAAGGCCAAAACCACATCCAGCTTATCCACCAGAGAAAACTGGATCCCCTCGCCCTGCGCGCCGTCCCGCAGGGTGGAGTCGAAGATGTCGACGGTCTTCATCTTCGCACCGCCATCTTATTGATCCCGTTGACGTACGCTTTGATGCTCGCCTCCAGAATGTCCGTCGAAAGGCCCCGCCCGGTGATGATCTCGTTCCCGCGCTTGAGTTTGACGACCGCTTCGCCCAGCGCGTCCCCGCCCTCGGTGACCGACCGGATCGAAAAGTCCTCCAGCTCGTGCCCGCCGCCGACAATCCGGCTGATCGCGTTGAACGCCGCGTTGATCGGGCCGTCCCCGGTGCTGGCCTCCTCCTGAACCTCGTCCCCCCGGCTGAGCTTCACCGTCGCCATCGCGGAAATCGTGCTGCCCGAATTGACGACAAACCGCTCGATATGGTAGCCGTCGGCGATTTCGAGGGTCTGTTCCCCGGCGAGGGCCGCGATGTCCTCGTCGCTCACCGCCTTCTTACGGTCGGCGAGCTTTTTGAATTGCCCGAAGGCCGCTGTCAGGGCTTCCCCGGATAAGTCGAAGCCGAGGTCTTTCAGGCGGTCCTCAAAGGCGTGGCGGCCCGAATGCTTGCCCAGCACCATCTTGCTGGAGGGAATCCCGACATCCGCCGGGTTCATGATCTCGTAGGTCAGCGGGTTCGCCAGAACGCCGTGCTGGTGGATGCCCGCCTCATGGGCGAAGGCGTTCGCGCCGACAATCGGCTTATTGGGGGTCGGCGTCACGCCGATGATGCCGGACAGGGTGCGGCTCGCCCGATAGATCTGCTTGGTGTCGATCCCCGTTTCGGCGCCGTAGAACGCGCGCTTGGTCGCTAGGCTCAACGCGATTTCCTCCAGCGCGGCGTTGCCGGCCCGCTCGCCGATCCCGTTCAGGGTGCACTCCACTTGGTCCGCGCCGGCTTTCACGGCGGACAGGGAGTTCGCCACGGCCATCCCCAAGTCGTTATGGCAGTGGATCGACAGGACGGCTTTCCCGATCCCGGCGACGTTCGCCCGGAGGTAGCTCACAAGCTCGTAGATTTCCTGCGGGGCGGCGTAGCCCACCGTATCGGGCACGTTGATCACGTCCGCCCCCGCCGCGACGGCTGCCGAAAAGACGCGCGCGAGGAAGGCCGGGTCGCTCCGGGTGGCGTCCTCGGCGGAAAATTCCACCGTCGGGCACAGACCCTTTGCGTACCGCACCATCGCGGACGTCTTTGCCAAAACCTCCTCCGGCGTCATCTTCAGCTTATACTCCATATGGATGCCGGAGGTGGCGAGGAAGACATGGATACAGGGCTTAGCGGCCCCCTTCAGCGCTTCCCACGCGGCGTCGATGTCCTTTTCGGTCGCCCGGGCGAGGGACGCGACGCCGCAGCGCCTCACGCTCCCGGCGACCGCCCGGACGGCCTCGAAGTCGTCGGGGGAGGAGACGGCGAAGCCCGCCTCGATCACGTCCACCTTCAGGGCTTCCAGACGGGCCGCGATCTCCAGTTTCTCCTGCAGGTTCATCGAGCACCCGGGGGACTGCTCCCCGTCCCGCAGGGTGGTGTCAAAAATTCGGATGTTCTTCATCAGGGTTTCTCCTCCCGTTTGATTCTGTCTCTGTATCGCGCGAGCCACCCGGTAAGCTCCTTTTCGGGCGGCGGCGCAAACTCTCTCCTCCGGCGCGCCAGTTCTTCGCCGTCAACCAGCAAATTGACCGTCTCCCCGGGAATATCCAAGGAGATCAGATCGCCGTCCCGGATCAGGGCGATCACCCCGCCGGAAGCCGCTTCGGGGGAGACATGCCCGATGGCGGCGCCCCGGGTCGCCCCCGAAAACCGTCCGTCCGTCAGCAGGGCGGCGTCCAGCCCCGCCCCGGCGATGGCGGAGGTCGGGGTGAGCATCTCCCGCATCCCCGGCCCGCCGGCTTCCCCCTCGTACCGGATGACGACGATGTCGCCCGGGCGGATCTCTCCGGCGAAAATCGCCCGAGAGGCGTCCTCCTCGCCCTCAAAAACCCTTGCGGTCAGCGTCCGCTTCAGCATGTCCGGGGCGACCGCCGAGCGCTTCACGACACAGCTTCCGATATTCCCGAACAGCGCCGTCAATCCACCCGTCCCGGCGTATGGGTTATTGACGCGCCGGATCACGGCCCCGTCCGGTTCCGGCGCGCCGGCGAGATTTTCACGCAGGGGCTTCCCGGTCACCGTCGGCAAGCTTTGGTCGATCAATCCGCCAAGCTCCTTCAGTACGCAGGGCACCCCGCCGGCGCGGTGCAGATCCTCCATCGAATCCTCCCCGGCGGGGCTGAGGCGGCAGAGGTTGGGCGTTTTCCGGCTCACCTCGTTGATGACGCTCAGCGGCAGGGCGAACCCCGCCTCCTTCGCGATTGCCTGCAGGTGGAGCACCGTGTTGGACGAGCACCCGAGCGCCATATCCGCCGTCAGCGCGTTGCGGAACGCTCCCTCGGTCAAAATGTCCCGGGGGCGGATATCCTTCTCCAGCAGCTCGGCGATTTTCGCGCCGCTCTCTTTCGCGAGCCGGAGGCGTTCGGCGCTGACCGCCGGGGCCGTGCCGTTGCCCGGCAGGGCCATCCCGATCGCTTCGCAGAGGCAGTTCATGCTGTTTGCCGTAAACATTCCCGAACAGCTTCCGCAGGTCGGGCAAGCGGCGGACTCCACCTCTCTCAGCTCGTCCTCGCTCATCCTCCCGGCTTTCACCGCCCCGACCGCCTCAAAGACGCTGGACAGGCTCAGCTTTTCCCCGCTCCGGGACCGGCCCGCGAGCATCGGCCCGCCGCTGACGACGATTGCCGGGAGGTTTAGGCGGGCCGCCGCCATCAGCATCGCCGGGACGATTTTGTCGCAGTTCGGAACCAATACGAGGGCGTCGAAGCAGTGCGCCAGCGCCATTGTCTCGATCGAGTCGGCGATCAGTTCCCGGGAGGGGAGGGAATAGCGCATCCCGGCGTGACCCATCGCGAGCCCGTCGCACACCCCGATCACCGGGAAGAGGACCGGCTTGCAGCCGGCGGCCGTCACCCCGTCCTTCACCGCCTGCGCGACGGCGTTGAGGTGGATATGCCCCGGCACGATCTCGCTGAACGCCGACGCCACCCCGACCAGCGGGCGCTCCATCTCGCCGTCGGTGAACCCCAGCGCCCGCAGGAGCGCGCGGTGGGGGGCGCGCTCAACCCCGGTAAACTCCCTCATCTCTTCAGCCAGCTCATCATCTTGCGAAGGCCGCTCCCGACCTCCTCCACCGGGTGGGCCGCTTCCACCGCCCGCATCGCGAGGAAGTTCGCCTTCCCCCCGGCGGAGTTCTCGGTGATCCACTTGCCGGCGAATTCGCCCCGCTGGATCTCTTTGAGGACTTTCGCCATCTCCCGGCGGGTATCTTCGGTGACGATCCGGCTCCCGGTCACGTAGTCCCCGTACTCGGCGGTGTCGCTCACCGACGAGCGCATCGCGGCGAAGCCTCCGGCGTTGATCAGGTCGACAATCAGCTTCATCTCGTGGACGCACTCGAAGTACGCCATCTCGGGCGCGTACCCGGCGCCGACAAGGGTATCGAACCCGGCTTTCATCAGTTCGGTCACCCCGCCGCAGAGCACCGCCTGCTCGCCGAACAGGTCTGTCTCCGTCTCCTCCTTGAAGGTCGTCTCAAATATCCCGGCCCGTCCGCCGCCGATCCCGGAGGCGTAGGCGAGGGCCGTCTCCTTGGCGCGCCCCGACACATCCTGACGGACCGCGATCAGGCAGGGTACGCCCCGCCCCTCGAGGTACTGGGAGCGCACCGTGTGCCCGGGACCCTTCGGCGCGACCATGAAAACGTCCACCCCCGGCGGCGGCGCAATCTGGTTGAAGTGCACGGCGAAGCCGTGGGCGAAGGCGAGCGCCTTCCCGGGGCTCATATGGGGGGCGATTTCGGCGTTGTAGACCGCCGCTTGGTCCTGATCGGGGATCAGCAGCATCACAAGGTCGGCTTTCTCCGCCGCTTCGGCGACGCCGTAGACGGTCAGCCCGGCGGCTTCCGCTTCGGCGCGGCGCGCCGATCCGGGGCGCAGGCCGACGATCACGCGGAACCCGCTCTCCTTTAGGTTGAGCGCGTGCGCGTGCCCTTGGCTCCCGTAGCCAATCACGGCGGTTGTCTTTCCGGCGAGCGCTCCCTTGTCACAGTCCGAGTCGTAGTAGAGTTTCATTTTGCGTTCCTCCTCAGTTTATTTTCTGGGCGACATATATCATGTTCATCCCGCAGTCCAGCGTCCCGGGGAGCTTTGTGAACTCGATTTCCTTCTCAAGGATCAGCTTCCAAAGCTCTCCGTCGTTCCGGGCGTTCTCCAGCGCCGCGTCGCCGCCCAACGAGAACAATCCGGCGGAGCTTCGCTCCAGCACGGTTACCGGGAACGGGGCGAACAGGGCGTCCATCTCGGCGGACCTCATCATGTGGACGTAATGCTTGCTCGGCACCGGGTAGTGCACCGGGTCCTGTGTGCCGGTATCGAAGACCCAACGGGTCGCCTCAATGCCGAACGTCTCCTTTTCGGCGCGGATACCGTCCAGATAGTACAGCGACGCGCCGATAAAGCTCATCACCCCGGCAATCAATATCCCGCCCGGCTTCAGCACCCGAAGCGCTTCCCGAAGCCCGTCCTCCTCCCGGTCCAAGAGGTAGTTGAGCACCCCGCCGACGCAGACGACGCAGTCAAAGGTTTCGCCGCCAAACACCCCCATGTCGAGGATATCCAGCTCGTGGTACGAGCGCACCTTGCTGAACAGCCCCAGCTCCCGCATCTTTTGCTTGTTGAACTCAAGCTGGTGGCTTGAGATGTCCGCCACCGTCAAAGCGCCGCACATCGCCGCCAAGTCCTTGGTGTACCGCCCCGAACCCGCGCCGACCTCCAGCACGGCGTCGCCTTGGCGTATGTAGCGCTTCAGCAGCTCTGTATGCACCGCGTACAGCAGCTCCCCGTGACCGTCCCGTTCGAGCCGGGTCCACTCCCGGTCGCCGTAATTGTTGTACCGATCCCTCGGTATGTCAGGGTTATACAGCATTTTCATCCCTCGCAGTACACAATGTCATTCCCGGCCTTGCCGGGGGGGATCATCGGGAAGACGTTCTCGTCCGGGTCGATCACGCAGTCGATCACGCAGGTCTGCCCGGAGGCCAGCGCTTCCTTGAACGCCGCCGTGAAGAGCGACATCGTATCGGCGCGGAAGCCCAGACCGCCCAAAGCTTCGGCGAGCTTTGCAAAGTCGGTTTTCCGTCCCGGGGTGGTGTAGCTGAACCGGGCGTCGTAGAACATCCT
Organism: Oscillospiraceae bacterium; assembly: GCA_031271525.1. Lineage (GTDB taxonomy): Bacteria > Bacillota > Clostridia > Oscillospirales > UBA929 > UBA929. The sequence goes on from JAISVO010000068.1 coordinate 21,436, forward strand.
CTGCCACTGCCGCACCATCCCGAGCACCCCGTTGTTCATGACCACGGCGACGACCGGAAGCCCTTCGGTCACGGAGGCGGCAATCTCGCCCATGTCCATATGGAAGCTTCCGTCCCCGGTAATCAGCACCACCGGGCGGTCGGGCGCGGCCGCCTTCGCCCCCACGGCGGCCCCCATGCCGAAGCCCATCGCCCCCAGCCCCCCGCTGGTAATCAGGCTCCGGGGCTTCGCGAAGGGGTAATACTGCGCCGTCCACATCTGGTGCTGACCCACGTCGGTGACGATCAGGGCGTCGTTTCCGGCGAGTCCCGCGATGGCCCGGAGGATGCCGCGCGGGTTTGCGCGGAGCGGTTCCATCTCCTCCGGCATCGGGTGTTTCGCCTTGAAGTGGGTGATCTCGTTCTGCCAGTCGTTCCCGGTGTTGGCCGGCACGACGCCGGTCAGTTTTTGCAGGATGTCCCCGGCGTCCCCCCGCAGGTGGAGGTCGCAGATCACGTTCTTGTCGAACTCAGACGGGTCGATGTCCAAATGGATCAGCCGGGCGTTGGGCGCGAAGCGTTTCCGGTCGCCCGCCACCCGGTCGGAGAACCGCGACCCGGCGTTGATCAGGAGGTCGCACTCCTCCCCGGCGTAGTTTGAGACGGGGGTGCCGTGCATCCCGATCATCCCGAGCATCAGCGGGTGGGAGGACGGAAGGGCGGTCAGGCCCATCAGGGAGGACGCGACCGGGATCCCGCGTTTCTCGGCGAACGCGCGGAGGGCGTCCGACGCCCCGGCGCGGACCACGCCGCCGCCGCAGAACAGGAGGGGACGCTTACTCCTCGCGATCATGTCGGCCGCCTGCCGGAGGATATTGTCCTTAACCGGGGGATGGTCCCGTTCCCGGTAGCGCCCCACCGGGAGGTATTCGCACGTCTCGGCGGTGATGTCCTTCGGAATGTCCACCAGCACCGGGCCGGGGCGTCCGGAGGTCGCGATGGCGAACGCCTCCTTCAGCGTCTCCGCGAGGGTCTCCACCCTCTGCACCAAAAAACCGTGTTTTGTGATCGGCATGGTGACCCCGCAGATGTCCACTTCTTGGAAGGAATCCCGGCCCATCAAGGCACGGGTCACATTCCCGGTGATAGCCACCAGCGGCACCGAATCCATATAGGCGTTGGCAAGCCCGGTGACGAGGTTGGTCGCCCCCGGCCCCGAGGTTGCGATCATGACGCCGCATTTCCCGCTCACCCGCGCGTAGCCGTCCGCCGCGTGGCAGCCGCCCTGTTCGTGCGCCGGAAGGAGGACGCGCAGCCTGTCGCTCCGCGCGCCCAGCGCGTCAAAGATGTTCAGCACCGACCCGCCCGGGTAGGCGAAGACGGTGTCGGCCCCCTGTTCGATCAGCACCTCGGCTACGATCTGCGCCCCAGTGAGGGTCACCGGGTGACGGGCGGCGTCCGGCGCATCCGTCATATTTCGCGTTTCGGTGAGGTTCATAAAAATCCCTCCTGATACTAAAAGAACCGCCGGCGTCCCTTTGGGGACTGCCGACGGCTTTCCTGTCTTTGCTACTGAAACCGATGGACGTTCAGCGTTGAGACCGTAAGAGCAGCCTGCCGGCATTTTGGGGAATGCCAATAAGGACGAGACCCAGAAGGATCGTCCAAAGCAGGCTAATAATGCTGCGGTTACGGTTCATTGAAAAAATACCCCGGTTTCTAAAATTTTTACCAGTATAGCACCGCGCGCACCCCTTGTCAAGAACAATTTTCCCGGCGGGTTTATTTTGCGGCGCTTTTGCGCTATTCCAGCCCGTCCGCAGCCCTTGAGTTTACATACCGAACCATATCGACCCCGAGCGAAGTTGCCTCGGGAGAGTAGTTCGGCACGCCGTTGAAAACCGTCACGTGGATGATGCAGGGAATTCGATAATAAATCTCCTCAACAAGCGGCTCGGCAAGAGCGAACGTGACCGATTTCGCGGTGTAGTTGGAATCGGAATCCCCCGTCGGCTCATATTGGATCAGAACAAAGTCCCCGACCGTCAGACCGTCAATCGTGATCGTGCGATGATCGCCCAGCGTGGTCTGGTCCGCCGCGGAGATGTCAATATCAATGCTGCGCGGTACGGCGATAGCCTCAAACTCCGCCGTGATTGTCACGTCCTTTGCCGGCATTACGAAGCTGTCGCCAACGATAGCGATACCGTTGACCTTGAGTGACCCTTCGGCTAGCCGGTACCCTTCATCCGGCGTGACGGTCACCGTGACGGTTTCTCCGGCCGCCGCTTCCTCTGCGCTTACGGCAACGCTGCCGTTGGCGAGGGGCGCGACGGTGACGGAATAGGAAGCAAGGGTGTGTTGCGGCTCGAAAACGAGCGCGGTCCGCCCCTCGTCCAGACCGATAATCGCGGCTGTATCGGGGAGGTAGTTGTGTTCGCAAGACAATTCCTCCAGCAAAGGGTTGTTGGATACGTCCATGCTGACCAGCAGGTTGTCGGCGCAATACAGCGTTATCAGGGCCGGGTTCCCCGATGTATCCAACGTTTCCAATAGGTTTCCGCCGCAATGCAGATGCGCCAGCTCCGGATTGCTTGAAAGATCCAATTCCGTCAGTTGGTTATCCGAGCAGTCCAAAGTTTGCAGGCTCGTGAAATACTCAATACCCGCCAAGTCCGCTATCCCGTTCCCAGACAGGTTCAGGTTTTCCACTTGCTCCAAGTCGCCGGCGTAAATCGGCCCGTCCGGGTTGCCGAGCAGCTTGCGGACAGCTTTTAGGAAGTTCGCGTCCGCAAAAGCCGCGCTGACGTCTCTGTCCCCCCCGACAGGCGGGAAGGTGACGGTGAACGTCAAGGCGTTCCCCAAGCCGGATCCGTCGGTCACGCCTTCGCTGACAACCCATCCGCTCTGGGTCACGAAGTTCACCGTCGGGGTGATCGTCCCGGCAAACCGGCGCGCGGGGTCCGCCGTCAAGGTAACGGTCGCGGCGTACACTGTCCCGGCGGTAAACTCCGCGTCGCCGGGGGACCACGTTAGGCCCGTCACCGAATACAGTTCGGGTTCGTCCGGAAGCAAGACACCGGCGGTTATCGGGGTATTCCCCTCCGCAGGGGCCGTAAGCCCGGAGATTCCGGCCGCGAGGATGTCGGTCAGCGCCCCTGTTTCAACCTCCATAACCGGCCCTCGGGGGCTGTTTACCCGCATCCGGATGCCGCTGGCTAGGCTCTGCGGCCCGCCGTCATGGAAATTTGTGTCCGGAACCGTGGTTTCGCTGAACACCGGCGATTTTTCCCAGCTGAAAAAGTCGTCGCCGACCACCTGATACGCGTAAGGATTATCCAACGATTCGTCGCCGTCCGCTTCCTCCACGTCGACGAGCTTATGGAATGCGTCGGAGTTGTCTTCCGCGGACTCGTCGACGTGGTACACAAGGACGCCGCCGTTGTTGCCCTCCGCCTCGCTGACGCCCGCCCCCCATAGCCCGGCGTCCCAACCCTCCGGCTGCCGGTTCTCCGCGAGGAAATATTGGTCGGCGCTCAGGGCGCTGTTGGTCAATTTCAGCACGTTGTAGCCGGAGCCGGCGCTCCGCAGATCGCCGCGCCAATCGGCGCCGGACAGGATCTCGGTCGGTTCTATGTACCCCAGCCGGATCTTCGACCACGCGTCGAAGGCGACCGGGGTCTGCCCTTGGACTTCGTCGCCCGGCGCCATTCCCCAGTTTCCGTTTCCCATCATGCTGTACGGGCCGACGCCGGCGGACATGTAGGTGTAGTCATACAGATCGGGCAGTCCCAGCGAGTGCCCCAGTTCGTGCCCCGCGATTCCGATAGCCATCGCGTGCGTTTCGTCATGCATTTCCCCGTGGAGCATGTAGGGGGCGTGATACCCCAGCGCCGAAGGGTCGAGGCTATACGCGTGCGCCCAAACCTGCCCTCCCGGATTGAAGTCGGTTGCGGCTTCCCCTCCGGCAATGACGGCGGCGATATGCAGGTTCTCGCGGCCCTCGCCGATCTCGAAGTCCGGATATTGCTCTTTGATGGCTTTGACGCCCACGCTGAGTAACGCCGCCGCTTCGTCGAAGGACTCGTTATTCCATTTTTTGATCGGATGGTCCCTATGGAGCTTCACCCGGATAATCCCGTCCGCGACGCTTGGGTAGACCGTGACGTCTACCCCGGCGTCCGCCCACGCGAAGCCGGACTCAATCAGGTTTACGCGGTATGTGCCGCCGGCGGCGACGGCGCTCACCGTATCCGCCGGGCCGAAGATGTCAAGGCCGCCGGACATATCCTTGAAGTAATTCGCGACGCTCTTCGCGCCCGGCTCGGCCGCGAAGTATTTCCCGTGCCAATACTGTTCGTCGTTCATAAGCGGCATATTATCGAACTCGACTAGGAACAGCGCAATCTCTTGGTTTGTTTTTGCCGTCGCGGCGGAAGGGGCTTCGGGCGCCGTCCGGGCGGAGATATCCGCTTCCGGGACGGCACGCGCGTCCCGAGACGCGTCGATCAGGCCTTGTAAGTCCGCGCGCGTCAACCTCGCCGCCGAGTAGAGCGGCGGGACCGGCAAGGCCGCGCTCCCCACAGCCTGTCCGGTCGGTTGGACGGCCCCGTAGACGACCGTACCGTACCGCCAGTTTCGTCCGGCTTCGTCGTAGGCGACGACAAACCCGGTTTCGTCCTCGTACCAGTCAAAAAACTCGTCGCCGTAATGGGTGATTACTACGGCGCTGCCGTCCGCTTGCCGGTAGGTTTGCGGAACCGGGTTTGCGGGGGCCGCGGCCGCGCTTCGGCTGAAGATCAACAGAGCGCCGATAAGGGCCGCTGCCAAGACGAGGGGCTTCCTGTTCATGGGGCATCCTCCATAATTCCGCTTATGCCCCTCGGCGAGGGGGGCAGCTTAGCTAAAATCCCTAACAGCAGTATACAGCCGCCCAGCCGCCCTGTCAACCGTACTGGTTAAATATACAAGTCAACTTTCGTGACAGACGGTGCTTGCCTTCCCTGTCAGCCTATGGTATAATCGCCCCATCAAAAATACGGGGGAACTGGATGATGAAACGAAAAAAGATCCCGGCCTTTCTCTGCGCCGCGCTGTTGCTGGCCGCGCCGTCCGTAGGAGCGGACGAGGGGGACATCCTCACCGAGAACTCGATGGGGAGCAGCGAGGGCTACGACTACGAGCTGTGGATGGATGTCGGCGGCGGCGAAGGCAGCATGACCTTGGGCGCGGGCGGCGCGTATTCCTGCCAGTGGCGGGAGGCGCAGAACGTCCTGTTCCGCACCGGCAAGAAACTGGGTTCCGAGAAGACGCACGGGGAGCTGGGCGAAATCGCCTTGGACTACGGGGTGGAATACTTCCCGAACGGGAACTCGTATCTCTGCGTCTACGGCTGGTCGGAGGACCCGCTGGTAGAGTTCTATATCGTTGAAAGCTGGGGCACGTGGCGTCCGCCCGGCGCCGAGTCCCTCGGCACGGTGGAGGTTGACGGCGGCACTTACGACGTCTACGAGACAACCCGCCACCAGCAGCCATCCATACAAGGGACCCAGACCTTCCAGCAGTACTGGAGCGTGCGCACCGAACGCAAGACCGAAGGCACCGTGTCGGTCAGCGAGCACATCCGGGCGTGGGAACAGATGGGGATGACCCTCGGAAAGATGTATGAGGTGTCCCTCTGCGTCGAGGGCTACCAAAGCAGCGGCGGAGCGAATGTCTTTCTCAATTCGCTGATGGTCGACGGCGTTGAGGTCTCGGCGCGGGACGAAACCGGCGGGACGTCCGCTCCGCGGGAAGAAGAGCCGGCCGAGCAGCCGGCCTCGGAGCCTGAGCAGCCGGTCGAGCAGCCCGAGCAGCCGGTTCCGTCCCCCGAGGCGGCGGCCGGGAACGAAGGGTCCATTGGGATAGGGGTCGGCACGGCGCTGGTTATAGCCGCGCTGGCGGCCGTTGCCGTGGTGTGCGTGCGGTTTTTCATGAAACGGAGATAAATATGCCAAGATATGGTTTCAACATGCTCTGGATGTTCGCGAAACGGGGGGAGCGGGAAGCGTTTCCGCCCGACCTCCGTCAGCTCGACTTCATCGCGAGGCACGGGTTTAACTTCATTCGCGTGCCGACCGACTACCGCTTCTGGACGCGTGCCGACGACTTCTACAACCCGGACGAACGGGCCTTGCGGAAAATTGACGGCTACATAGAAGCCGGGCGGGAACGGGGGCTGCACGTCAGCCTGAACATCCACCGCGCGCCGGGCTATTGCATCAACAACCCGCCGAAGGACCTCAACCTCTGGACGGATGAAGCGGCGCAGAATGCGTTTATTTTCCAATGGGAACTGTTCGCGGAACGGTATAAAGGGATCCCCGCCGAAGAATTGAGCTTTGACCTGCTGAACGAGCCGCCCGGTCCGGGGACGGGGAGTTTTACCCGGGAGCGCCACCAAAGCTTGATGCGGCGGGTGATCGGCGCGGTGAAAGCGATCGACCCCGGACGGGAAATCGTGCTGGACGGCGTCAGCGGCGGCGCGGCGGCGATCCCCGAACTGAGCGACACCGGCGCGGTGCACAGCGGGCGGGGGTACAGTCCGTTCACTGTCAGCCATTACGGCGCGGAGTGGGTCAAGGAACCTCCCGGCGGCTGGCGGGAGCCTGTCTACCCGGGCGGCGGCTGGGACAAAGACAAGCTGCGGGAGCACTACAAGCCTTGGCGGGATGTCGCCGCGGGGGGCACGCCGGTCCACATCGGCGAGTTCGGCTGCTACAACAAGACGCCCAACGGCGTCGCGCTGGCATGGCTTAGCGACTTGCTGTCCCTGTGGCGCGAGTTCGGCTGGGGGTACGCCCTGTGGAATTTCGCGGGGCCCTTCGGCGTTGTTGAGCATGGCCGCCCGGACGCAGTTTATGAAGCGCTGGACGGATACCGGATCGACCGCGCCCTGTGGGAGCTGCTCCTCGAAAACCGCGTTTCCGGAGCAATGTAGCTGTTGCGCTTTTCCCGAAACTATGGTAGGATACCGTATATCGCAAGGTGCGGCAAAACACCCCAAGCGGCCCGAAAAATAACGCCGGAGGTATATATACAGTATGCGAATTCTAGTCATCAACGCGGGAAGCTCCTCATTGAAATACCAGCTCTTTGATATGGATTGCGGGACAGTCCTCGCGAAGGGTATCTGCGAGCGGATCGGGATCGACGGGCGGGTCAAGCATCAGGGTAAAACCCCTTACGAAGCCGAGCTGCCGATGGGGAACCACGCCGACGCGATCCGCGCTGTCGTCGGGCTGCTCACCTCTCCCGAGACCGGCGTCATCGCCGGTATGGGCGAGATCGACGCCATTGGGCATCGGGTGGTGCATGGCGGGGAACTCTTCTCCGAGAGCGTTTTGATCGACGCGGCGGTCATCCGGGCGATTGAGGAATGCGTGCCCCTCGCCCCCCTGCACAACCCGCCCAACCTGATTGGCATCCGCGCCTGCGAGGAGGTTATGCCGGGGGTTCCGCAGGTCGCGGTCTTCGACACCGCCTTCCATCAGACAATGCCCGAAAGGGCGTATCTCTACGCCGTCCCCTACGATTACTACGAGCGCCTGAAGGTGCGCCGCTACGGCGTCCACGGAACCTCCCACCGGTATGTGTCCGAGCGGGCGGCGAAGATCCTCGGGCGGACCGGGCTGAAGGTCGTCACCTGCCACATGGGCAACGGATCGTCGGTCGCGGCGGTCAGCGACGGCGCTTCGGTCGATACCTCGATGGGCTTTACCCCGCTGGAGGGCGTCCCGATGGGCACCCGGAGCGGAAGCATTGATCCGGCTGTCATCGAGTACCTGATGAAGCGCGAAAACCTCTCGGCGGCGCAGGTGCTGGACATCCTCAACAAAAAGTCCGGCGTTCTGGGCGTTTCGGGGGTCTCCAGCGATTTCCGCGACCTTCTCGCGGCGTTTGAGACCAACCGGCGGGCGCGGAACGCGCTGGAACTGTTCACCTACCACGTGAAAAAGACGGTCGGCGCTTTGGCCGCCGCGATGGGCGGCTGCGACGCGCTGGTCTTCACCGCCGGAATCGGAGAAAATAACCCGGTCATTCGGGGGATGGTCTGTTCCGGGCTTTCGTTCATGGGTCTCACGCTGGACGAGGAGCTGAATAAGACCGCAAAAGGCGAGTCGGTCATCTCAACCCCCGACAGCCGGGGAAAAATCTTGGTCATCCCGACAAACGAAGAGCTGGTGATCGCCGAGGACACCCGCAGGATCGCCGAAAAATCAACCCGATGAATGTCTGTGCCGTCATCGCGGAATACAACCCTCTCCATCATGGTCATCTGACCCACATAGCCCGTATCCGCGCCCTCTTGGGCACCGATACGGGCTTGGTCGCAATTATGAGCGGAAATGTCGTCCAGCGGGGGGAGTTCCCGATCCTTGAGAAGACCGTCCGGACCCGAATGGCGCTTGCCGCCGGGTTTGACCTTGTTTTCGAGCTGCCCGCGCCGTATGCCTGCGCGCCCGCTGAAAAATTCGCGCGGGGCGCTGTTGACATCGCCGCCAACTTAGGGGTTGTAACCCACCTTTCGTTCGGCGCCGAGACCGCCGATCTGGACGCGCTGCGGGAGCTCAGCGAGCGGTCCGTTGGGGAGCTGCCCAAGGATGTTCCGATGGCGGCGGCGCTGCCGGAGCTATTCCCGGACGCTGCGGCGCTGTTTACCCCCAACAACATCCTCGCTCTGGAATACCTCCGCGCCCTCAAGGGCACCGGGATTACCCCCCTGCCGGTCGCCCGGGAGGGAAGCGTCCACGACGGGCCCGGCTCGGCGTCCGAGATCCGTAAGCGCGTCCTCGCCGGCTCGGTCCCGAAGACAACGCCGTTTTATAGTTTGTGGCGGGAGGAGGAACGCGCCGGCCGTGCGCCGATCACCCTGCTGAAGCAGGAGGGCGCGGTGCTGAGCCGTCTCCGCCGGATGAGCATGATGGATTTTTTGGTCCTTCCCGACGTCGGCGCGGGGGGGCTCGCGCAGCGGCTCTACCGGGCCGCGGTCGGCGCGAGGAGCCTGCCGGAGCTGTACCGCCTCGCGAAAACCAAACGGTATACGCTGGCGCGGATCCGCCGGTGCGTCCTCGCGGCGTTCCTAAGCCTTCCCGAAACTCCGCCCCCGCCCCATATCCGTCTGCTCGGACTCGGAAAGCGGGGCCCGGAGCTGTTGTCGCGCGTAAATTCCCCCGTGATCAGCCGTCCGGCGGCGCACAGGGGCCAGCTCGCGCTGGAGGCCGCCATCACCGACCAGCTTGCCCTCTGTATGCCATACCCCGAGACCGCCGGCGGCGAATGGCGCAAAGGGGTCGTAAAAGGGTAGGACGCGAGGCGCGGCGGCTCGGCAAACCGCTGCGTTCCTGCGCCGATGTGTTCCCATACCGTTGCCGCTGTCATTTTTCCGCTTACCGTAACATACATATACCCCACACGGGACAAGGGGGGTTGGGGATGTCGGGGAGGCGGACGGCGCTCCACTTTTTCCTCGCCGCGCTGACGGGAGCGCTGGCGAGCCTGTTCACCGTCCATATGGGCGAGCGGTTTGCCCTGCTCAAAACGCCCTTCCTTTTCCCGCCGGTATCGTTGCTGCCGGTAGGTTGGGCGGTGTCGCTCCTCCTCGCGGCGGCGGCGATCCGCCCCGCCGATCCGGCGTCAGGCGACGGACAAAAGGCGATGCGCGCCTTCTATCTGTCGCTTGCCCTAATCCTCCTATGGCCCGTTTTCTTCTTCCGTCTGGACGCGAAAGCAGGAGGCGCCGCCGTCCTCCTGCTCCTCACCGGGGTGCTGCTTCACGCGCGGAAGCTGATCGGTCCCGGGACCGGGCAAAAGCTGCTTGTTCCCTGCTGTCTCTGGACGGGGTATCTCTCCTATTTGAATATCGGGATCTGCCTGTTGAATTGAGGGCTTACCCTTCGTCTTCCATCGGCTGGACCCTTCGCCAGCTGCCCAGCAGAATGGCGACGGCGCTGAACGCTCCGAGGAAGAAAATCGGCGTCCAATACCCTTCAAAGGTGACCTCCCGAACCCCCTGAAGCCCCCGCGCCAGCCAGTAGCCGGGCGAAAACCACGCGATTTTCCGCATGATCTCCGGTACCAAATCCAGCGGCCAGAACAGCCCGCCCAGCATCGAGATGATGACCGACAGCATCGTCATCGCGACTGACGCGACCCCAAGGTTCCGCGCAAACGACATAATCGCGAGGATCGCGCTGACCGCGAACAGGTTGTACAGCGAGAGCAGCAAGAAGATATACGGCGGGTTCGGCACCGCGCCGATCTGCCGGCTGACCGCGCCGAGCGTCAGAGCCGCCGTGACCTCCAGCGCGAGGAAGGCCGCGAGCGCCGACTGCACCATCGTCCTGCGGGGGGTGAGCGGCAGGACGCCCAGCCGGTCGGGCATCCCCCGGAGCTTATCGTCGCTCAGGGTTTTCACGATGAAGTAGGACGTGAAGATCGCGACAAACCCATACATCCCAAACCAGAAGGCAATCGTCTCCCAGTTGTCGCCGGGGGCTCTCGTCAGCGTCACCTCGGACGCTTCTTCCCATGCGGCGAGCTTTGCCGGGTCGTCGGTGCCCAGAAGGATCAGCGAGCGGGCGATGCTCTCGGCGTTGACGCTCGCTAAAGCAGACACCTCGGAGATTCGGAGGGAATACCCCTCCAGCTTGGGGGCTTGTTTCGCAAGCACCGCCTCTTGGAACCCCTCGGGAATGACCAAGATCCAAGGTACCTCCGAATCGGTCAGGGTGGCGGAGATGTCCTCCTCGGCGACCATCCGGGTATCGTACCGCTTTTCCATCTGCCGGATCATGGTTTCGGACAGGACCGACCCGTCTTTGTCGCAGACGCCGAACGAGAACGCCGCGTCGTTGTTGACGGAGGATTCGCCGGTCAGGCCGATCAAGGCGGAGAAGATCACCGGGAAGAGGATCACAAAGACAAGGTTGATCGGCTGTTTGAAGATCCGCCGGAGGGCTGTTTGGAAAACCGTCACGAAAACCGCCTCCTTCCAAGGATAAAGGACAGGACATAGAAGAGGAGCCCAAGCCCGAACAGCGCGGCGAGGCAGAACATCATCTTTCCCTCGTTTCCCCCGAAGATTGAGCCGAAGATCACGGTATGCGCCATCGCGTTGGGCGCGTATTGGAAGACCGCGTCGGCGGGGCCGAAGGATACCTTGGTGTAGCCGCCCGACACGAAGGTACTCACCCAGAAGAACGCCTGCGCCGCGCCGCCGGCGGCGCCCGGGTGCCGGAACAGCATCAGCAGGAAGAGGCAGAGCGCCTGCGAGAGCAGCACCACGGCGAACAGGGTGGCGAGCACCAGCGGGATTCGCTCCCCCCAGTAGACGCCGTAGACGACGCCGGAGAAGACAAAGGTCACCATTCCCTGCAAAAAACTGGTCACGGTGGATGCCGCCAGCAGACCGCCGACCAGCGCCGCCTTGGAGATCGGGGCGGTGCGCGCCCGTCTGCCCGTGTCGCTCAGCATCCCTTTGCTAAAAAGCTCCACTCCGTTCAGCCCGGTATAAAGGAGGATCATGACGAGCATCGTCACGGCGTAGTAGTCGGTTGCGCTCGGGGCGCGTTTGCCCAGCGGCATATCGGTCACCGAAAGGTCCATCCCAAGCGCCGCCGCGATGTCGCCGCCCTCCGTGGCCGCCGCCGCGGCGGCCGCGCCAATCCGCTGATACGAATCGAGGATCGAGAGGGCAATTTGGGCGGTGAACGAGATCTGGGACTGGCTCAGCACATCCAGACTGCCGTCGCCGCCCTCCACAACGGCGCAGATCACGTCCCCGCTCTTTGTAAGCGCTTCCGCCTCGGCGGCGTCGGTGTAGGTAAGCTCGAAGAAGGGGGAAATATCGGGCGACGCGAGGAAGGCACGGAGGGGACCGCCCTCTTCGGCGGCGACCGCCATTGGCGCCGGCTCCAGTTCAATATCCGCCGAGATATAGGTGGACAGCGCCGTCCCGAGAATCAAAATGAGCAGGATGGGGAAAGCGATCAGGATGAATACGCTGACCGGACTTTTCCAGAGGGACTTGAACCCCACCGCGAAGGTCGCGAGGAAGCCTCTCATATCCCCTCACCTCCGTTATCCCGGAGCTTCTTTCCGGTGAGCGCGAGGAAGGCGTCCTCCAAGGTCGGGCGTTTTGCCGCTACGCTCAAGATGACATACGGCGCGGCGCACTCGATGATCCGGGCGAGGTTCTGCGAACCCGCCGCGCTGGTCACGGTCAGCGACCGCCCGTCCGGCTCGCACCGCTGCACCCCCTGCACCTTCTTAACGCTGTCGGGCAGATCCGGCGCGGCTTCCCGCACCTCCAGCGTCACCGTCTCCTCGAAGATCGCGGCTTTTGTCAGTTCCTCCACACTGCCGTTCGCGATGACATGCCCCGCGTCCATGATCAGGACCCGGGAACAAACCCGCTCGACCTCCTCCATGTAGTGGGAGGTGTACAGCACCGTCGTTCCCGCCTTGGCCATCCCCTCCACGAAGCTCAGGATGTGATTGCGCGACTGCGGGTCGATCCCCACCGTCGGTTCGTCCAGAATCAGCAGTTCGGGGCGGTGGATGATGGCGCAGCCGATGTTTAGGCGCCGTTTCATCCCGCCGGAAAATTTCTTGGGCGCTTTCTTCGCGACGTCGGTTAACCCGAGCAGCTCCAGAACCTCGTCAACCCTGTTTTTGAGGTCGTGCCCCCGCACGCCGTAGAGTCGTCCGAAGTAGTTCAGGTTGTCCCGCGCCGACAGTGTTTCGTAGAGCGCTAAATCTTGCGGCACAACGCCGATCCGTCTCTTTACGGCGAGGGCCGCGCCTTTCATCTCGGTGCCGAACAGCCGGGTTTCGCCCGCGTCGGCGGTGGTCAGCCCGGTCAGAACCCGGATGGCGGTGGTTTTGCCCGCGCCGTTGGGACCCAGAAGCCCCAGCGTCTCCCCTTGATGTATCGTCAGGTTCATGTGGTCCAGCGCGGTATGCGCCTGATACCTCTTCACGATGTTCTCCATAGATGCTACCATCTGTTATCTCCTCCTCGTTCCTTCTTGCCCCGATTGTAACATAAAACGCCTCGCGGCGAACAGTGCCGCGAGGCATATGTTGGGGGTGACAATTGTCATGGGTTAACCGGCGGTTAAGGAGGCTTTGCCGCTTACAAGTCCCGCCTGTCTATCGGGGTAACAATGAGTAACCTGCGTTGAAAGCCGTATTGACACGGCATATGCGCCGTGCTATCCTGTACACACGGGACTCAAAAGAGGCTCCTCACATGACGCCGCATTTAACGAAACATAGTAGGAGGGGGAAGGACGCATGCCAAAGCTGCTCTATCAAGGTCACGGGAGCTACCGCCTGACCGCCGGCGATGGGCGGGTTATCTACGTTGACCCATACGCGGGAGAGGGGTACGACGCTCCCGCCGACGTTATCCTTGTCACGCACCAGCACGGCGACCACAACCAAACGCAGTTGTGCGCCAAGAAGACGGATTGCGCCGTCATCAGCAACGAAGACGCCATTGCGTTACGCGGGAGGTATAACAAGTTTGACCTTGGCGGCATCCGTGTGCAAGCAGTGAAAGCCGAGAACCGGAACCATGACCCGGGAGAATGCGTCGGCTTTATCGTCCATATCGACGGCGTGAAGCTCTATGCCAGCGGGGACACCTCCAAAACCGAGGAGATGGAGTTGTTCCCGGACATGGACCTTGATTACGCCATCCTGTGCGGCGACGGGGTCTACAACATGGGCCCCGGGGAAGCCGCCGAGTGTGCCCGGCTGATCGGGGCGAAGCGCAACATCCTTGTCCACGTTAAACCGGGAGCGCTGTTCGACCGAAAGATCGCCGAAGACTGGGACGCGCCGAATAAACTGATCATAGAACCCGGCGAAGAAATCGAATTACGCTGACAAAGGAGCAAAGACCTCTTTTCATACGGCTGTACAGGCGGGTGTCAGAGCGTTTCGCCGTGTTTCCGGCCTTCCGCCATCGCCTTTGCGGCGGCGTAGGCCGCAGCCTTTTTATAGTCGTTGTTCCAGCGGTTGATTCCTATGTAGTCGAAAATAACGGCGTCTGTATGGCGGCAGAAGCGGTCCATCTGCTCAAGGCAGGGAAGCAGCCCGTTCCCGCTGCCGCCGGGGGACGCCGCCAACAAGACGGGTTTTCCGCTGACCACGCCCTTATGCCCGCCGAGGAAGCTGTCACAGCGGCGCAGCCGGTCTAGGAAGCACTTCAACCCTTCCGCCATCTCGCTCCAGTATACCGGTGTGATCAGCGCCAGAGCGTCCGCTTTGCGGACTTCTTCCTTCGCGTCGGCAAAACCGTCATTGCCAAAGGCGCAAGCG
>JAISVO010000080.1 GCA_031271525.1 Oscillospiraceae bacterium
TCCAACTGGGGAGCCAGTTCGGGGAAAACCGGATCACAGGCGAAAAACAGAAGGATGAAGGAAAGGATGAGAAGCGCTTGTTTGATCATCGTTCGAAGCTCCAATTCCGTTTGGCGTTCTGCGCTTCCTTCTCCTTCAGCGCGTCGAAGAGGCTGATACCCATCTGGTTGCAGACCGCGGCCAGCACGAAGAAGACGTCGGCGGCCTCGCTCTCCACAGAGTCATAGCGGCTGAGTTTGTCCGGGTCCACCGACATCCGGGTCGCCGACTTGCGGATGGCCTTCGCCAGCTCGCCCGTTTCTTCCAGCAGCAAAAGCATCGTCTCGGACACCGGCTGGCCCGCAAAGCCGCGAAGCTCGACAACCTTTTGAACGTACGTCTGAATCTCGGTCAGCGAAGACCGCTCGGTGAGCGCGTCCAGCAATTCCGTTTGGGTCATATGGCGGTGATGTCCACGACATCCAGACGGCCGGGGTTGCTGTGCTCCAAGCTTCGGAGAAGGGCTTCGGCGGTGTCGAGGGAGGTGAGGCAGGGGATTCCCGACTCCACCGCGAGACGGCGGATCAGGAAACCGTCCCGGCGGGAACGGGCGCCGCCGGTGCTGGTGTTGATGACCAGATCCACCGATTTGCTCCGGATGAAGGACAGGATGTCCTCCTCCTGTTGGGCGGATGGGTCGCCGGCATCGATCTTCCGGATCAGCGAGGCGCGGATGCCGTGGTTGATCAGCGCGTCGCAGGTGCCGCCGGTGGCGAAGATTTCATAACCGACCGCTTGGAACCGCCGCGCCAAGGCGCAAAGCTCCTCCTTGTCGCCGTCGCTCACCGTCATGATGACCCGCCGGGTGACCGTCTTCAAGTACCCGCCGCCGATAAACGCCTTCATCAGCGCGTCGGGAAGGTTATCGGCGATTCCCAGCACCTCGCCGGTGGATTTCATCTCGGGACCCAGACTGATTTCCGCACCGTACAGCTTCTCGAACGAGAAGACCGGCATCTTGACCGCGATGTGGCGCTTCTCGGGGACGATCCCGTAACTGTACCCCAAGTCGGGGAGCTTTTTGCCGAGAGCCGCTTGGGTCGCGAGGTCGACGATCGGAACCCCGGTGATCTTGCTGATATAGGGGACGGTGCGGGAAGAGCGGGGGTTCGCCTCAATGACATACACCTTGCCGCCGTGCAGGATGAACTGGATATTGATCAAACCGCGCACATCCAACGCCAGCGCGAGTTGGCGAGTGACGTTTAGGAGGGTTTCTCGGCGCGCCCACGGCACCCGCTCGGGCGGATAGACTGAGATCGAGTCGCCCGAATGGACCCCGGCCCGCTCCAAGTGCTCCATGATTCCGGGAATCAGAACGTCGGTGCCGTCGCAGACGGCGTCCACCTCGACCTCCAACCCCATGATATACTGATCGATCAGAACCGGGCGCCCGTCGTCCGGGGCGAATTGGTCCAGCCAGTCGTTCAGCTCCTCGTCGCTGAAGACGATCATCATACTCTGGCCGCCGAGGACATAGGACGGGCGCACAAGCACCGGGTAGCCAAGCGTACGGGCGGTGTCCAGCGCCTCCTCGCGGCTGAGGACGGCGGCGCCCCGTGGGCGCTCGATGTTGTGCTCCTCCAAAATACGGTCGAAGACCTTCCGGTCCTCCGCGCCGTCCACCCCCGAGAAAGGGGTGCCGAGGATCGGGATGCCGAGCTTGTCCAGCGGCTCCGCGAGCTTGATCGCGGTCTGCCCGCCGAACTGCACCATCACGCCGACCGGCTTCTCGATGTCGAGAACGCCCAAGACGTCTTCCGGGGTCAGCGGCTCGAAATAGAGACGGTCGGCGACATCAAAGTCGGTGCTCACCGTCTCGGGGTTGTTGTTGATGATCACCGTCTCAATCCCCGCCTGACGGAGCGCCCAGACCGAATGCACCGAGCAGTAGTCGAACTCAATCCCCTGACCGATCCGGATCGGCCCCGAGCCGAGGACTACGACGCACCTTCTGCCGTGCTCCAAACTCTCGTTTTCCACCCCGTACGCCGAGTAGTAGTACGGCGTCTTGGCGGCGAACTCGCCGGCGCAGGTGTCCACCATCCGGTAGCCGGGCAGGATGCCGTGCTTTTTGCGCGCCTCCCGGACCTCCTTCACCGTCTGTTTCGTAAGCCGCGCAATGAGCGTATCCGGGAACCCCAGTTTCTTTGCCGCGAGCAGAAGGTCTGGGGTGAACGGCGTGTTCCGCACGGCGGCTTCCATCGAGACGATCGAGGCGATTTTGCTGAGGAACCATCGGTCGATTTGGGTGATTTTGAAGGCGTGGTCCAGCAGGGGCGGGAGGTCGCTTAGGTCTTGCCGGCGGAACCACTCGGCGATCGCGAAGAGGCGCTTGTCATCCACCACGGAGAGCCTGTCCGATAACTGTTCGTCGGTCAGAGAGGAAAAGCCCGGCATTTGCAGGCTGTCCAAACCCTGCTCTAAACTTCGGATTGCCTTCATCAGCGCCGCCTCGAAGGAGGGGGAGATGCTCATAACCTCGCCGGTCGCCTTCATCTGGGTACCAAGGGTGCGCTTCGCCGTGACGAACTTGTCGAAGGGCCATTTGGGTATCTTGACGCAACAGTAATCAATCGACGGTTCGAAAGAGGCGTAGGTGGTCTTTGTGACGGAGTTCTCGATCTCGTCCAGCCGGTAGCCCAGCGCGATTTTGGTGGCGACCTTCGCGATCGGGAAGCCCGCCGCTTTGGACGCCAGCGCCGAGGAACGGGACAGGCGCGGATTCACCTCAATCACGGCATATTGGAAACTGTCGGGGTTCAGGGCGAATTGGACGTTGCAGCCGCCCTCGATGCCCAACGCCTCGATGATGTCGAACGCCGCCTGACGGAGCATACGGAACTCGGGGCCGCCCAACGTCTGGATCGGCGCGACGACCACCGAGTCGCCGGTGTGGACGCCCACCGGGTCGATGTTCTCCATCCCGCAGACGGTGATCCGGTTGCCGCCGCCGTCCCGGATGACCTCGAACTCGATCTCCTTCCATCCGGCGATCGACTTTTCAATTAAAACCTGAGAGACACGGGACGCGCGCAAGCCCCCTTGGGTGATCTCGGTCAGCGTCTTCTCGTCCGGGGCGATGCCGCCCCCCGTTCCGCCCAAGGTGTACGCCGGGCGGACGATCAGGGGATAGCCGACTTTATCGGCGAACCCGACGGTGTCCGCGACATTGCTTACGACGACGCTCTCGACGCAGGGCTGCCCGATCCCCTCCATCGTCTGCTTGAACAGGAGCCTGTCCTCGGCGCGGCGGATGGCGTCCAGCCCCGTGCCGATCATACGCACGCCGTGCGCCCGCAAAAAGCCGTCTTCCGCCAGCTCCATGCAGAGGTTCAGCCCCGTTTGGCCGCCGAGGGTGCCCAAGACGCTGTCCGGGCGCTCCTTCCGGATGACATCCCGCACCGTGTCGGCTGTCAGCGGCTCGATGTAGACGCGGTCCGCGATTTCCTTGTCCGTCATGATGGTCGCCGGGTTGGAGTTAACCAGAACGACCTCGACGCCCTCCTCCCGGAGGGCGCGGCAGCATTGAGTGCCCGCGTAGTCGAACTCGGCCGCCTGCCCGATGATGATCGGGCCGGAGCCGATGACTAAAACCTTCTTGATGTTTGAATCTTTTGGCATAGCTTACCTCAATTTCCGTATAAAGGCGTTCAGGACCGCTTCATCCGGGCGGAACTGCACCGAAAGGATATCCTCCCGCCAGATAAGCCCCTCAATCGTGCCGTCGTTGACGTTTACATGGCTGATCATTTCCTTCGGCGCGCCGGAAACCACCGCCGAATGGGCCTGCGAGGTGATCGACACCGCCCCGGTCGCGAGGTCCCGCACCGGGATGTTGCTCCCCCTGTGCCCGGGGACCAGCTCGGTGAGGGACGCGCCGTTGGCGCTCGCCAGCAGTGTGTGGCCCAGTCCGACGGCTAAGACCGGCTTGCGGCTGTCTATGATCCGGCGAATGACAGACAAGTCGTAATCCGAAGGGGGGCCGTCCGGGAGGAGGTAACCGTCGGCTGGATCCTCAAAAAGACCCGGTTCGCCGTAGGGGTAAAGGGCGACGGTGACGCCGAGGCCGTTCAGCGCCTCGATCAGGTTTTTACACACGCCCGTGTCGGGGACATTGATTCTGGCCCGTTGGCTGACCGCCGGGCAGACCCGCCGCTCCGCTTTGTAACGGGGCGGGGGAGCGCCGAAGGAAGGAGACTCGCCCGGCTTCACGATGCAGCCGCGCACCGAGCCAAGGCCGCGTAAAAGCCGTACCAATGAACGCGTGTCTACCCCGGCAATCGCGGGGAGATTGTGGCGCTCAAGTACGGCTGAAAAGGGGGAGTCGCTTCGGAAATTGCTGGCGGTTTTTGAAATCTCGGAGACGATCAGCGCGCTGATTTGGGGTCTTTCGGATTGGAAATCCTCAAAAGAAACGCCGCAGTTGCCGATGAGGGGATTGGTCAGGACGAGGGCTTGGCCCGTATATACGGGATCGGTGATCAATTCGGTGATCCCTGTCATGGTGGTGTCGAAAACGATGCCGCCGATCGGGCCGTAACCGCCCGTTAACAGTTCGCCGGTGAAAGTCTGGCCGCTCTCCAGCGCCAAGGTTGCCGTCATACGCGTCCCCCCTGTTTTCTTGACAGTATACAATAAAACGCGGCCGATTGCAAGAGGATTACCGAAATTCCATAAACAGGCAGGTTGACGGATAGGGAAAAAGGGGGTATAATGGCTACTGACAAAATCTATAAATACATAGGAGACTTTGATGGCATCGAATATAAAGGGCGGAAAACGGCTCGCGCATACAAAGAAGGGAGGGTTCTTCCGGAAGCTGTTATTGCTGCTGACCGGGGCGCTCGGGATCGCGATTGTGGCGCTGGGGCTGTGGTATTGGCTGAACGTGAAGCCGCCCGAGATTCCCGGAATCGGTTCCGGCGACGACGGGACGGCGTTCCATTCCCCCGAGTATCACCCGGACGACGCCGCCTTGGGCGGAAGCGGCGGCGCGCCGTCGGGAGTGACCGACGCCGATCGGAAGAAAGATTTCTACACACTGCTGATCGTCGGGACGGACGGCGGCGTCAATACCGATACCATTATGGTCGCCTCCTACGACAACACGGCAAAGTCGGCGAACTTAATCAGCATACCCCGGGATACGCTGGTCAACGTCAAGCGGAAGGTGAAGAAGATCAACGCGGCCTATCCGTCCGGCACCCTGAACGGGGGCGGGAAGGAGGGCGGAATCGCCCAGCTCAAACGGGAGGTAAAGACCTTGATCGGGTTTGCGCCCGACTTCACCGTCTTGATCGACATGAAGGCCTTCGTCCGGCTGGTGGACGCGCTGGGCGGCGTCGAGGTGGACGTACCGTTCCATATGGTATACAACGACCCGACGCAAAACCTGAGCATCAATATCCCAAAAGGCTTGCAGACCCTAAGCGGTTCGGACGCCGTAAAATTCGCGCGGTTCCGCAAGGGATCGTCCGGCTCCAGAACGATCAGCGACTATGACCGGATCAAGAATCAGCAGGCGGTGATCAAAGCCATCGCGGAGAAGGCGCTCCGTCCGTCGAGCATCATAAAGATTCCGGAGTTTGTCGGGATTTTCACCGAAAACGTATATACCGATATGGACACGGGGAATTTGATCTGGTTTGCGGAACAGTTCGCCGCCGCCGGGACGCTGGCTACACACACCCTGCCGATGGCCGGCAGCAGCGGGTCCCCGGGCTGGTATGAATACGCGAACGCGGCGGCGACCGCGGAGCTTGTCAACGGCACGGTGAACCCGTACGGTGTGCCGATCACGGTCGACGATTTGGACATCCTCAACGCCGTACCTTAACGCGGTTCATAGCGGGCAACGGGGGACGGGGCGGAAATTCCGCTTGCATTCGCCGGGCACGCATGGTATCATTTAGGCGCGGGCTGAGTCAAGAATACAGGGAAAAGAGGGGCTGGAGAATGGCAGACCATAAGGAAAGCGTCATCCGTGAGGAACAAGGCACCATCCGCATCTCCGAGGAGGTGGTGGCGGCCATCATCGCGCAGGCCGCGAGCGAGGTGGACGGGGTCAGCCTGATGACCGCCTCCGGCTCGGGGGTCGGCGATTTGATCGGGAAAAAACCGTCCTCCAAAGGGGTGAAGATCCTGATGGACGGGAACCGGGTGCAGGCGGATATATATGTGCTGGCGGCCTATGGGAAATCCATCCCAAGCCTCGCCCAAAAGGTGCAGGAGCGGGTGGTTTCCTCACTGCAAAGCATGACCGGACTGCAGGCGGGCGATATTAACATCCACATCGGCGGAATCCGCTTTGAACGCGAAAAAAAGATGTAGGGGAGTAATCTGTCATGCGCTACGGGCACTTCGACGAGAAAAACAGGGAGTATGTCATTACCAATCCGGCGACGCCGTCGGCATGGGCAAACTACCTCGGATCCCCCGAGTACGGCGCGATCATCTCCAACAACGCGGGCGGCTACAGCTTTGTCAAGAGCGGCGCGAACGGACGGATACTCCGCTACCGCTTTAACGCGGTGACGGCCGACCAGCCGGGCCGGTATATCTACCTCCGAGATACCGAGGACGGCGACTATTGGTCGGGTTCATGGATGCCGGTGGGTAAGCCTTTAAGCGGCTACAACTCCGAATGCCGGCACGGAACCGCCTATACCGTGATCTCCTCGGAATACCGGGGGATCAAGACCGAAACCCTCTACTATGTGCCCCTCGGCGCAACCCATGAGGTCTGGCGGCTGAAGGTGACGAACGCCGGCGGCGCACCGCGCAAACTCGCGGTGACCGGCTATGTGGAGTTCACAAACGAATCGAACTACGAGCAGGATCAGGTCAACCTGCAGTATACCCTTTTTATCACCCGTACCTATTTTAACGGCGACCATATCCTGCAGAAGGTCAACGAGAATTTCAACGACCCGAACAGAGAGCGTTTCTTCGGCGTCGCCGGGGCGGAGGTCACCGCCTACTGCGGCGACCGGGACAAATTCGTCGGCTCCTACCGGGGATACCACAACCCGGCGGGGATCATCGGCGGTTTGCAGGGCGACCTCAACTATAACGACAACTCCTGCGGCGCGCTGCAGAGCGACATCATCCTCCAACCGGGCGAAACGCGGGAGCTGATCTACCTACTGGGGCAGAAACCGGAGGCGGCTGCGAAAGAACTAATCGCGGGGTACCGGGAAGCCGGGCGGGTTGAGAAAGAGGTCGGCAAGCTGAAAGGGTATTGGCACGGGAAGCTGGATAACCTCCAAGTGCAAACCCCGGACGAGGACTTCAACAACATGGTCAACGTCTGGAACGCTTACCAGTGCTTCATCACCTTTATCTGGTCCCGCGCCGCCTCCTTCCAATACTGCGGGCTGCGGAACGGCTACGGCTACCGGGATACCGTGCAGGATATACAGGGGATCATCCACCTCGCGCCCGAGATGGCGCGGAAACAGATCGAATTCATGCTGTCGGCGCAGGTTAGCAACGGAGCGGGGCTGCCGCTTGTGAAATTCAACCACAACCCGGGCCGCGAGGACACACCGGACGACCCGTCCTACGTCAAGGAGACGGGGCACCCGAGCTACCGGGCGGACGACGCGCTCTGGCTCTTCCCCACCGTCAAGAAGTACATAGACGAGTCGGGCGAGCTGAGCTTCCTCGACCATCCGGTCGTTTTCGCAAATAAAAACGAGCCGGTATCCGTATACGAGCACCTGAAACGGGCGATACGGTTCTCGATGGACAACTTGGGGGCGCACGGCCTGCCGGCCGGCCTGCACGCCGACTGGAACGACTGTTTGCGGCTGGGAAAGAAGGGGGAGAGCACCTTTGTTCTCTTCCAGCTTTTCTTCGCGATGGGGATTTTGGCAAAGTACGCGGAGATAAAGGAGGATACCGCGTATATAGAAACGCTGGGCGGGTGGCAGAAGGGGATACGGGAAAAAATCAACGCCCTCTGCTGGGACGGCGACCGCTGGATTCGGGGCTTCCGGGAGGACGGCACCGTGATTGGCAAGAACGGCGACCAAGAAGCGGCGCTATGGCTCAATCCGCAGTCGTGGGGGGTTATTTCAGGGGCGTCGGGGAACGAACGGGGCGTGCTGACGATGGACACCGTCTATCGGGAGCTGAACACCCCCAACGGGATTATGCTGATGTATCCGGCGTACCATAAACACGCGTTTGACGGAGCGCTCGCGGTCTGTTTCAACCGGGGTACCAAGGAAAACGCGGGCATCTTCTCCCAATCCCAAGGCTGGGCGATCCTTGCCGAGGCCCTTCTCGGACGGGGCGACCGGGCTTACGAATACTGGCGGGAGGCAAGCCCCGCTTCGATGAACGACGACGCCGACCGGCGGGTACTGGAGCCGTACGTCCACGGACAGTTTGTCGAGGGGAAGGACAGTCCCTTCGCCGGACGGGCGCATGTCCACTGGCTGACCGGCACCGCCTCCACCGTCATGGTGGGGACCGTCGAGGGGATCCTCGGGCTGCGCCCCGCCCCGGACGGGATCACGATCGACCCGTCTATTCCGGGTAAATGGAAAGACTGGTCTATGACAAAGGTACTGCGGGGAAAGACGCTCAGGATTACCGTTAACAACCCGGGCGGATCGGTCCACGGGGTGAAGTCGGTAACCCTCAACGGAGCCAAGCTGGACGGAACCTTCATCCCCGACCGCATGATGAAAGACGAGAACGATATTCTCTTGGAGATGTAAATGACAGACAAAAAAACTTTTGACCGCCTTTTGGAGACAAAGGGCGGTCGAGCCCTATGAGGTTCAACATCGCCTTTATGGCACATGTGGACGCCGGGAAAACCACCCTGACTGAGCGGATTTTGTTTGAGACCGGGGCCATACGCGCCGCCGGATCGGTGGACGAGGGGACCGCCAGAACCGACGACCTCGCGGTTGAGAAGGAGCGGGGGATATCGGTGCGCGCCGCGTTTACGTCGGTGACGGTTAAAGACGGGACGGTGATCAACATCATCGACACCCCGGGGCACGCCGACTTCTATGCCCAAGCAGAACGGGCTTTTCTGGCGGCGGACGCGCTGGTCATCCCGGTATCGGCCGTGGACGGGGTGCAGGCGGGGACCGAGCTGGTGACCGGCGAGGCGGGCGAGGTGCCGGTGATCTACTTTATCAACAAGGCCGACCGGGAGACTGCGCGGATCGGGGATGTGGTCCGGCAGTTGAAGAATCTGAAGGTGGGAGCGTACCGTTATCCCGAGGAGCGGTATGAGACCGCGGCCGAGCTCTCGGACGAGCTGGCGGAGGCATACCTCTCCGGAGCCCCCGAAGACCGGGACGCCGTCAGCCGGGTTCTGCGGGAGCACATAGCCGAGCGCACGCCGATTTTGACCGGCAGCGCCAAGACGGGTGCGGGCGTCGCGGAACTGCTGGAGGCGATCCCCCGATTGGTCCCTTACGGCGGCGAAGCCGGGGGGGAACCCAGCGGGGTGATCTTCTCGGTGACCCACGAAAAAATGTTCGGGCGGGGAGCCGCCGTGCGGCTGTTCGCCGGGACCCTCCGGGTGCGGGATGTTGTGGTTAACCGGGGGGTTGAGAATAAGGTGACCGTCATCCGGAGGCTTCGGAACGGACGCTGGGAGGACATTCCGGCTCTGGCCGCCGGAGAGATCGGGATGGTATTCGGTTTCCCGCGCTGCCAGACAGGCGACACCTTTGGGGAGGAACTGCCTCCCCGGGCAATGCGGGGACTGACCGCCAAAGCGCTGATGACTTCGAGCGTGACGCCGGACAACCCCGCCGAATCAGCTTCGCTGAAGGCCGCTATCGAGATGCTTGCCGCCGAGGACCCGGCGCTGGAACCCGACTTCGGAGGCGGCGCGGTCACCGTCGGCGTGATGGGCGCTATCCAGATAGAGACCCTGCCGGCTTTGATCTCCGAGCGGTTCGGGCTCGGCGTCACGCTGGGGCCGCCCGAGGTGGTGTATAAAGAGACGCCCTCCAAGGCCGCCGTTGGGTTTGACGCCTATACCATGCCGAAACCCTGCTGGGCGGTTTTGAAATTTATCATTACGCCGGGGGAGCGGGGGAGCGGGGTCTCCTACCGCTGCACCGCCGGGAGCGACCGTCTGCCCTACCGGTACCGAGTTCAGGTGGAACAATCGATCCCGCAGTCGCTGAAGCAAGGACCCCTCGGCTGGGAGGTGACCGACATCGGTATCGAGCTGGTTGACGGCGAGCACCACCACATCCATACCCATCCGCTGGACTTCACCGTCGCGACCCCCCTTGCTCTGGCGGACGGTCTGCGGAACAGCGGGACAACCCTCCTCGAACCGATTCTGGATATAACCCTGACCTTCCCCGAAAAGCTTTTGGGCAGAATACTCGGGGATATTCTCCGTATGCGGGGGGAAACGACGGGCCAAAGCTACCGGGGGGACGGCACCGTGACGCTGACCGCCCGCGTCCCCCTCGCGGCGTCAATGTAGTATCCCGTAAACTTCGCGTCGGCAACCTCGGGGTTAGGGGTGATGACGCAGCGTTTGCACGGGTATCGGGAGTGCCCGCTCGGGAAAACGCGGCCCCGGCGCGGGGTCGATCCCCTCGACCGCGCGAAGTACATCCTTGCCGCACGGAGCGTGATGAGCGGAACCGTTTTTCAGTATTGACGGATCGGACCCCGTGCTGTACAATAAGATGGGAGGCGTTGCATAAGTGTGCGAAACAAACCGCAAACCGGTCGTGCTGGCAGTGGACGACGCTCCTGTCTCACTGCAGATGATCGCGGCGGCGCTGAATGACCAATATCAGGTAGTCGCCTTCACAAAACCGACCATGTTAAAAGACATATTGGAAAAAGTAAAGCCCGACCTCTTCCTGCTGGATTACCGGATGCCCGAGCTGAGCGGGTTTGACTTGATTCCGGTCATTCGGGGCTATGAGGCGCACCGGGAGACGCCGATTATCATCCTGACCGCGCTGGGTACGATGGAAAAAGTACACTCCGCCGTCGGGTTCGGAGTATGCGATATCATCGTAAAGCCATTTGAGCCGGCGCTGCTTCGCGAACGGATCGCAAGGCAATTGCGATGAGCTGGGTTTTCTACGCCGTTCTGTCTGCGGTGTTCGCCGCGCTGACGTCGATCTTGGCGAAGGTCGGGATCGAGAACGTCAACAGCAACCTCGCGACAGCCATCCGGACCGTCGTCGTGCTGGTGGTCGCGTGGGGGATTGTCTTCCTCACCGGGAAGCAAACCGGGATTTCCGACATAGGGACCAAGAGCTGGATCTTCCTTGGGCTTTCGGGTATTGCAACAGGGCTTTCGTGGCTCTGCTACTATAAAGCGCTCCAAATCGGCGACGCTTCGAAGGTTGTGCCGGTGGATAAACTCAGCGTCGTGATCGCCGTCGTGTTGGCGGTGGTCTTTTTGGGAGAGAAGCTGGACTGGAAGACGGTCGTGGGCGGCTCGCTGATTACAGCCGGGACGCTGGTGATGGTGCTATTCAAGTAAAACGGGGGAGATAGGACAATGAAGATACGGATCGGGATCGTCGGATACGGCAATATAGGGATGGCGGCGGAAACTGTCCTGCGGCAAACCCCGGACATGGAGCTTGCCGCCGTATTGACCCGGAGACCGGGCTTGGACATCAAGACGCCGGGGGTTCCGGTGGTTCTGCTCGAAGACGCCGAGAGTCTGGTTGGGTCAATCGACGTGATGATCCTCTGCGGAGGATCGGCGAAAGACCTGCCTGAACAGGGCCCGAAACTCGCGGCGCTCTTCAGCACGGTGGATTCCTTCGATACCCACGCGGTCATCCCCGAGTATTTTTTGTCGCTGGACCGCGCGGCGAAGAAAACAACCGCGATCCTCGCCGCCGGGTGGGACCCGGGGCTTTTGTCGGCGTTCCGGCTCCTCGGCGACGCGTTCCTGCCCAAAGGGGCCGGCAGCACCTTCTGGGGACGGGGGGTGTCGCAGGGACACTCGTTCGCGCTCCGGAGGGTTGCCGGGGTGAAAGACGCCGTGCAGTATACCGTGCCGTCGGAGAGCGCCGTGGAAGCCGCCCGGGGGGGCGCGGCAAACCTGACGGCGGGCGAAAAACACACGCGGGAGTGCTATGTCGTCGCCGAAGAGGGCGCCGACCGGGCGAGGATCGAAGAGGAAATCAAGACGATGCCCCACTACTTCGCGGGGTATCGGACCGTCGTGAATTTTGTTGATAGTGTGAACCGCGCCGATATGCCGCACGCCGGGTTATCGCTGCGGACCGGGGATTCCGGCGGGTTCCGTCACACGATGGAGCTGAGCCTGAAGACGGAGAGCAACCCGGTCTTCACCGCCGGGATTCTGACTGCGTACGCAAGGGCCGCCTTCCGGCTCTCGCGGGAAGGCGGCTACGGCGCGAAGACGGTGTTTGACGTACCGCTTTCGTATCTGTCTCCGAAGGATTCCGCAACCCTTATGAGGGAATTGCTATAACCCCGCTCCGGAAGTGGCGCAGGACATTTCCCCGCTGCTCCGGGATACCGGCTTCGCAGAGGGCGCGCACAAGCGCCCCGGCGACCGGGGGGACGTCCAGCTTGCGGAAGACCGGGCTTCGATACGTTTGGAGAAGAACCGCCTCGGCGGTTCTTTTTGCCGCGTCGCACAGGCTGTTTACGAAAATCTGGCCGGCAAAGATGATCTCCAGCGGTTCGCCCGGCGGGAAGGAGAGGCGGCTGACCGCCCCGGCAATCCCTCCGGCGCTGATCCGCCCGGCTTCCTCCAGCAGACCGAGCGCGGCGGCGTCCCCCTCGGCGGCGGTCTCGAACAGGAGGGTGAGCAGCCGCTCGGCGGCTTGGTCGCTCAGTTCTGTGATCAACGGTATAAATTCGTCCGGGTCGGTGATGTCGAGCCACCGGAAGAAGTTTGCGGTCAGAGCGGTGTAAGGCGTTCCCCGGAAGAGCTGGCTGTAGACCAGCCCAACCGCTTTCCGGACGAGCGTTTTATCGTCGCCGAAGTCGCCGGTGAGTTCGCCCAGACCGCCGATTTTGACAAAGGTCCCGAAGAGGTCCGTCCCGGCGACGCAGGAGCCGCCGAGAGAGCAGACCCCGGCGCCGCCGGAGGACCCCGCGAAGACCGAGAGGTAGGCTTCGTCGTAGAAGGAAACCGGCGCGCCGAACCCGCGCAAAGCGCCGTGTCTGCCGCCGGGAACGCCGGCGACGCACAGTTCGATGTCCGGGAAGCCAATGTTGTTCCGGCTGAAAAGGGCGCGGAAGGTCCATTCGCCGGCTTCCCCGCCATATGGCATCAGGTCGAGGCGCCCGGTATCGGCGTCGTAGAGCGCCGCCTTGCTCCCGTCAAGTCCCATGACATACCGCATCGGCTCAGTCCTCCGCGAAGCCGAAGGCGGTGCCGGTCAGTTCGTTGTTGAAGCCGACATTTGCCTTGCAGTCGATTAAAAGGCTGTCCGCCCCGAAACGGAGGCGGAAATCGACCACAAACGGCGTGCGGGTGTGGCAGAACCGCAGCAACGGCG
>JAISVO010000147.1 GCA_031271525.1 Oscillospiraceae bacterium
CGCCGTTCCCGGGCGAGGGTGAGGGAGATGTCGAGCTGTCCCCGGATAGCGCGGAGCGCCCGGGATTGGTTTTCGGCGTCGTACTGACCCAGCAAATCCCCGATCTCGCTCACAAGGGAAATATCCACCGGGCTTAGGTCGAGGACCGAAGCGGCGCGGTTCCACGCCTCGCCGAAGGTTTCGGAGCCATATTGCCGGTAGTCCATCGTGTCCCAAAAGCCTTTGAGGGCCGGCAGACGCCGGGGGAGTTCGGGCAGCGGGGTGGCCCGGAACCCGATTTCACTTGCCAGCCGGTCGGTCAGCAGCGAGAACGCCGACAGCAGTTTGACCCGCGCTTCCAGACGGGAGAAGGTCATGATCCCGATACCCCCGCACCCGATCAGCACCATCAGCACACCGAGGGCGACATTCACGGCGCTTTCACCTCCTGAATCTCATACTTACGGGATGCGCCCGTGCCCGAGATGACGACAACCCGCTCAAAATACCCGAGTAAGCCCCGGTAAACGGGGCGTATGATCATGTCTTGAATTCCGGCGGCGTGGGCTGTGGACAGCACGGTTACCCCGCAGCCTAGGCAGGAAGCGATTACCCCGGTGTCCTCGGGGGCTGTGATTTCGTCCATCGCGAGCACTTGGGGCGACATCCCCCGAAGCAGCATAACGGCGGCGTCCGCCTTGGGCACTCCGGTCATCACGTCGGTATTCCGCCCGACGTCCAGTTGGGGCGTACCGCCGATACTGGCCGCGAGTTCCCCCCGTTCATCCGCCGCCGACACGCGGGCCGGCGGCAGGCAGGCGTTCCCGTTCGAGACGACCCGGATCAAGTCACGCAGGAGGGTAGTCTTCCCGACCCCCGGCGGCGACAGGATCAGCGTGTGAGCCAGCTGCCCTCTGACGAGTAACTGCGGCATCAGCTTTTCGGCGATCCCCTTCCGTTCCCGCGCCACCCTGATACAAAGGGAGGACAGCTCCCGGAAGAGAGTAACCTGTCCGTCCTTCATCACGGCGGTGCCGCACAGCCCCATCCGGTGACCGCCGGGCAGGGGGAGGAAACCGTGCCGCAGGTTGTCCAGCACGGTGTGCAGGGACCCCTGTGAAACGTTCTCCAGCGTTTGCTGCAGATCCCGCGCCGACGCTGAGACGGACAGCTCCCGCGACGTTTCGCTGACGACGGTGACTGCTTGTCCGGCGCGGAGACGGATCTCTTCGGCATGTGCCCGGACAGTTTCGGGCAGCTCCATCGCAGCGCTCCGAATCCCCGGCGGCAGCGCTTTGATTGCTTGTTCAAAACGTTTCGGCACCTGAGGGCACCTCCGCTTCCTTTGTATCGTGGTCAAGCGTATGAGGGAAACCCGTTAAATAGAACTAATGGTGAAATCTTGAACAAATCCAGACGCTTGTACAAGAAGGCAGGTTGTGGTATAATCCATTAAAAAATCCCGCCGTCATGCGGAACCGGAAAGGAAACCTATGAACCGTTCAGAGAGAATGCGTAACGTCACCTACGACATCCGGGGGCCGATCGCGGCCGAAGCCGGGCGGATGGAGGCGCAGGGAATCTCAATCATAAAGCTGAATACCGGCAATCCGGCGGCCTTTGGTTTTGTACCGCCGCCGGACTTCCCGGATATCCTGCGCGCTCAGCAGCAGCTCAACGCGGCTTACTCCGACTCCAAGGGGCTTCTGCGCGCTCGGGAAGCCATCGCGGCGTATGAAACCTCCGTCGGCG
This sequence comes from Oscillospiraceae bacterium, assembly GCA_031271525.1. Lineage (GTDB taxonomy): Bacteria > Bacillota > Clostridia > Oscillospirales > UBA929 > UBA929. Next base: position 1,732 of record JAISVO010000147.1, read on the forward strand.
TCCCCAACGTGGACGCGGAGAGGGTTTTTACCGGAAACGGCGTCAGCGAATTGATCAGCCTGTCGATGCAAGCGCTCCTAAACGAGGGGGACGAGGTGCTGATCCCGTCCCCCGACTATCCGTTGTGGACGGCGGCCGTCCGTTTATACGCCGGAAAGGCGGTGCACTATATTTGCGACGAGGAAGCCGAGTGGACTCCCGACCTCGCCGCTATGCGGAAGCTGATCACCGGCCGTACCAAGGCGATTGTCGTCATCAATCCGAACAACCCCACCGGAGCGGTCTATCCTCGGGCGATCTTGCAGGGTATCTGCGACATCGCCCGAGAACATAAACTTTTGCTGCTAAGCGACGAAATATATGACCGCGTGCTGATGGACAAGGAGGTCCATACCCCGCTGGCGTCCCTCGCGCCCGATCTGCCGGTCATCACCTACAACGGCTTGTCGAAATCGCACCAGCTCTGCGGCTATCGCTGCGGCTGGATGGCGGTCACCGGCAGGCAAGCTGATTTGGACGACTATCTGGAGGGCTTGACGGTGCTTGCGTCAATGCGTCTTTGTTCCAATGTGCCGGCGCAGTCGGTGATTCCGGCGGCGCTTGCCGACCCGCATTATGCGAAGCAATATTTAGCGCCGGGCGGGCGTCTGCACCGCCAGCGGGAGATCGCGGTCGAGGGGATCAACGCGATCAACGGACTCAGCGCGGTGAAGCCGAAAGCCGCGATGTACATGTTTCCCAAGATGAACCTGAAGCACATCCATGACGATGAGAAATTCGTCCTCGACTTCCTGCGGGAGAAACACGTGCTGCTGACCCACGGGCGGGGTTATCACTGGGCAGCCCCCGACCATTTCCGGCTGGTCTATCTCCCCGAACCCAATGTCATCGCGGACGTCATGACCCGGCTGGGCGATTTTCTGGACGGATACAAACAGTAGGGGCGATTCGCGTTCGCCTGTCCCTCCGCATCCCCCCTCCGAAAGGACGGGGGATGTTTTTGTTCTAACCTTGTCCGCCCCCTCATAGGCTTGACCACATACAACAGAGATGAGGAGGCCGCCGGGTATGCAGGTGGACTTGATCTTCAAAATCGCCGCTATTGGGATACTGGTGGCGGTGCTCAACCAACTGCTGATCCGTTCCGGGCGGGAGGAACAGGCGATGATGACGGTGCTCGCGGGGCTGATTGTGGTGCTGATGATTCTGCTTCAAGAGATCAATAACCTGTTCGATACGGTTAAAACGCTGTTCGGTTTCTAGCGATGGATGATTTGCTGCTGAAGATTGCCGGAATCGCCGTTGCCGGGGTCGCCGTGACGGCACTGGTCAAGAAGAGCGCCCCCGAAATAGGGTTGGCCCTCAGTCTGTTTGTTGCCATCGCGCTGTTTGCCGCCGGGTTCGACGCCTTCCGCAATGTCCAAGCCTTTTTGGACGCCTTTGTGGGTCAGACCGGGATGGCGCGGGATGTCGTCGTCCCGGTGTGGAAGACCTGCCTGATCGCGATCGTCACCAAGATCACGGCGGACCTGTGCCGGGACGCGAAGGAGAACGCAGTCGCGTCGGGGGTGGAGACCGCCGGCGCGATTTTGGGGTTGTATGTGGTCCTGCCCCTCTTTTCCAATCTTTTTGAACTGATGAACCGTCTGCTGTAGGTGACGCGGATGAGAACGATTACTACGTTTTTCCTCTTTTTGTTCCTCCTCACCCCGATCACCTATGCGGACGAATTTTCGGAGGCGTTCGGAGTGGACGGTTTGGAGGAGGCGGTGCCGCACGATGTTTTGGAGACGCTTCGGGGAATCACCCCCGACAACGCCGGAGGCGCATTGGAGACGGGCTTTTTGAGTCTCCTCGCACGGGCGGCGAAGCTGGCTTCCGGGTCGCTCGGGGAGGGCCTTCGGGCGGCTCTGGGCGTCACCGCCATCGCGGCTTTGTGCCTTGCCGCCGGAAGCCTCACCGAGGGGACGCCGACCCGGTATATCCAGATTGCCGGGGTGCTCGGGATCGCGGCGTTGACCCTCACCGGCGTCAACAGCCTGATGGATGCCGGGCGGGAGACCCTTCGGGAGATGGATCAATTCGCGAAGGTCTTGATGCCGGCGCTGGCTGCGGCGGGAGCCGCCGCGGGGAAACCGGTGTCGGCGGTTTTCCGGCAGACCGGGACGGTCGTCGCGGCAAACCTCCTGATGACGATGTACGAGCGTCTGCTCTACCCGCTGCTGTATGTCTACGCGGCGCTCGTCACGTTCAACGCGGCGATGCCGAGGGATATGGTCAAGCGGCTCGCCGGTTTCTGCAAATGGGTCTTCACCGGGCTGCTGACGCTCACGCTGGTCATCTTCACGGCGTATCTCACCGTCGGAGGCGCGATCGCCGGACAAGGCGACACGGTTGCGGTCAAAGCGTCCAAGGCGGCGCTGTCGGGAGCGCTTCCGGTGGTGGGGGGGATCATCGGAGACGCGTCCGAGACGGTGCTCGCGGGAGCGTCGGTGATCAAGAACGCCGCCGGAATCTTTGGGCTCCTCGCGGTGCTGGGGATCATCCTCGCGCCCTGCGTCTCCCTCGCGGTCCGAGCACTCGCGATGAAACTGGGCGCGGCGCTCACCGGCACGGTGGGCAACGACGCGCTGAGCGGGTACGCGGACAGCCTATCAAACCTCTACTCGATGCTGATGGGGATGCTGTTCTCGGCGGCTTTCCTGCTGCTAGTGTCGATCGTCTCATGTATCCTCGCCGGCAGTTCGATTTGAGGTGAGTTCCATGGATTTTCTGCGTCAATGGATCCTCGGGATCGCCGGAGCGGCCGTGGTCGGGACAGTCGCTTTGGCGGTCACGCCTTCGGGGTCCGTTAAGAAGGCGGTACGGCTCGCGAGCGCTCTCCTGCTGATCGGCGCGGTGCTCCGCCCTTTGACCGGGTGGAAAACGCTTGATTTTGAGGATTTTTTTATCGAAACCGTTGCGGCGGAGGGGGTTGAAAAACCCGGACAGGAACTGTTAAGCGGACTCATAGCGGATAGGACATCCGCATATATTGTGAACAAGGCACAAGCCGTGGGCTTGGCAATCGAGGTTTCCGTCGTCATCCGTGAGAACGCGCCGTGGTCGGCGGAGATTGTCTGCGGCAGGCCGGAACACGCCAAAAGCGCGCTTTCGCAGACCCTGACAGGGGATTTGGGGATTCCCCCGGAGCGGCAGCGCTATACGGAAGGATAGGGGGCGGCGTATGCTTCAAAAGGTGTTCGATCTCGTCAAACCGCTCTCGAAGTATAAATACCTCCTCCTTGTCGTCCTTGCGGGTCTTGTCATCCTGCTATGGCCCCGGGGAAACGATTCCCCGCCGGCGGCGGTCACCGGCACCGAAGCGTTTGACCTCCGAGCGATGGAGGCACAGCTTGAGAAGCTCTTGTCCGGCGTCAGCGGCGTCGGGAACGCGGAGGTTATGCTGACCTTAAAAACAGACATGGAGGTGGTGGTGGTTTCCGATACCGATTATCGCACCCAACGGGAAGCAGACCAGTCATTGACAGAGGAGCGGAGGGCGGAAGCGGTCCTCACCGATGCGGGTCCGATCATCGCAAAGCGGGTTTACCCGCAGTTTCGGGGGGCGCTGGTCGTGTGCGACGGCGGCGGGAACGCGACCGTGCGTCTTGCCGTATTGGAGGCGGTCGCGGCGCTTACCGGGCTGAAAAGCGACGCTGTCACCGTTGTCGCGGCCAGCAGCAAATAAACCCAGTAGAAAGGATTGTCAGATATGCAAATTTGGAAACGGAACGCGGTAGTCGCCGTCATCGTCCTCTTTGTCTGTGTCGCGCTGTACATGAGCTGGTCTTACGGACGGATACCGGAGGAGGATCTCCCTGAGCTCGATCCTGTCGGCAGTATCGGCGTAGAACCGATTCCCGCCGACGGGCCGGACGGAGCGAAGCCCGAACCGGCAGCTATCAACAGCACCTATTTCGATGAAGCGCGCCTGTCCCGCTTGGAAGCCCGCGACGCGGCATACGCCATTCTGACCGAAGCGCTGGTCAGCGAGGAAGTGTCGCAGGAGGTGCGGGACAACGTCTCAGGCGAGATCGAGAAGATGGCGCAGGATGCCCTGACCGAAGCGAATATCGAGAACACAGTCATCGCCAAGGGTTACGTCGAGTGCGTCGCGATCATCGGTCAGAACGGGATCAAGATCGTCGTAGCCGAGCCGGAGAGCGGGATGACCTCGGCCGACGCCGCCATAATCACCGATGTCGTCCTGTCCGAGAGTTCGATCGAAGCGGCGGACATCTCGATCGTTCACGTCAGCCTGTAGCGCTCATCCATATTCCGCCCCCGTCAATAAGACGGGGGTTTTATTTGCGGCTCAGAAGGTGTTCGTTGTCAATTGTCCATTGTCAATTGCGGTTTTCTGTGGTATACTACATTGGCGAACGGGGGGTGTTACGGGCTTGGACATCGCGCAAATCATTCGGTCATTTTTTGCGGACATGGCGGGGAGGATATCCTCGTATATCTCTCTTTTTGGGATACAAGACGCGTTGGACATCCTGCTGGTCGCGGTCCTTGTCTATGTCGCGATCCAGCTCTTCCGCCGTTCCAACGCGTTCCCCGTCATCAAGGGCGTCATCTTCCTCGTGCTGGTGCTGGGCTTCTCCCAGATCTTCCGGCTTCACACGCTGAGTTTTCTTCTCAACAGTACCCTGCAGGTCGGTGTGCTGGCGGTCATTGTGCTGTTCCAGCCGGAGCTTCGCAAGATGTTGGGTCAGGTCGGCTCCGCGGGGGGCATCGCCATCGGCCGGAACGCGCCGAGCGACTTGGAGAAGGCGATCCCCGAGACATTGGAAGCCTGCCGGGTTCTGTCTTGGGAGCGTCAGGGCGCGCTCATCGTCTTCGAGCGGCGGGTCAACCTAAGCGACGTCGCGAAAACCGGCACGGTGGTGGATGCGGCGGTGACCGCCGAGCTGATCAAGAACATCTTCTATCCGAAAGCGCCCCTGCACGACGGCGCGGTGATCGTCCAGCACGGGCGGATCACGGGAGCTGGCTGTATGCTCCCGCTGACGGGAAACGCCAACCTGAGCCGGGACCTCGGGATGCGCCACCGGGCGGGGATTGGGATGAGCGAAAACTCGGATGCCGTCGTTGTGGTGGTGAGCGAGGAGACCGGCACGGTTTCGGCCGCCATCGGCGGTATGCTGAAACGCAACCTCACACTGGAGACCTTGGAAACCCTCCTTCGGATGGAGCTCGTCCCGGTCGCGGAGAAGAAGAAGGGCGGTCTGCTCAGTATGCTGCGTAAATCCGGCGGGAAGGAGGACGGCGTTTGATGAAGAATCTCCTAAAAAAGTTCAACATCCTCGTCTTCATCCTCTCGTTGGTCATCGCAGTTCTCCTTTGGGGATATGTATCCTTCTACCTGAACCCCGAAGGGGAGAAGACGGTCAACAACATCCCGGTGCGGTTCAATAACGACCGCCTTGAGGCGAACGGCCTGATCATGGTGAGCGACCGGAGCCAAACGGTCAGCGTCCGGCTGACCGGGCGGATCCAATACCTCTCCGGGTTGAACGAGGGAAACTTAGAGGCGGTCGTTCAGCTGACGAACGTCACGGGCGCGGGGGAGTTTGAGCTGAACTACGAGCTGAACACCGTGGACGCGGGGGTAGCCGTGCAGCTGACCTACCTTGACCACATCAAGCTGACCCAAACCGTCCCGGTGTCGGTTGACAACCTGATCAAACGGCAGGTTCCTGTCGAGCTGGCCGAAGACCCCAGCGGTGACGCCGGATACCTTGTGGAGTCGGAGCTGATCGACCCTTCCGCCGTCGAGGTGACGGGGCCGTCCCGGTTCGTTTCGGGGATCGAGAGGGCGTTTGTCACCTATCAGCCGGACGCGCGCCTTACGGCGACGACGGAGGAATACTGCGGTTTTACCCTCCACACCGCCGAAGGGCAGATCGCGACCGAGAATATGCGGTTTCTGACCTTAGATACGGACGAGGTCCTCCTCCGGATCCCGGTCAGCAAGGTCAAAGAGGTCTTTTTGGATATCCGCTGCATCGACGGCGGCGGGATTACGAAGGAAGCGAACATCAAGGCGACGATCAATCCGCGTCAGGTCTGGATCGCAGGCCCCCCCGACGTGGTGGACACGATCAACACTGTCTACCTTTTCGAGACGTTTGATCTGGCGCAGTTGAAGGGGGATACCACCGCGACTTACCAGATCCAGTATCCGGACGGGGTGCGGAGCCTTGACAACGTCACTGCGGCGGAAGCGAGTATTGAAATTATGAACGCCGACACGAGGGAGATCATCACGTCCGGCATTACCCCGACGGTGAATGTCGCGGACGGGTTCGCCTACCGGCTCATCACTAAATCACTCGGCGTGACCATCCGGGGCTCGTACAGCGAGGTTGTGCGGGTGCTTCCCTACAATATCTCCGTGCGCGCCGATTTCGGCGAATCGCCGCTGACCGAGGGTGTGCACCATGTCGAGCCGGTGATCACCCTTAACGGGTTTGAGGGCACGGTGGGCATTGTGGATACCGACTATGCGGTGTCCGTCGAGGTTTATCCCGAGCAGCCTCCCTCAGTGCCGAGCATCGGGGGGGACGAGTCATGACCCAGACCGCGAAAGTGGTGAAGCTGAAGGGGCCGGGATTGTGCGAGGTGCGGGTGCGGCGGGTTCCGGCCTGCGGCGGGGAGTGCGCTGCCTGCGGCGGCTGTGAGATGCCCGATATCGACATTCTGGCGTTCCGCACCGAGAAAGTGCGGGAAGGGGACACCGTCTTGATTGAAAACGCGAAAACGCTGCGCCTTGCCGCGCTGGTCTTCCTCCTGCCCTTACTCCTCTTCTTTACCGGGACGGTCTTCCATCCGGTGGCGGGAGGCGCGGGGCTTTTGGTCGGCATCGGTGTCGTGCTGGGTGTCAACCGCTTCCTTCAGAAGAGGGGCGGGGTGACCGCGAAGGTCGTCGCCGTGCTGGAGAGGCGTTAGGTATGTTCGGATCGGTACGGCCCTTCCAGCCGGAACTGCGGCATCGGGAATCGGCGCAGTACAAGGCTGTCTACTGCGGTCTCTGTCACACCCTGTCCAAACGCTACGGTGCGAGGAGCCGTCTGCTCGCAAACTACGACTTCGTCCTCCTCTCGATGCTCTACTGGGGGGGAGGCTGCGAGTCCGGCAAGCGCCGGTGCGTCCGGCATCCGTTCCGGAAGCAACCGGTATGCCTCGGCGGGGACGCGAGCGACTACGCGGCGGACGCGCTGATGCTGTTCACCGATTGGCAGCTCCGGGACACGGTGCGGGACGAAGGGGGGGGACGGCGGCTCCTCGCGAGGTTCCTTCGTCTCCTCTACCGAAAACCCTTCGGAAAGGCAAAAGAGAGACTGCCGGAGGAAGCGGCTGCGTGTGGGAAGCAAATGGCCGAGCTTTGGGCGTTGGAGGATAAGAAGGATGCGAGCCTTTGGAAGCCCGCTTCGGCGTTTGGGGAGATGCTCCGGTGTCTCGGAGCGCCCGGTGGCCGGGCGGCGGAGAGCCTGCTGTATCACCTCGGGCGGTGGATCTACATCGCGGACGCGTTTTGCGACCGAGTGAGCGACGCGAAGACGGGGGCGTACAACGCGGTCACTCTGCACCTCGGGGAAAACCCCGATCCCAATGCAGTGGGGGAGGCGCTGGCAAGTGAACAGGAAGCCGTGCTGAAAGCGCTGGACCTGCTTCCGGACGGGGTTTTCGGGGACATCCTTCGCAATATACTCACGCTGGGGCTGCGGACCCGGGGACACGAAGCGTTATACGGAAAGAGCAAAGAGAAGGAGGTCACAGGTTGAGTGATCCATATGAGGTCTTAGGCGTCGGGCGGGACGCGTCGATGGAGGAGATCAAGGCGCGGTACAAGGAGCTTGCCCGGAAGTATCATCCCGACAAGTACAGCGGTAATGAGCTTGCCGATTTGGCGCAGGAGAAGATGAAGGAGATCAACGAAGCGTACGACGCCATCACCCGGGAGCGCGAAGGACGGGGCGGCGGCTACGATAACAATCGGTATCAGGATCCCTACCGGAGGCAGTATCAGCAGCCGTACGGTCGGAACCCCTACCAGCAGCAGCCTCAATCTTACGGGTGCTCCGCGTGTGACTGCTGCTCGGCGCTCCTCTGTGCCGATTGTCTCTGCTCGTCCACGAGGTGCTGCTGATGCCGAACAGCATGACCGGTTACGGACGGGCTTCCGTCGGTTCCCTCACCGTTGAGCTGCGCGCTGTCAACCACCGGTATCTGGAGGTCTCGGTGCGGACCCCGAGGGGTTTCCTCTTTTTGGAGGAACCGTTAAAGTCGCTGGCGCAGAAGAGCATCAGCAGGGGTAAGCTGGAGGTTACCGTCACGTCGGATTCGCAAGAGATGATCCGGCTGAGTTTCTCCCGCCCGGTGTGGGAGGGCTACCTCGCGGCGGCGGCCGCGCTGGAGGACGAGTATGGCTTGAAAAACGACCTCACCGCCTCCTCGGCGCTCCGTCTGCCCGACATAATGTCTGTTTCCCGCAGTGAACCGGAGATGGATACCGTCACGGAGCGGGCGATCGAAGCTGCCGAAGCGGCCTTCGCGGACTTCCAAGCGTTCCGGGCGAAGGAAGGAGCGCGATTAGCGGAGGACATCCGGGAAAAGCTCGTTGGGATCGAGCGGCTCGCGGCATTGATTGCCGGGCGGATGCCTGAGATCGTCTCGGCATACCGGGAGCGGTTACGGGGTAAGCTGGCAGAAGTGCTGGAGTCCAAATTGATTGACGAGAGCCGGATCCTCACCGAGGCGGCGCTCTACGCCGACCGGATTTGCGTGGACGAGGAGCTGGTGCGCCTGAGGAGCCACATCGCTTCCTTCCGAGACCTTCTCAGCGCAAAGGGGGCGGCGGGCAAGAAGATGGATTTTCTGATACAGGAGTTTGCCCGGGAGGTCAACACGGTGGGGAGTAAATGCGGCGACAGCGAGACGGTCGGCTATGTCATTGACTTGAAAAGTGAGATTGAGAAGATTCGGGAACAGATTCAAAACATAGAATAAAGAAGCTCCAGAAACTCCGCGTTCGCCCCGGGCGAACGAGCGGAGGGCTTGCGAATAGGCTCTTTAGCGCGGCATCGCAGACTGGGGCGGGGAGTTTCCCGGGTGACACACAAAAGGAGCGATGGACTTGGAGATTGCTCAACATTGGTTTTGGGAACATGGTGTCGGCTGCCCGGCTTATAGCCGTCGTAACGCCCGACTCCGCGCCGATGAAACGGATCATTCAAGACGCGCGCGACCGGGAGGTCTTGATTGACGCGACGCTGGGGCGGCGCACCCGGGCGGTTCTCTTTATGGATTCGGGTCACATCGTCCTATCGGCGGTTCTGCCCGAGACGGTTGCCGCGAGGATCTCCGACCCGGCGACGCCGGATGAGGACGGAGAGCAATGACGGGGCTGTTGGTGGTTGTGTCGGGGCCGTCCGGTGCGGGAAAGAGCACGGTTTTGAAGACGGTTATGGAAAAACGGAGCGACATGTTCTTTTCTGTGTCGGCGACGACACGTTCGCCCCGGCCGGAGGAGGTCGAGGGGAAGGATTACTTCTTTATGGGGTTTGAAGCCTTCCACAAGCTCCGTCTGGAAGGAAGATTTTTGGAGTGGACGCAGTATGCGGGCCATTGCTACGGCACCCTGTACGACCCGGTGATGAAGCGCCTCAACAACGGGGAAACGGTGGTCTTGGACATCGAGACCAACGGCGCGACCCAAGTGATGGAGCGGTATCCGGCGGCAGTCAGCATCTTCCTCACCCCGCCGTCCGAAGCCGAAGCCGAGCGGCGGCTTCGCAGCCGGGGTACCGAGAGCGAGGAGACGATCTGTAACCGCTTGGAGGTCACCCGCGGATGTTTCCGGTACATCGACCGGTACCAATACATTGTGATCAACGAGATCATCGAGGAAACCGCCAAAACGCTGGAGGCGATCCTTACCGCCGAACGGGCGCGCACCGGGCGAAATCCGGGCCTGTTCGCGGACTTCCGCAAACAACGCATCGACTGACTGATTTTTTAGGAGGGACCCCCAATGCTTTCACCATCTATCAGCGAACTGATGGAAACCATTCCGAGCCGCTACCTGCTGGTCAATGTCACGGCGCGCCGCGCGCGGGAGATTGCCGAAACCGCCGAACGTCAGGAGATCCGGCTTGATGAGAAGCCGGTCAAGCTGGCGATCAACGAGATTGCCAACGGCGCGCTGGTGGGGCGCGTCAAGAGCGAGTACCGGTACAAGCTGGATTGATGGAACGGTTCGCTCGGGTCGCCGTGCGGAACGTTCCCTATGCGGCGGATAAGCCGTATACCTACCGCGTCCCCCCCTCCCTGACCGATTCTGTCCGCCCCGGGGTACGGGTTACCGTCCCGTTCGGGCAGGGAAACCGCCGGCAGGAGGGGTTTGTCCTGCGGCTCACAAGCGAAGCCGGGCGGGATGGGCTGAAGGTTGTCGAGACGGTTCTGGACACGTCGCCCGTCCTCACCGAGAACCAGCTAAAGCTCGCGGTATGGATGCGGGAGCGGTTTTTCTGCACCGTCTATGAAGCAGCTAGGGCGATGCTCCCCTCGGGTTTGTGGTATACATGGGACGAAGCCGCCCGGGAGGGCGAAACGCCCAAGCGGCGGATGCGGGACAAAACAAGCCTGTTCGCGGAGCTTGCCGTCAGCGCGGAGGAAACGGCGGCAGCCGGCAAGAGCACCCCGGCGCAGAAGGAGGTCTTGGAGCTTCTGCGGGATGTTGGGAGCGCGTCGGTCCGGGAGATATGCTACCTGACCGGCACCAGCCGCCGCACATTGAATGTTCTGGAGGCCAAGGGACTGATCACCCTCTATGAGGAGCCGGTGTACAGAACCCCATCCGTCCCCCCGAGGGCTGAGCCGATCACACTGAACGGTGAGCAGGAAGCCGCCTTCCTGCGTTGCAAGGAAGCGCTGGACGCCCGAAAGCCTGTCTGCGGACTGCTGTACGGCGTAACCGGCAGCGGGAAGACCAACGTGTATATCCGCCTGACTAAGCAGGTCCTGTCGGAGGGAGGCGGCGCGATCGTGCTGGTCCCCGAAATCGCCTTGACCCCGCAGTTGATGACCCTCTTCGCTTCACATTTCGGAGTGAACGCCGCTCTGCTGCACAGCGGTCTTTCAATGGGGGAGCGTCTGAATGAGTGGAAGCGGGTGCGGGAGGGTCTTGCCACGGTGGTGCTCGGCACCCGGAGCGCCGTATTCGCCCCGGTGCGCAACCTCCGGCTGATCGTTCTGGACGAGGAGCAGGAGGGGACATATAAATCGGAGAACGCGCCCCGCTACCACGCGCGCGAGGCGGCGAAATACCGATGTGTAAAGGAGAACGCCACACTCCTTCTGGGGAGCGCCACCCCGTCGGTTGAAACTTTTACGGCGGCGGTCCAAGGCGCGGTGTTCCTCTGCCGGTTGAAAGAGCGGTATAACAAAAAGGCGCTGCCTGAGGTGAAGATCGTCAGTCTGCGGGAGGAGCGGAAGTGCGGCAACGACACCACGATCAGCCAGCTCCTGCACAACGAGATCACGGAGAACCTCGCGCGGGGGGAACAGACGGTACTGCTGCTGAACCGGCGGGGTCACCACCGGAGCATGATCTGCCCGGATTGCGGGGCGAACCCGGGGTGTCCCCGATGCAGTGTGCCGCTGACGTTCCATTCGGCAAACAACCGGTTAATGTGCCACTATTGCGGGTATTCTCAGAAGCATACGGGGATCTGTTCCGAGTGCGGAGCGCAGTTGATCCCGCTGGGCGCGGGCACCCAACGTGTGGTTGAAGAATTGGAAAAACTTTTCCCCGGCGCGGAGACGCTTCGGATGGATGCCGATACAACCGGGTCCCGGGGCGCGCACGAGCAGATTTTGGATACCTTCCGGAGGAAGAAGGTGCCCTTTTTGGTCGGTACCCAGATGGTGGCGAAGGGTCTCGATTTTCCCGATGTGACGCTGGCGGGTGTGCTCTGCGCCGACGCCGCTCTCTGTATGGATGACTTCCGGGCGGGGGAGCGGGCGTTTTCCCTGATGACCCAAGTCATCGGCAGGGCGGGGCGGGGTG
>JAISVO010000033.1 GCA_031271525.1 Oscillospiraceae bacterium
GTCGCCGAAAGCCGCCTTGAACATGTTCCCCGTGTGGGCGATGGTACAGCAATAGCAGAAAATATCTGACACATGCTTGTCGGTATGCCTCGCGAGCTCACAGTGACAGCCCTTGCCGCAGGCCCCGACATCGTTCAGCTCCTCCGGGAGGGGCTTGATTAAGGTTAAAACGCTGCCGCGCAGCTCCATATGGTCCCCGATGAAGCCGCATGTCTTTAAAAACGCGAAAAATTCGCCGAGGGTGGCGCAGCGGTCATACGCTTCCTTTAAGACGACCCCCTGCTTGGCAGTCTCCGCTTCCCCCCAGCCGCAGGGACAGCGGGCGACCATCATCTCCCGCAGAAACTCCTTGTCGCCCAGCTCGTCCATCCCGGTTGTAAAGGCGTCAAACCAAGACGATACGCTGCCGTGGTCATCCCCGGCACCCTCGATGTCACCGAACAACCTGTCCCGTACAGCCTTGCCGTGCCGTCCCTCCACATCCCCGGCAAGTACGGAAAGCCATTGCTTATTCAATTTCACCAACCTCCGTATGTTCTTTAATTACGCAACCAAAAAGGGGCGATACTCCATCGCCCCTGCACGTTCGTTATAATCGGATCCACGGCGGTGAGCCGTCGCCGATGTCGGGGTTTTTTCCGTCTGAAATCGCCTTGTTGTAGGCAATCGCCTGCAGAGAAAACAGGAGCGGGATGCCGCGCACGCCATAGTTTTGGTATTCCGGCAGGGTGACGTTCAGCGCCGAGCCGAAGATGTTGTCCTTCTTTGAGGAAATCGTCATGATCTGCGCGCCGCGCTTCACGAGTTCATGGAGCAGGACGCCCTGATAGGCGTCGTCCAGCGGGGAAACCACCACGATGACAAGCGTCCGGTTGTCGATCTGACCGATGATGCTGTGCCGGATGTCGAGGATATTGGAAAAGTCGGTCGGGATACCGCACATCCGCCCGATCGCGATCATCCCGGCTTGCGCCACGCCCGCCAGCTCCCCGTCGGCAACGACCGTGATCTTGTCCCATGTGCCGCTCTGCCCGATCCCCTCCAGCTCGGCGGCATACCGCTGGATGAACATTTCCTGATTATCCGCCGCTTTGCGGAGTTCATCCAACAGGAGCATGTCGCCCGAAAGAAGGCCGATTATGTAAAGGTTTGTTAAGTATATGTTGGTCGCCGAGCGGGTGGCGGTGGCGGTTTCATCATTAACCCAAGGCATCTCCAGCGCCAAATCGCTCACGTTCGCGAGCTTGGATGACTTCTGCGGGCAGATCGAGATGGTCTGCGCGCCCGACTCTTGGCGGTACCGCTGCACCGCCGTGAGGACCTCAGAGGTTTGACCCGAACGGCTGGGCACAATCATCAACGTGCCGTTCAGCATGTCCCGGTAATACTCCGCGTTCAGCATCAAGTCACCGGCGGCGTATGACATGGTGGTCAGCCCGCCCCGTATCTTCAGCGACAGCTCGGCGGACTTGCACAGCGCGTACATCATTCCGCAGCCGGTGAAGGTGACCGAGAAAAACCCCGAAATACCGAGGAAGTCTTTGATCCGAACTTCTTCGCCCTGTAAGTACGCACAGGTCTGCCTCAGTGACATGTGTTGGGAAAAAATTTCGTCCTCTGTGTTGAACACGGCAATCCCCCCAAGTTTCAGAAACACTCCGTATGTATCATACAGCATTGTCACTCAAAAGTCAAAATGTTTTTGTCAAGCGGAACCTTCGTGTGCGACGGCTTGCCGCGCCTTACGAACCACCGTCCGCAACCGGTGGCGTGACGATCGAGGCGTTGAAGGCGGAGAGCTGCTCGGCGGGGTCCGCGCCGTCCCAGATGCGGGACGCCACAAAGCCAAAACCGCTCCAGAAGCGGTCGGCTCCGGGGATGGTCGGGGTGGCGAACGCGTTCTCCAGCTGCCGGATGAAGCCAGCCGCGTAAGGGGGACTGACTGCAGTGAAACTGACCGACGGTATTTCCCCGGTGAGGCTTAAACGCAGCCTTTGCATCGGCTCGGTGAGGAGGAAGTCGGCGAACGCCGAGGCTTCGTCCGGCTGCTCCGACCATGCCGAAACCACCATCACCCGTATGTCGGCGGGCGCCGTCGCGCCCATTCCCCCGTCGTCGAAGGCGGGCAGCGGCGCGACCGCGTAGTCGATCCCCGTGAAGGCCGCCACATCCCACGACCCGGCGACACAGATTGCGGCTTGTCCCGAGGCGAACGCGCTCACCGACTTTTCTGTGGTCAGCTCAGCCGCCGGGACATCCAAAGCGGCGCGGAGGGACGCGAATGTCCCCATCCCGGCGATTGCCGGGGGGGATTGCAAGAAAGAGTTTTGGGCGTTCTCCCCGCTCGGGCCGAAGAGCAGGTTGTTGCCCAGCGTAGTGAAGGGGAGGACGTGATACGCCGACCCGACCGGAAGGATAAAACCGTAGGTTCCCTCAAACGAGGCCGAAAACGACGCCAGCCCGCTCCATGTCCCGGGAGGCTCTTTTACAACCTCCCGGTTGTAAAAGAGCGCTAAGGTGGACGCCGCCACCGGGTAGCCGTAGATGATGCCGTTGACCGTCGCGCCCCGGACACAGGCGAGCTGTGACGACGACCGGGCTTTCTCTTGGTTCCTCGCGGGCAGTATGTCGAGGTTCTCCGCGAGCCGCCGGATATCGGTGTGGGGAACTGCGAACAGATCGGGCTGAGACGCGGACGAAAGTGAACTCAGATTGGCGGATTCGGCATCCCGGAAACCGGCCGCCGCTTCCTCCGGCTCGACGGCGACCGCCCGTACCGAAATATTGGGGTATCTCTTTGAAAACTCGTCCGCCGCCTCCTCGATGAATGGCAGCGCCGCCTCGGACTCCCACACCGTCAGGGTGATATTCCGCTTGGTCAGCACCGGCTCGTTCGGGTCGCTCGGCGAAGGGTCGGAGGGAAGCGGCGGCTCGGGTGTCCCGCAGGATGCCAGCAGGAGGAAGAGTACCGCGGCGAGGCAATGCAGACGCTTCATAGCGTTTCCTTCCGGGCGTGCAGAAGCTTATTAACCTCGTCCAAGAAGGTAGAGACATCGGTAAATTGGCGGTAGACCGACGCGAAACGTACGTAAGAGACTTCGTCGATCTCGCGCAGGCGCTCCATCACAAGGTCGCCCAGCCGGGAGGAGGGAACCTCGCGGTCCAAGCTGTTCAGGAGCTGCTGCTCGATGTCGGTGACCAGCTCCTCGAGCTGCCCGAGGGTGACCGAACGCTTATCGCAGGCGCGGACGAGGCTGTTGAGCAGCTTGGAACGGTTGAAGGTCTGGCGTGTGCCGTCTTTCTTGATCACCAACAGCGGCAGGCTCTCGATCGTCTCGTAAGTGGTAAAGCGCTTTGCGCACTTGAGACACTCCCGTCTCCGACGGATGCTGCTTCCCTCTTCGGTGGGACGGGAATCCACCACTTTGCTGTCAATGTCGCCGCAAAACGGACATCTCATCTGTACCTCTCCCTTATTCTACAGAGTAAAATCGCCGTCACCGTAGTCCCGGCCAAGCTTCTCGGGCTTAGCAGGCACACGCTTCAGCGCGTCGTACCGGAAGGACCGGCAACGGTCATAAGCCCCGACGACCCCCTGCCTGACACAGGCCACTTCCTTGGCGTTGAGGGACCTTCCGAGGGCGCAGTAGACACAGCGGGGATCCATCTTCCGCATGAACAGCGATTTCAAAAGCCTGTCCCCCTATATCTATATATTGGCCAGATTTACCGATAGTAAACAGTATACTGTACATTTTTTTCTTTGTCAAGCACCGGCGCACATGGCACCACGACAAACAGTATACATATCTTCTCCCCCATTGACCAATACTAGGAAGCAAACCTGCAAACAAAGGAGGTACAACATGACGGCAAAGGAACTGACCGCGCTGCAGGATCAGATTTCCGACGAGGGTGTGGTCGCAAAAAAATACCGCACGATGGCGGGTCAATGCAACGACCCCGCGCTCAAACAAAAGTTTGAGGAGATCGCGACCCGCCACCAACGGCATTTTGACACCTTGATGTCTCACCTCAATCCGTAAGGAGGACGAAAACAGATGGCAGAAGCGTCACAGGGAACCCTAGGCGATAAGGAGATGGTCTTCGACCTCCTCTCCACCCAGAAACACATCACCTCGAATCACAATACCCGGGCGGGCGAGTGCAAAAACACAGAGCTGCGCGACGCGTTCCTCAGCATCCTCAAGGAAGAGCACAACATCCAAAGTGAACTGTTCGACATCTCTTTCTCCCGGGGTTGGTATCCGGTCAAAGAGGCTCCCGCCTCCGAGGTCAACGCCGCCCGGACTATGCTGTCACAATGAGCTGAGGGACGCCCAAGGGCGTCCCTTCCCCTACGCTTTGACGGTGTAGTCCAAGGAGATCCAACCGGCGCCGCTTTTCAGCCGGCCCCAGCGGTTCGCCCCGGGTCCGCTGCCCGTCTCCACAATTGTATATTCTCCTTTGTCCTTGATGACGCCGGTGATACTGAAGCTCGTTCCGGGGCCGTTCCGGATGTTCAGGGCGTCCGCCGTTACCCGCACGGTACTCGGAACCGTCCGGCTACCGCCAACCGGCGCGGTGCCGCTCAAGTTGAGGGCAAGCACCTTTCCATACACCTTTTCCCGGCGGGCGAGATAGTTCTGCGTCTGGTTCTTGGTCGCTTGGTACATAGCGGCGACATCGCCTTTTCCTTTCAGCGCTTCCGCCGTGATGTTCTTCCACAGCGCCGACGCGGTGCCGTATTGGTTGACGCCGTCCGCAAAATAGATCAACGCGCCACAGTCGGTCAGCCCGTAGCTGATTCCCTTCTCCACATAGGTCTTTACGTCGGTCTGCGCCAGAGTATCCTGCGCCTTCTTGCTCTCCGGCGTCTTCAGCAGATTGACGATTTTAGCCGCTTCGTCGTCGGTCGGAACGCGTTTGTCCCACGCGCCGCTCGCCGCTCGCGTAATCTCATTGTACAAAGCGTCGCCCAAGATCTTCTGCGCGCTCGGGTTATTAAACGAAACGATCATCCGCATCAGCGCGAGAGCCCGGGAGGCGTGCCACCCGAATTCCCCGATTGACAGCGCCCCGTTGTCGTCCTTCGCGAGCGTTGTGTAGCTGCCCTCATTCGCCACGATGATCGGCACGGCGTTCTTCACGGCAAGGTCCAGCGTGTCCGTGCCGGGGGTCTTCAGCTTCTTGTTAACCTCAGAAGCGATCTGACCGTGGAGGTTGAACAAATAATCCCCCGGGCAGGATTTGTTGGCAAACCAGCGGTGCACCGTCATGTTGCCCGGATTGTTCTTGTCGGGACGCCAAACAAGTTCCGTTATGCCGTTCCGTTGGCAGATGTCGGCTACAAGGCTGATTATTGACTGGTACGCCGCGTCCGAGACATGCCAGTCGGGCGCACCTCCGTCATTCGCCACCTCAATGGTGACCGCGCGGTGGTCGTTCGCGCCGGAGGAGGTGCACCATGAGCGGTTTGCTTCGTCCACATAGAGCGCAACCCGTCCATCGCTGCCGATCCCATAGTTGCTGCTCGCTTGCCGGGACGCCGGCGCGAAAATCGCGCCGCAGGACTCCACCGTGCAGTTGCCCGCCATGCAGTGGATGGTGATGGTGTCAATCACATGGTTACGCGGCTTGGTGCAGTTGGGACTTAACCGGGTGTACTTAACCAACGGGCTGTTGCTCATCGTCCTCCGCTCCTTTCCCGTCGTCAAACTCCTCGATGACCTCGGGGGGGAATTGGTCATCCGTGACAACCAGTGTCAGTTCGGCGTCTTGGTCAATGCCCATTCTTGAAAACCCCTTTCCGGCCCGCGCGGCGTGTCACGCTGAAATCGACCGCGTTCGCCGGTATCATCTTATGCCGGGGGGCAGTTGTGGGTTACGGAAATCTTATCTCCGCTGTTTGTTCCGCCCTGTCAAATCTCCCTTGTATCCGCACCGCAGCGATGGTATACTGAATGCAACAATCTATTCCGAGGTGACATTCATGGTTAACTCAATTCTTGATACAATCGGAAACACCCCGCTTGTGCGGATCAACGCGCTCAACCTCAACCCGGATGTGGAAATCTACGCGAAGGTGGAGGGAGTCAATCCCACCGGGAGCATCAAGGACCGGATCGCTCTCAAGATGATTGAGCAAGCGGAGCATTCGGGGACTCTTAAGCCGGGGATGCGGATCATCGAGGCGACCAGCGGGAATACCGGGATCGGACTCGCGATGATCGGCGCGGTGAAAGGCTATGGGGTTACTATCGTGATGAGCGAGGCGGTTTCCTTCGAACGGCGTCGAATGATCGAGGCATTCGGCGGCGAAATTATCCTAACCCCGGCCGATCAGGGGACCGACGGCGCAATCCTGAAGACCCGCGCGCTCCTCGCGGATCAGCCCGAGATGTATTTCAACCCAAACCAGTTTTCCAATGTCTACAACAAATTGGCCCATTACCGCACCACGGCGGAGGAGATTTGGCGGCAGAGCGAAGGGCGGGTCACCCACTTTGTGTCGTCTCTGGGCACCTCGGGAACCTTGATGGGGGTCGGTATGGGATTGAAGGAACACAACCCGGGGATCAAGGTGATCGAGGCGCAGCCGGTCAAGGGGCACTATATCCAAGGGCTGAAGAATATGCAGGAGGCGATTGTGCCCGAGATCTACGATCGCACGCAGGTGGATACCAGCATATTGATCGAGACCGAAGCCGCCTTCGAGACCGCGCGGCAGATCATCCGGGAGGAGGGGATCTTTGTCGGGATGTCCAGCGGGGCGGCGATGCTCGCGGCGAGAGAGGTCGCGCGGACACTGGAAAGCGGCTTCATTGTTGTCATCTTCCCCGACCGGGGGGAGAAATACCTGAGCACCGCGATGTTCGAAGGTTTGTAGCTCTAAAACTCCTTGCCGGACGATGAAAGCGCTCCTCAATAAAAAAGGTGCCCGCTGCCAATCGGCCGCGGGCGAGTTTAGATGGGTAAAGAAGAATGGACATAGCGGGGCACGTCAGAGCGGAAACCGGAACGTAACGGCACACAAAAGCACTGTTCGCCCAGCATACCGGAAGAACAGTGCGGTTACACACATCTTCGGCAACTGGCTGCCACCCGCAGGTATCGCGGTTCAGGCCCTGTAGTTTTGCGTCCTTGCCTTCCGGCAAGTTTGCCCTTTCGATTTTCCCACTATGCCGTAATTATACCAGAGTATTTTTTTCTGTCAAGTCCTTTTGGAAAATTTATTTTTTGTCCAGTTAATGGATTAAGACCCCGTCGACTTATACCGCCGCAGGCCGAGGCGGAACAGCAGGACGCAGGGTACCAGAAACAGCAGACTCACAAGCGGGAGCAGCATGTAAAGCCGAGAGGTTACTCTGCCCAATAGATACAGAAGCGGGTAGATTTGAAAGAGCGCCAGCGGAATGATATATGTCAAAAACCGAAGAATATTCTCCCCGTATACAGAAAAAGGATACCGTCCAAACTCCCGCCCACCGTCTGTGAAAATGTTCATAAACTCCAGACCCTCCACCGTGAAAAACGAGATCGCGGCATATAGGAGAAAAAGACCAAAAAAGACCAAACTTCCGCAAGTCACCATTAAAATGAGGGTTACCACCTTATCCCACGTCCACAAAACTCCGCTGTTCGGAATAGCGTAGACAAAGACGAGCGCCGCTTGAATCACCCTTCCAAGCCTCGAAAAATCCATCTGGGAGAGGAGGACTTGGAAGATGACATTCCGAGGCCGCACAAGAGCGCGGTCGAACTCGCCGTTGCCCAACATACGCGGGAAAAGGTCGAACCCGCGTCCCAGCATTTCGGCCAGCGAAAACGCCATCAGAACAACTGCGAAACAAAGCAGAGTTTCTTGAAACGTAAACCCTTCAACAGTGTTAAAGTGGGTAAACATGAAATATATCCCCAAAAACGCAGAAAAGGACACCAAAAACTGTCCGAGAGCGGTTAGGCAGAAGCTCACCTTGTATTGCATCTGACTTTTGAGGTGCATGGCGAAATATTTGATATATAAACCCATTTTACCCTCCCTGCACAACTACCTTGTTGAGCGCTTTTTTCATCGTCAGCCGCCCGGCCAGAAGCAACATCATAAGCCAAAATATCTGCAGAAGCAAACCGCGGAGCGCGTCGGCCCCCGCGATGTTCCCAGTGTAGACCCGAAGGGGCATGTTCTGCATTGAGGCGAAGGGCAGCAACTCGACAACGGCGCGTACCGGCTCGGGAAAAAAAGGGAGGGGAATCGTCGCGCCGGCGAGGAAGTCGCTCAGCACGGCGGTAATCAAACGTACCCCGGACGGCGACAGAGTAAAGAAGAGGGAAATGTATATCAGCATCGAAAAGGACACCACAACCCCCAAGCTGAGCGCCGCCGACAGGATAAACAGCGCGAACTGCCCGATGCTTGGCGGCAGGGACATTCGGTAGGGCGCAGGCAGGAGGAACGCGACGAGCAGGATCGGGGCGCAGCGAAGCGCCGCCCGCGCCAGCCGGTTGGCGGACGCTTGGCAGAACCACCGGACGTACAGGTCCGCCGGGCGGACCATTTCGTAAGCGATCGAGCCGCTTGTGATCGACGAAGCGATGTCGCCCTCCCAGAACCACATCATAAAGAGAGCGAGGAACGCCTGCTGGAGCCATATGTACGAGACGGTCTCGCTGAACGCCATCGGGAACGCGCCCGGGTCGGTGCGGTAGAACGCCGCGAAGGCGAAGATCTCCATGAAACCCCAAGCAAACTGGGTGGCGATCCCCGCCAGCGCCGCGGCGCGGTATTGCAATGCATTGATGAACCGCAGCCGGAAGATACCAAAGTACGGCTTCATATCTTGAATTCCCTATAGAGCGCCGCGACCATCTCCTCCGAAGTCATATCCAGCGCTTCCGGCGAACGCTTCTTCAGCTCCGCCAGACTGCCGTCTAGCAGGATTTTACCTTTTCCGATCAACAGGATCCGCTCGGTCAACGCTTCGATGTCCTGCATATCGTGGGTGGTGAGGATCACCGTCGTCCCCCGCTCGGCGTTGAGCTTCTTGATAAACTGGCGCACCGCGATCTTGCTGACCGCGTCCAGTCCGATCGTCGGCTCGTCCAGAAAAAGGGTACGCGGGCTGTGTAGCAGGGACGCCGCGATTTCACACCGCATCCGCTGCCCGAGACTCAGACTCCTCGCCGGTGTTTTCAGAATTTCGTTCAGGTCAAGCCGCTCGGTCAGCTCATCCAGAGTCTTCCGGTATGACGCTCCGTCCACCTTGTATATATCCCGTATGAGCTGAAAGCTGTCTGCGACCGGGACGTCCCACCAGAGCTGGCTGCGTTGCCCAAATACGACGCCAATCTCCCGGACGTGGGCGATCCGCTCCTTCCACGGCGTCCGTCCGTCGATGCTACAGGAACCGCTGTCCGGGGTAAGGACACCGCACATGATCTTGATCGTGGTGCTCTTCCCCGCCCCGTTGGGACCGATATAGCCCACCATTTCGCCGTCCCGTATGTCAAAGCTGATGTCGTCTAAAGCGCGGACAAGCTCGTATTCCCGGCTGAACAGCGCTTTGACGGCACGTGAAAAACCCGCTTGACGCTTCGCCACCCGGAAGGTCTTGCGGACGCTTTTAAGTGAGATCATAGGCACCTCCTATGGAGATTCGTATCCATATTGTAAACGCTGAGGCAGCTTTTTGCAATCCCATAAAGGTTCAAAAATTTTTCGTCTCTTCACGCATTTTTCGCTCAATCATCCCATACTGAACATCACAGGCATTCTTTATCATCCCGGCAAGCCTTTCCCCTGCCGGCAGAGGCACGGTGTGGCAAACGGATCCGTTGCGGAGGACTCTTTTAGTGCGGCCGTCGGGAAGAACCTCCCTGCTGACGACCTCGAAGCCGGCGGGGTTCAGCGGTTTTCTGGCCAATCCAATCACCTCGGTAAAGCTTATGATTGTACTGCATGGCCCCTTGCGTGCCTTTCGCGGACGGAGGGAGATGATTTCTTGGTTTGCGCGATCTACCTCAGAAAGAGCCGGGCGGAGGAAAAAGAGCCGGTGGAAGCCACACTCGCCCGTCATAAGGACTCTCTGACGCGTCACGCGGAAGCACTCAACCTCACTGTCGCGGCGCTGTATGAGGAGGTCGCCAGCGGCGACAGTTTATATGCCCGCCCGCAGATGCTGAAACTGCTGGGTGAACTGGATAGATACGACGCAATCCTGTGCATGGACATCGACCGTCTGGGGCGCGGCGCGATGCGGGATCAGGGGCTTATTTTTGACGCCATCCGGGACGCCGGGGTTCAGATCGTCACGCTGGAGAAGACATACAATCTGTCCGACGACACGGATGATTCCTTAATCGGCTTCAAAGCGCTGTTTGCCCGCGAGGAATACAAGATGATCCGGGGGCGGCTTCGGCGCGGGATTGTAAAATCCGTCGAGGAGGGATGCTACATTTCCAACGCGCCGTTCGGATACCGGCAAACGCGGGTCAACAAAAAACCTACGCTGATTATCGATGAGCGTGAAGCCGAGGGCGTCAAGCTGATCTTCGAGCTATACCTGCAGGGCGTCGGTTGTCAAGCGATCGCCGACCGTCTCCACGCGATCGGGTTTCGGCCCCGCCGGGGGGATAAGTTCAGCCGCTCGACGGTTGCGAAGATGATCCGCAACCCCGTGTATATCGGTAAAGTGGTTTGGAACCAATACGCCTTTACTCGCCCGAAGGGTGAGGGGCAGAAGCATGTAAAACGGCTAAAGTCCCGCGCCGATTGGCTCGTCGTGGACGGTCTGCACGGGGCTGTTGTTTCAGAAGATGATTTCAGAGAGGCTAACAAAATGCTCGATGGGAAGTATCATCCTCCCTACCGGAAACCGGATCAACTGGAAAACCCGCTCGCGGGAATTCTCTTCTGCGCGAACTGCGGAAAATCTATGGTCCGGCAGCCGCTGTACAACCGCGCGGCCCAATCGCCGGTGATCCTGTGCCCTACCTCCGGATGCTGTAAGTCCAGCAAGCAGGATGTTGTGGAGAAGGTGCTCTTTTCCCAGCTGGAGGACAGCCTAAAGGATTTGGAATCGTCGGACTACCGTCAGAGAACGGCAGCCAATCGCGACGCCATACGGAAAGCTATCCATGACGAACTGACCCGCTTGAACGCGCAAATGGGGAGGACTCATGAACTGCTGGAGAAGGATGTTTACGACATCGATACGTTTCTCTCCCGCCGCGATGAGCTCAAGGAACGGATCCAGACCGCGCGCGAAGCTCTCAGCGACGCGCAAGCGGACCCCGGAGTCACGGTTCGGCGGTTACAAACGGTCTTAGAGCGGTATTGGGACGGTACGCCGTATGAACGGAATCGGATCGTCAAATCGCTGGTCGCCCGCGCCGAGTACCGCAAGCCGAAGGGAAGCGGATATAACGCCGCGCCCGACATTGATATTGTCCGATGGCGCGGGTGATTTTTTGTATACAACTAGGAGCGTGTTATTCCCTGCAAGCGTCGTATATTTTCTGTGTATGGACGCAGACTGCTTCTTTTATCGCGTGCTTGCTGTCAACACCTGTGACCGAGCCGACCGCGCAAGAGTTTTTTTCGGCCATAGCTGATTTACCTCCTAATAGTTTGTTATGGAAAGATTTCCTCTCTCTCGATACCATTATAGCAATGAAGCCGCCTTTTGTGACATTGGAACCTCCCGCTTTCCGACGGCATACGATGGGTCAGATGAACACCCGGCAAAATGCTGGGTGCGTAAATCAAAAAGTGAGGTGAATGAAATGGGATTCGGCGGGTTTGGCGGCGATAACTGCTGCATTTGGATCATTTTAATCATCGTGGTTCTGTGCTGCTGCTGCAACAATTAAGCGGAGCCGCTCCGGCAGGAGCGTAACAGTACCCGGGCGAAGCGAGAACCCCCACGGCGGGGTTTTTCGCTTTGCCCGGTTGCTTTTTTTTTCATGCGGTTGTATACTTAGGTCACAAATTTTGAATGGGAAGTGCATACCATTGAAGAATTATCTGGCTGTCCTCACAGTCGCCGTCCTGACAGCGGCGCTCCTCACAAGCTGCGGCGAGGTTCCTTCGAGCCCGCCGCCCAACCAATCCTCCCCGCCGGTTGAGACTCCGTCCGAAGGGGAACCGGCACCGGCCGCCGCCGTACCGGGCGAGATGCGGGACATCACCGTCACCGAGTTTGTCGCCGAGATGGGGATCGGCATCAACATCGGGAATACGCTGGAGGCATGCGGCGACTGGATTGCCCCCGACATCGCGAGCTTCGAAACGGCGTGGGGCAGCCCGATCATCGAGGAGGATATGATCGCAGGCTACGCCGAAGCCGGATTCAAGTCGGTCCGGATCCCGGTGGCGTGGAGCAATCTGATGGCGGAGGACTACACCATCCATCAGCCGCTGATGGACCGGGTACAGCAGTTTGTGGACTGGGTCATCAAGTACGATATGACAGCCCTCGTCAACATCCACTGGGACGGCGGTTGGTGGGAAGGATTTCAAGACGAGCGGAAGGACGACTGCATGGCGAAGTACAAAGCCATATGGACGCAAATCTGCGAACGCTTCAAAGACTATGGCGACCGCCTGATGCTGGAATCATTGAACGAGGAGCTGGCCTTTGACCAGCTCTGGAACCGGTACGGCGGCACCGAGGGGAAGGACACAGCGTACGGGCTCGCGAATGAAATCAATCAGATCTTTGTCGACCTCGTCCGTTCCTCGGGCGGCAACAATGAAAAACGGTTCCTCCTGATCGCGGGCTACAGCACCGACATCGCCCTCACCTGCGACCCGATGTTCAAAATGCCGGACGACCCGCAGAACCGCTGTGCCGTCTCGGTACACTACTATACTCCCTCGACGTTCGCGATCTTAGAGGAGAACGCGTCATGGGGACGCCTCCGCCCGACTTGGGGTACCGACAGCGACATCGCCGAACTGAACGCTAACATGGACCTGATGAAGACCACCTTCGCGGACGAGGGAATCCCGGTCATCTTCGGGGAATACGGCGCTTCGCGGGGGGGCAAGGAACCAGGCGAGGTAAACGAGTACATCCTCGCGGTCTGTAAGGCGGTCTATGAGCGTGGGATGTGCCCAATGTTATGGGACACGACCGGCAGCGGCGGCTACGACCGGCTCCTCCGGGGCTTCCTCGACCCGGAACTCGGCAAAGCGTTTTCGGACATCGCGGCGCAGTCTTGAGGTCTCAGGAGTGGAGCGTATGATCACAATCGAGCAGGCGTCGTCCGGCGACATCGCAGTCCTTGAGCGGGTGCTGCTCGACACCGTGACATGGTTAAACGATAAGGGGACCCCGTTGTGGGGCGCAAGCGAAGTGACTTGGGACGCGCTTTCGAAGAAGTACAGTGCCAGTGACTTTTATCTGGCCTATCTGGACGGGGCCCCCGCCGGGTGTATGGCGCTGATCGAGGACGACCCGTTCTTCTGGCCGGATGTGCCGCCGGATGAATCGCTCTTTCTGCACAAACTGGCGGTAACAAAAGCCGCCCGGAAGCTGGGTGTCTCCGACGCGCTGATGGACTTCTCTAAATCCGAAGGGGTCCGCCGCGGAAAGACAACCCTGCGGCTGGATACCCACGCGCTGCGCCCAAAGGTGCGCGCCTTCTACGAGCGGCACGGATTCCGGCATGTCGGGACGAAGGTCTTGCTGGGGAAATACCACACCGCGTTCTATGAGGTTGACTTGCACAGCGCAATCCTCACCCGGAACAAAAATTCATGGAACGCGATTGCCGACAGTTTCTTCGGCGTCACCGCCCTGCCGGCCTATGGCTGTCTGTGCCCCGGCGAGGACGAGCTTCGCCTGTTCCCCGACCTGACCGGGAAAGCGGTGTTGGACATTGGGTGCGGCAGCGGGCATTCGCTCCTGTGGTGCGGCAGACACGGGGCGAGCGAACTTTGGGGACTGGACATGTCCGACCGGCAGACAGAAACCGCCGAGCGGCTCCTGCGGGGGCATGGCTATGCGCCAACGCTCTTTTGCTCCCCGATGGAGCAAAACCCCGGGCTGCCGCCGGGATATTTTGATGTCGTATACTCGATTTACGCCATCGGCTGGACGGTTGATTTACAAAGGACGTTTACCCTGATCGCTTCGTACCTCAAGCCGGGCGGGATATTTATCTTCAGCTGGGATCACCCGTTTTTACACTGTGTAGAGGCTGTTGACGAGAAGCTTGTCTTTTCCGGAAATTATTACGAACCGGCACCATTCAACTTCCGGAAGCTGGACAACCCCATGACGCTTTACAACCGCCGTCTGTGCGACTACGTCAACGCCCTCGCCGCCGCAGGGCTTGCCGTGGAGCGAATGGTGGAAGAGACTGACAAGGAAACGCTTTCACGGGACGCCGAGTTTTCGTCGGCGTATTACGCGCCGGGCAAGGCGAAGCGGTTCCCGTTATCGTTGATCGTAAAGGCGAAGAGGGTGTGAGGGCAACATGACAAAACTGCTGGATACCCTGAACGCCCGTTACCCGTTGCGTTTCGACACACTGGAGCACCTGCGGGACGGAGGAAGCGCGTCCTACGCCGGCTACTCAAGCAGCGGCGGGAAGTACTTCCTGCGAAATATCAAGCCCGCGTTTTTCGATACCGTCGTGACTGGCACGGAGATACAGATGTTTTTGCATGAAAAGGACTTCCCGGTGCCGCTGATTGTCCGCACAAAAGACGGGTCGCCGTCGTTTACCGAGGACGACCGGCTGTATATACTGTACGATTACGTCGAGGGGGAGGATTCCGACCCGAAACGGAACGCCGAGGAAGCCGGAGCGCTGACCGGACGGCTCCATCGGGAACTGCAATCGTACCCCGGGAGCTTGGTTGAGCGGGACAAGCGGTTCTACATTGACCGGTATATCAACATCCTGCGGGGCAGTGATTACCCCCGCACAGACGAGTTTTCGGCATACGGCGACGCGCTCTGGGAGAAGGTTCAGCACCTTCCGCGCGGGGTCTGCCACGGCGACTTATACTGCGGGAATGTCCGCAGGACCCCCGGCGGCGCTCTGGTGGTCCACGACTTCGACACCGCCTGTGTCGGACTCCTGATGTACGACATCGCACTGTTCTGCAACCAAACGAACTATTTTCTCCTCGATGAGAAGGATCTTGAGAGGTCCAACACAGTTTTGTCGCAGTTTCTGCCGGAATACACAAAGTACCGTCCAGTCAGCGAAGCCGAAAGGAACGCATTCCACGCCCTGATCGCGCTTCAGCACTTCGCGACCCAAGCGACCATCATGGAACTGTATGGGTACAGCTGCCTGAGCGGCGCAGCGCTGGACAATCAGTTGGATTGGCTGACCCGGTGGAGGAATTTGTGCGAGTGGGACAAACACCTATGAAAACCTTGATATTCAACGGTTCGCCGCGCGGGAACGGCGGTACGGCGGCCTTGATAAACGCGCTTCGTGTCCGGCTGTCAGGAGACGTCACCATTGTAAACACTTACGGCGCGGACATTTCTCCCTGCACTGATTGCCGTTTCTGCTGGGCAAACGAGGGATGCGCCGTGAATGACGGGATGCAGAACGTCTATCGATACATCTGCGAATCCGACAACATCCTTATCGCTTCGCCCATATATTTTGCGGAACTGACCGGTTCTCTATTGAGCGTTATGAGCAGACTGCAATACCTTTATACAGCGAGAAGGTTTCGCGGTATAGAAGTATTGCCGGCAAAAAAACGCAACGGAGCGATTATTTTGGTGGATGGCGGCGACAATTATGAAAAAACCGCTATGGCTATGGGAAAACGTCTCCTGCGGATTATGAACGCTGATTTCATCGGCTCTGTCTACTTTTCCGGCACAGATAACGAGCCAAAATATAGTACAAATGTTCCCGAAATCATTACAGACGAAATAGCGAAGCTTGCGGCAAAGATCAACAGGCTGAATGCTGCCGCAGGCAGTCCGCAGCGGAATGTGAGGAGGTAGGGTATGCCCTACACAATTGTTAAATTCGACGTGTCAATGGCACACCTGCTGCCGCACCCGCAGGAGGAGTTCGCGGTAATCGGCAAACTGGTGCCGCGCTGGAGCGTTATCCGGGCGAACGGTTCTATATTTGGTCCGACAACGGCGAGCCAGTGGGACTATGCGGATTCCGCATACTTCCCGGCTTTTTGGAGATATGCCATATTGCCGTCGTCAGGCACGCCCAGAAGAG
Organism: Oscillospiraceae bacterium; assembly: GCA_031271525.1. Taxonomy (GTDB): domain Bacteria; phylum Bacillota; class Clostridia; order Oscillospirales; family UBA929; genus UBA929. Next base: position 16,222 of record JAISVO010000033.1, read on the forward strand.
CGGGATCGGCATAACTTAGAAATCCGCGCCGAAACCGACGACGACGCGGTTAACTTCTACCGGAAGTGCGGGTTCAACACGATTCCCTTCATGAAACGGTACGGAGAAAAATCAATCCGGAGGTACAGCTGCGTCTTACCCATAAACAACGATAAAGAAGGATGACAGCACTATGAAACAGCGCGCGACCGCCTTTTTTTGCTCTGAATGCGGCAACGAGTTCGCCAAGTGGATGGGGAAATGCCCCGCCTGCAGCGCGTGGAACAGCCTTGTGGAAGCACCGGTGGAGCCGACCCCGAAGAAAGGGGCCAAAGCGGCCCCGTCCGGCGCATCTTCCGGCGGTACCATCGGATATGAACCGCCGGTGAAACTCAGCTCAATCCGGCTCGCCGAAGAGACCCGGTTCCCCACCGGGTTTGACGAGCTGGACCGGGTGCTGGGCGGCGGCGCGGTGGCGGGTTCCCTCTGCCTGATCGCCGGAGAGCCGGGGATCGGCAAGTCTACTCTCTTAATGCAGGTGTGCGGTTCCCTCGCGAAACGGCACACCGTGCTGTATAACTCGGGGGAGGAGAGTGCCCGCCAGCTCAGGCTGCGAGGCGAACGACTCGGCGCGGGCGACCTTCTGGTGCTGGCGCAGACCGAGCTGGAAGGCGTTCTGGAAGCCGCCCGTAACGCCGATATTCTGGTAGTGGACTCGATCCAGACAATGCGGCGGAACGACCTCGCGAGCGCCCCCGGCAGCGTCGCCCAAGTGCGCGAATGCGCGATGTCGCTGATGCGGCTCGCAAAAGAAAACGGCGTCACCGTCTTCTTAGTGGGGCACATCAACAAAGAAGGTGCGATTGCCGGACCTAAGGTTTTAGAGCATATGGTGGACTGTGTGCTGTACTTCGAGGGGGATAAGCAGCTCCGGGTCTTGCGGGCTGAAAAGAACCGGTTCGGCTCGACCCATGAGATCGGCGTCTTCGAGATGGCCGACGAGGGGCTGCGCGAGGTGCCGTCGCCCTCGGAAACGCTGCTGGCGGGGCGTCCGCTGAACGTATCCGGCACCTGTGTCGCGTGCGTGATGGAGGGAAGCCGTCCGGTCCTCGCCGAGATTCAAGCGCTTGTGACCCCGACGCCCTTCCCATCGCCCCGCCGCACCGTCTCCGGGCTGGAATACAACCGCGCGATGCTGTTGCTGGCGGTGCTGGAGAAACGCGCCGGGCTGTATGTCGGCAATCAGGACGTCTACCTCAACGTGGTTGGCGGTTTACGGATGGGTGAGCCGGCGGCCGACCTCCCGGCGCTGCTGGCGCTGGTTTCGAGCCATAAGGACAATCCGCTGCCCGGCGATCTGGTCGCCTTCGGCGAGGTGGGGTTAGCCGGGGAACTGCGGAGCGTGCCGTTTATCGAGCGGCGGCTGAGCGAAGCCTGCCGTCTCGGGTTCCGCACGGCGGTCATCCCGGCGCAGGGGACAAAAAATCTCATAATACCGGACGGGATGCATGTCGCCCGGGTAAAGACATTGCGCGAAGCCTGCGGCGCGGGGTTTCGCGGGTAAGGCGAGCACAGTGAGACTCAATAGACCTGTCCATGAGTGGCCAAACGCAACTCTTTATGATATAATTAGGTGCATGAGAAAAGTAGCGACAGATGAAAACTGCCGTTGCCCCGAGTGCGGCAAGGTGGAAAATCAAATCAAAAAAGGGTTCAATCCGTCGGGCACGCAGCGCTGCATGTGTAAGGAGTGCGGAGTTGTATATACACTTGACCCGAAGAAGCGGGAATACCCTGAAGAGACGAAAAAACTTGCCCTAAAAATCTATTACGCGGGAGCAAGCGGGCGCGGCGTGGGCAAGGTGTTGGGTATGAGCAAGG
>JAISVO010000066.1 GCA_031271525.1 Oscillospiraceae bacterium
TCAGGGGATGGAGAGCCGGGAGGTAGCTCTGCAGCGAGCAGTTGCTCTTGACCGCGACAAAGCCCCGCGAGACGCCGAGACGCTTGCGGAACGCCGGGATGACGTTAGCGTGTTCGGGATTAATCTCAGGGATGATCATCGGCACGTCGGGTGTGAAGCGGTGCGCCGAATCGTTGGAAATCACCGGGCACTCCAGCTGAGCGTAGCTATCCTCCAGCTGCCGGGTCTCGTTCTTCGGCATCGCCATCGCGCTGAAGACGAAGTCTACGCTCTCGGCGATCTTCTGGCGGTCGATCGACGCGTCCAGCACCGTCATTGCGGAAATCTCCGCCGGGATGGGGTCCTCCATCGCCCAGCGTCCGCCCACCGCCTCGCCGTATGTCTTTCCGGCGGAGGACGGCGACGCCGCGACGGCGCCGACCCGGAACCAAGGGTGGTTTGCCAGCAGGCTGACAAACCGTTGGCCCACCATCCCGGTCGCGCCCAGCACACCCACGTTAAATTGCTTCATATTGACACTTCCTTCACAATCTTGTCGAAAAAGGGGGTTGCTTGTACACCTTCCCCATAGTATAATACTACCGTATACAGGCTTGCCCTGTCAAGGGGGCAACGACGGGAGATTTCTGAAATGAAGCGTTTGTTATGCCTTTTCCTGTGCGCCGCAATGCTGCCGCTCGTGGCTCCGCCCGGCGCGGACGCCGCGCCGGAAGCGGATTTTTTGTTGCGGATCGGCCTTTCTGTAAAAACCAACACCGAGGACAACTCGCTGGTCGGCGCGAATCTGGACAACTATGCGGGTCTCGGGTATGAGTTCGGCTTTCTCAACGCCGACAACGCGTTTGTCCCCCTCGGGACAACAACCTACAAAGAGATCACGATGGTGAAGAACCGAAACGTCTACCTCGCAAACGGAGCCTACTCCGACAACGCGGGGGGGGAACTGGTCGGCGCGTTTCACGTGAGCCACGGGTCCTATCCCGGGCGGACAGAGGCGGAAGCCGCCGTCGCATCGCTGCGGGCGCAGGGAGTTTCCGCGTTCGTGTCGTATTCCAACGGAGTCTGGGAGGTGCGCTCGGGGAGCTACGCCGATTCGGGCGGGGCGCGGGTCAGCGGCAGTAAATACTGCATCTCGGTCGTACGGACCGGGACGACCGACATCCTCTTTCAATTCGACTACGGCACAACCGCCCATCTTTGCGTACGTCCCCTCGGCGAGGGGGGCGAAAAACCGATTACATGGCACAAAGGGAAACGCTATTACGGGATGTTTGAGTTCCGCCGGTTCGAGGGGAACAACATCTATGTCTACAACGCGATCAATGTGCAGGACTACGTGAAGGGGGTTCTCCCTTACGAGATGTCCCCCACGTGGCCGATCGAAGCATTGAAGTCGCAGGCGGTCGCCGCCCGGTCATACGCCGCCGGGACCCTGCGGAAGCACCGCGCCGCCGGGTATGCCCTCTGCACCAGCACCGACTGTCAGGTGTACCGGGGTATGGGAGAGGCGAGCGCCCTGACCAATCAGGCGGTGGACGAAACCTACGGGCAGTTCATCACCTACAATGGCGCGGCGTGCAAAACAGCCGTCTACCACTCCTCCAGCGGCGGTGCCACCGAGAACAGCGAGAATGTCTGGAACGAAGCGGTCCCCTACCTGCGCGGCGTCGTCGATAACTACGAGGACGAGGCGGTGATCCCGAACTACATATGGCGGTATACCTGCACCAACGATCAGCTTTCGGCAATGCTAACCGCGCGCGGAGTCGCGCATAACGGGGTGGGCAGCTTCTACATCCAGCGCTATACCGATACGAGCAACGTCCACACCGTCGCCTTCAACGACCGGAACGGGAACTTGATCACAAGTTACTCCAAAGAAATGGCGCGTATCAGGCTGAACTTCGGCAATATCCGAACCAAGTCGCTGCGATACAATATCTATTCGGGCGACTCCATCCTGTCCGCGACCGCCCCGGACGGCACGTCGACTCCTGCCGGCAGTGAACTGTACGCGCTCGACGGGACCGGCGCGCTGATCCCGGTCGGCGGCGAGGTGACCGTCCTCTCGGGCGACGGAAGCCTGCACACCGTCTCAACCGTGCCGCAAACCGGCACGGACGGCGTCTATATCGTGATCGGGCGAGGGGACGGGCACAACCTCGGAATGAGCCAATGGGGCGCGCACGGCATGGCAGATCAGGGATTCAGTTACATTGAAATCCTGAAACACTACTACACCGGGGTTGAGGTTGGACAAATTACATTTAGCAATTAAGAACCTGTTCTCATAATGACGCTTTCGCCCTTTCGGTTTATCCCCTCGTCAATACCCCGGTCTTCCGCCGATGATCTCGTCTTAACGCTTTGGGAGTCTATTAGGCAATAACTTGGGGATTCACTTCTGCCTGCTCTTTTGCGTGTCTCTCTAACGAGATAATCCGTTGTCTTTTCCCACAAGCCACTCGCAACCGCTCTGTAGTAAAATGATTTAACTGTACTCCAGTATTGGATACTCATGCGGCAATGCCCTCCACTTGCACCTGTTATCCACTAAATACAGCACCGCTTCTACTAATGAGCGTTTGTGTACGCTGCTCTTATTGCCGTTTGGAAAAAGCCGCTTATCGCTTCCCATTGATTGTCTGTCAAATCGCTCGGATAGCGCGTCGGGGTATACTCTATCTTCTTCATGTCTTTAGCTTACCATCTCCCCTTGGCAAGCTATGAGAACAGGGTCTTAGCAAGG
>JAISVO010000084.1 GCA_031271525.1 Oscillospiraceae bacterium
GATTTGGGGCTGTTTGCGGTGAGCTACTATGTGCAGAAAAATGTTGTGTTCCGCTTACCCCACGCAAAAGGCCGGGAGGGAATGACCCTGATAAACACAGTCATACGGTTTATGAGGAAGCCTTTCCGCTTTGCCGCAGTATACGGGACGGCGCTCACCCTGTTCTTTGTTTTTGTTCTGCTGGACGCTTTTGTCTTCCCCCGTCCGCAGGCTGCCGTTGCGCCTGTCGCGGCGCTGGCGCCGGTAATCCCGTCGCCGCCGGCTGCGTCGGACATAGCAGCCGCGTCGCCGTCGCCGGAGGTCTCGGCGGAACCGGTGATCACCGGGGACTCGTATCAGGACGAGAATATCCAAATCACGGTGGAGACGATCCGGAAGTACGACACGACGCTGTATGTGGCGGATATACGGCTCTCCGACCCGTCGCTTTTGAGGACCGCGCTGGCGGAGGATACCTTTGGGAGGAACATTACCGACACGACCTCCGATATGGCGGAGCTGCACAACGCGGTCTTCGCGGTCAACGGGGACTATTACGGGTTCCGGGAGGCCGGCTGGGTGCTCCGCAACGGGGTGCTGTACCGCGATACGCCGTATGACGGCGCGGACGCGCTGGTGATCGGTAAAGACGGCGATTTATCGGTCATTGGAGACGACGCCGACATTACGGAGTACGACGACGCGTGGCAGATTTTTTCGTTCGGTCCCGCGCTGGTTGAAGACGGCGAAATCGCGGTCAATGAGAACAGCGAGATTTCCGGCCGGTCATCCGGCTCTAATCCCCGGACCGCGATCGGGCAGGCAGGCGAGCTCCATTATATCGTGATCGTGTCGGACGGACGGGCAGCCGGAGAGACGGGACTTTCGCTGTACCAACTGGCGGGGGAGTTTGCCGAGCGCGGCTGCTCGGTCGCCTACAACCTAGACGGAGGCGGTTCCTCCACGATGGTGCTGAACGGCGTTGTCATCAACGATCCGGTCGGCGGAGGCGGGTGGGGCCGGCGGGGCGGGAACAGCTCGGAGAGGAAGGTGAGCGACATTGTCTATGTCGGCTACGAGTAAAGGCGCGGTCAAAACGCCGCTGATCTGGCTGGGCGCCGCGCTTGGGTGCGTCGTGATCACGAATGTATACGCCCTGTTCGGGCATGGAGTTCGCTCGGATGCTATGGACGGGATGTTCCTCTATCCCCTGTTGGGCGGCACGGCGGTCTATCTCCTCACCGGGTTTGCCCTGAAGAAGGCGGCTGTCCGCCCCGGTTCGACAATCTACAACGCGGGGATCGCGACCCTTACAGCCGGGGGTATGCTGCGGGGGATTTTGGAGATTGCCGGAACCGGATCGGCATACGGCACGGTTTTCACCGCCGTCGGCTGGGGGCTTGCCGGGCTAGGGCTCCTTTGTTGGTTTGCCGTAAAGTCCGCCTAACAGAACGGCGTCCTGTTAAAACCTCCCGATCCGGCTCGCCTGCACCCGTCCGAACGCCCCTTCATACACTGTACGGAGAGGGGTGGTTTTTTTGATGCCGGAAGAGGGGAAAGGCGTTTGGACAATCGCCGTGTTCGACGGGGTGTGGTCAAACCAGCAGTTGATGAAGGACTGCGGGCTTGTGCCGTATATGTTCCACAGGGTTTACGGGTTCCGCCCCGCCATGCTGGGACGAAGCGCGGGGGAGGAGTACACAAACCTCACGAAGATGCCGGGAATGCGGCTGGAGTTCCTGCCGGTCAGCGCGGAGGGGTACCCGGACGCGAGGCTCCGGTTCATGCGGGAACACTCCGGCGAAATGGACCTGTTGGTTTTGACCGGGCCTTACCATGAATATACCGCCCTGCTGAGCGAATACCGGAAGCTCCGCCCCGACGGGAAAGTGTATATGGCCCTCGATATGAACAGCTATTGGGCGGACAGTATCAACCGTGACGACCCGTGGTTTACCGAGCTGCTCGGCGCCTGCGACGTGATCGCGGCCAGCTGCCGCCGGATGCAAGAGGAGCTGACCCGCCGGTGGGAACGGTGGACGATCCACACCATCCCGAACGGATTTGTCAACCTGACAGGTACGCCCCTGTCCGTCTCCTTTGAGCAAAAGGAGAACATCATTCTGACCGTCGGGCGGATCGGGTCGGCACAGAAGGCGAACCATATCCTTCTGGAAGCCTTCGCGGCGGCGCGGCCCGAGATCGGCGACTGGCGTCTGCATTTGGTCGGGAAGATCGACGAGCCCTTCCGCCCTTACATCGACCAATATTTCGCGGCATATCCCGAGCTGCGTGAAAGGGTCGTCTTTAAGGGGCTGATAGCGGATAAGGCGGAGCTGTACGCGGAGTATGCCCGGGCAAAGGTTTTCGCGTTGACGTCTATTCTGGAGGGCGGCGCGCCGAACGTCGTCGCGGAAGCTCTCTTCCACGGCTGCTACACCGTTACAAGCGATATAGACGCCGCCGGGGACATCACTGCCGACGGAGCGTGCGGCAGGGTCTTCCCCTGCGGGGACGTACCCGCGCTGGCCGATATTTTTCGGGAGATATGCCCCGACGGCGCGCTGTTTCGCAACGCCTTCCCGGAAACGGTCGCGTACGCCCGCCGCTTCTACGACTGGGAGGTCAACATCAAGCGTCTGTACCGCCTGCTGTATGAAGGGAACAAAATGTAACGCCGGATCTTTACAACCCGCCGCTGCCGTTGTATAATATGAAAACACAAAAAAACTATGAGGAAGCGGGAGCGGAGTTGGCATCACTGTATCCGGACGGTCACAAGGGCGGCTATCAGCTGCCGATGAAAGAGGACAAGGCATACATGTCGGTCGGGGCGTTTCCCTGCCCCGTTTGCAAGACTGAGTTCAGAGCGCTCCGGATCCGGGACGTGAAGCTGATCCCGTTGAAAGTCGGCGAGCTCCGGACGGCATATAAGGATATAGAGCCGCTCTATTACGAGATCACAACCTGCCCCCGCTGCCGCTATTCGGCGCAGACGCCCCTCTTCGACAAGCTGATCAACTCACGCAGGACGTTGATTTTAGAGGCGCTTGCCCCCTTCTTGCCCGCCCTGAGCCCTTGGTCCGAGACTCCGGACTGCGGCGGGGTGTTCGAGCGGTATTACCTCGCCCTGCGCTGCGCGAGAGCGGGGTTCAGCGACGCCGCCCTGATTGAGGCGGGGCTTTGGATGAAGCTGAGCGGCATCTATGC
>JAISVO010000132.1 GCA_031271525.1 Oscillospiraceae bacterium
TATCCCGATATCCGGGGCCGGGAGGCGATTTTGAAGCTCCACGGCAAGAACAAGCCCTGCGACGACACGATCGACTTCTCCATCATCGCGAAGCAGACCGCCGGCCTCACCGGCGCGGATTTGGAGAACCTGCTGAACGAATCGGCGCTGCTGGCGGCCCGGCGCGGCAAAAAGAAAATCAGTATGGATGAGATCAGCGAGTCGATGCTGAAGGTCATCGCCGGACCGGCGAAGAAGAGCAAGGTCGTGAGCGATAAGGAGCGGAAGCTGTCTGCGTACCACGAGGCGGGTCACGCCGTCGTCATCCGGAACCTCCAGCACACCGACCCGGTTCACCAAATCTCGATCGTCCCGCGCGGGATGGCCGGCGGCATGACGGTGTCGCTCCCGCAGGAGGACAAGAGCTTCATCTCCCGCAACGAGATGATCGACCGGATCATCTCGGGCTTAGGGGGGCGGGTCGCCGAAAAGCTGGTGCTGGACGACATCTCCACCGGTGCGTCGGGGGATATCCAAAAGGTTACTCACATCGCCCGGAGCATGGTGACAAAGTACGGCATGAGCGATGTCATCGGTCCGCTCAACTACGGGAGCGAGCATGAAGAGGTTTTCCTCGGGCGCGATTTCGCGGCGGCGCGCAACTTCTCGGAGGAGACGGGGGCCTTAATCGACCGGGAGATCAAGTCGATCGTCGATAAAGCTTACGAGCGCTGCGAATTGATCCTGCGGGATAGTCTCGACATCCTCCACTCTGTCGCGGAGTACCTCTTGGAGAATGAGACGATGGACAGCGAGACGTTCGAGCGGTTCTTCGATACTGGGAGAATCCCAATTCACGAGGGATAATGGATATCCAATATATCAAGGGGATAGGCGAAAAGAGAGCCGGTTTGTTTCACAAGCTGGGTCTCTTTGCCGTTTCAGACCTCGTGACCTTCTACCCAAGGGCGTATGAGGACCGCACTAAGCTCCTGCCCATCGCGGAGCTGGTCCCCGGTGAGGCGGCGTGTTTCCGGGCGATTGTGTCGTCGCCTGTGACCGGGTCGCGCATCCGGCAGGGGTTGGAGCTGTACAAGACCAAAGTCTTCGATGAAACAGGCGAAATCCGCCTGACCTTCTTCAACGCGCCGTATACGGTCAATGCCCTGCGGCAGGGCGGGGAGTATGTCTTCTACGGCAAGCCGGACGACGCGGGGCAGATCGTGAACCCCGTCTTTGAGCGGGAGGAGGGCAACGCCACCGGGCGGATCCTCCCGGTCTACCGCGCCACCGCCGGGCTGAGCCAAGGCACCCTCCGTTCGGCGGCCCGTCAGGCGCTGGCCAAAACGGAGCCGAAGGAGGTCCTCCCCGACGATCTCCGGCAGCGCTACACCCTTTGCCACGCGTCCTTCGCGCTGGAAAACATCCACTACCCGCAAAACGCCGAGCTGCTGGCTGTCGCGCGCCGGCGCTTGGTGTTTGAGGAACTGCTGCTGCTCCAGCTGGGACTCGCCGCGCGCCGGGTGGGGCGAGCCGCAGGCCCCTCTTTCGCCCCGGTGGATATGGCCCCATTCTATAAAGCCCTGCCATTTACCCTTACCGACGCGCAAAAACAGGCGATTGCGGACATCCAGAAAGACTTCTCGGCGGGTTCGTGTTCCCGCCTGATCCAAGGGGATGTCGGCAGCGGGAAGACCGCCGTCGCGGCCGCCGCCGCGTATATCGCGTTTAGGAACGGGTTTCAGGCAGCCCTGATGGCCCCCACCGAAATCTTGGCGGAGCAACATATGAGATCCCTCGGCAAACTGTTCGCGCCGCTGGGGCTGACTGTCGGCCTTGTGACGGGACGGAAGAAGAAGGAGATAGCCGGGGTTGCGGACGGCGGGGTTCACCTCGCGGTCGGCACCCACGCCCTCCTGAGCGAGACGGTGACCTTCCATAACCTCGGTCTGGTGGTCACCGACGAACAGCACCGATTCGGCGTGGAACAGCGAAAGAAGCTGGCCCGTGACACGCAGGCGCATAAGCTCGTCATGTCGGCGACGCCGATCCCCCGCACTTTGGCGCAGATCCTGTACGGCGACCTCGACGTCACCTTGATGCGGGGCCTGCCGCCGGGACGGACGCCGGTGAAGACGTATGTGGTCGGCGAGCAGACCCGTCCTCGGATCGAGGCGTTTGTCCGGAAGACGGTCGCCGAAGGGGGACAGGTATATATCGTCTGCCCGGTGATCGACGAGAGCGAGAGCGGCGCCGCCTCCGCCGAGGAATTTTATGAAAAAGCCGTGCGTGTGACGTACAAGGACCTGCGGGTGGGGCTTCTCCACGGCAAGACGAAGAACCGGGACAGCGTGATGCGTTCCTTCGCCGAAGGCGGTCTAAATATTTTGGTTGCGACCACCGTCATCGAGGTGGGGGTGGACGTTCCCAACGCGACCCTGATGGTGGTGGAGAACGCCGAGCGGTTCGGCCTGAGCCAGCTCCACCAGCTCCGGGGGCGGGTTGGGCGGGGTTCGCGGGAATCCCACTGCGTTTTGTTCCGGCAGTCGGAGTCTGCGAAGGAGCGGCTGTCCGTAATGAAGCGGGAGAGCGACGGTTTCGCTATCGCCGAGGAGGATTTGCGGCTCCGGGGCCCGGGCGACTTCTTCGGCTCCCGCCAGCATGGTCTGCCCGAGTTCAAGATCGCGAACCTTTCGGAGGACCTGTCGGTGCTCCAAGATTCCCGCGAGGCGGCTTCGGCCTTGATCCGGGATGACCCCGCGCTGGCCCGCCCCGAACACGCCGCCCTGCGGGCAGCCGTTGACGCGCTGATCGCGCGGTTATAACGGCCGCCGGCGGCGTAAGAACCTTTTGAAAAAAGGCGTATGTCCCATAACATTCAATGCCGAGTGTTCCCCCTTTCTTGTCGGGTGTTTGCCGGAACGTAATAGTTCATAACAGTTCCGCATATTGGCAAACGCCGGACAATATACTGTGACAAGCAGTTGTGTAAGGAGGAAAGGGCATGGAACTGAAAAAGCAGACGTTCCTATATTATCAAGTCGTGCTGGACGCGACCAGCGCGCCGGAGATTACCGCCGATATGATCGTACCCGACATGTATCCCGATATGGCGGATGTGGTGTGCGCGACCGGGCAGGCGTGTGTCAAGGAGAAATCGCTGCGCGATGACCGGCTGGACCTGACCGGGGTCGCGCGGGTCGGGGTGCTGTACCGCCCCGAAGGGGAGGAGGGGCTTCGGAAGCTGGATGTCGTCATCCCCTTCAACCATGTCTTCGACGGGCGTTTCGCGGCGCAGAGCGAGGCGTTCTGCGATGTCCGGCTATTGGAAGCCGAGGCGAAGGCGGTCAATCCGCGCAAGGTTTCGGTGCTCTGCAAGCTGAGCGTCCACGCGACAGTCTACGCGCCGACCGAGATGGAGATGCCGACCGACGTGAGCGAACCGTGCGAGGTGCGCCGGAAAACCTGCACCGCCTACATGCCGGCCGCCGCGAAGAGCAAGGCTTTCACCGTCAACGAGAACGTGGAGATTCCGGCGTCCCGCCCGCCGGTGGACGAGATCGTCATATCCCGCCCCAATCTGTCGGTGACCGACGTCAAGACGGTTGGCAACAAGGCGGTCTTCAAGGGCGCCGTCAACCTGAATATCCTCTACTTAAGCGGCGGGGAGCCGGTGAGTGTCGAGCACGAGTTCTCGATTTCCCAAATCATGGACATCGACGGGCTGGAGGACGGCGCTTCGGTGGATTTCCTGCTGCGGTTCACCGGGTGCGAGATGGGGGTCAACAACGGCTTGGGCGGGGAACACCGCCAGATCGCGGTGACCCTCCACTTCGACGCGCAGGCGGCCGCCTACATGGAGCGGAGCTTAGAGGCGATCACCGACCTCTACAGCACCCAAGCGAACCTGAACCTCCAGATGGAGCCGGTGCAGCTGACTGAGCTGAACGAGCGGGGGGTGAAGAAACAGCCGGTGCGGGAATCGCTGGAGATCGGCGAGGATGTGCGCACCGTGATCGACACCAATGTCACCCTCGGCCCGATCACGCGGCTCGGCGGCGATGAGACGGGCTGTGAAGCGTATGTCAGTATGCTGTACGCCGACGACAACGGGGACTTGAAGTCTGTTTCCCGCCGACTGGAGATACCGGCCGGGATCGACACCGAGGGCGCGAAGATCGTCAACCATCAGGCAGGCGAAGTCACCGCCGCCCCGGCGTCGGGCAGTATGGAGCTTCGGTTTGCCGTTGATTTCAGCTTCTTGGCGACAAAGCCCTTCAACCTCTTGACGGTTGCGGGCGTCGTCGAAGAGGAGGCCTCGGAAAAACCGGCGCACCCCAGCGTGGTGCTCCGCAGGTGTCAGGAGAAAGAGGAACTGTGGGACATCGCGAAGAAGTATAACACCACCATCGGCGAGCTGTGCCTCGCGAATGGTCTGGAGGAGAGCGAGGCCCTACCCGACGGGCGGCTTCTGCTGATTCCGAAGAAACGGTAGGGGGAAGAAACTGATGGAAAACCGCAGGATTTATGAGGACATCGCCCAGCGGACCGAGGGTGATATCTACATCGGTGTGGTCGGTCCGGTTCGCACGGGGAAATCCACCTTCATCAAGCGCTTTATGGAGACCTTGGTTATCCCGAACATCGAGAACGAGTTCAAGCGCGACCGCGCCCGGGATGAGCTTCCGCAATCCGGGTCGGGACGGACTATCATGACGGCGGAGCCGAAATTTGTGCCCGAAGAGGCGGTGGAGATCGTCATGGAGGGCGGCGCGCGGATGAGCGTCCGCCTGATCGACTGCGTCGGGTATATGGTGGACGGCGCGATCGGGCAGACCGAGGACGGACGTCCCCGGATGGTACATACTCCTTGGTTTGACTATGAGGTGCCGATGACCGAAGCGGCCGAGCTTGGTACCCGGAAGGTCATCGAGGAGCACTCCACCATCGGTTTGGTGGTGACGACCGATGGAACGGTGACCGACCTCAGCCGGGAGGGATACGCCGAGCCGGAGGAGCGGGTGATCGAGGAGCTGAAGGCGCTGAAAAAACCCTTTCTGGTGGTGGTCAACTCGGCTTACCCCGAATCCCCGCTGGCGCAGACGGTCTGCGAGGACATCACGGCACGGCACGGCGTCACCTGTTTCGCGGCGAACTGCGCCGAGCTGAGCGAGACGGACGTGCTGAATATCATCAAGGGGGTGCTGTTTGAGTTCCCGGTGGTTGAGTTGGGGATCAACCTGCCCACATGGGTGGTGGCGCTGCCGCATGGGCACGCCATCAAGAGCGAACTGTTCACGGCGATGCTGGAGTCCTCCAAAAACCTCTTCCGTGTGCGGGACGTGGACTCGGTGATGGAGAACCTGAAGGAGTGCGAAGACATTCAGGCGGTGCGGCTGGATACGATCCAGCTTGGCACGGGGATCGCCGAGGCGACGATCGACCTGCCGAGGGAGTTGTTCTACCGGACGCTAGGCGAGCAGAGCGGCTTCCAGATTGCCGACGACGGCGACCTGATGGAGCTTTTGAGCGGGCTGGCGGATGTCAAGAGCGCGTACGACAAGGTGAGCGAGGCGCTGAAGAACGTGCGGGAGACGGGGTATGGCATCGTCATGCCGGGTTCGGACGAACTCAAGCTGGAGATGCCCGAGATTGTGAAGCAGGGCGGGCGGTATGGAATCCGGCTCCGCGCCAGCGCCCCGAGCATCCATATGCTCCGCGCCGACATCGAGACCGAGGTGTCGCCGATCGTCGGTACCGAACGCCAGAGCGAGGACTTGGTCCGCTACCTCCTCAGCGAGTTCGACGACCAGCCCAACAAAATTTGGAACAGCAACATCTTCGGCAAGAGCCTGCACGACCTAGTCAGCGAGGGGCTGAGCAACAAGCTCAAGAAGATGCCGGACGACGCCCGCACCAAACTTCAGGAGACATTGCAGCGGATTATCAACGAAGGCTCGGGCGGTTTGATTTGCATAATCCTATAGGATCGCTTCCACGACGCGGGGCTGTATCGGTTTGATACAGCCCCTTTTTCTATGCAACCGCCCGTGTCAGTACAGAATTTTTGCCACCGTGACGTCGTAGAGCTTCGCCGGCACATCGAAGGGCGCCGGCAGGGGCGGAAGCTCGCCCGCGAGAAGCTGTTTCGCGCCGTGGATCAGGGGCGGGAGAATATCGGGGTAGACAGGGAAGGGTCCGTGGGACGGGTAGATCGTGTCGAACCGCCCGGCGATCCCATGCAACTTCTCAAGGCTCTGTATGTAGCGGCCCAGATCCCGCCCTTTCCCGAACATAAAGATCATTCCGGCTTGGACGCTGTCCCCGGCGACCAGAATCCGGTTTTCCGCGTCCAGCAGGGCGATGCTGCCGGGGGTGTGCCCCGGGATGTGGATCACCTCAAACTTACGCCCGCCGAGGTCGATCCTGTCCCGCACCGGTTCAACGATCCCGTCCGGCTCATCCTCCCGGTATTTCGGAAAATCGTCCGGATGCATGGTCACCTGACCAAATTGGGCGTTGTTCCCCGTGTGGTCGCCGTCCGCGTGGGTGTTGACAAGCGCCACCGGCTTATCGGTCAGCTCCCGCGCCAACGCCGCCAAATCGCCCGAGCCGTAGCCGCTGTCCACCAGCAGGGCGGTTTCCCTCCCGGCAAAGAGGAAACAGCGCACCCCGTTTTCCTCGATCCGCCAGCTGTTTTTGCCCAACTCCACCACTGTGTAGATTGCTTTTTGATCCATCTTCCCCACCCTTTCCGCCACACCTAGAGTACCACCCTATCGCCGCGGTGTCAATGATGGATTGCGCGGCGAGCCGAAAAACAACTTTACGCCGCCATTCATGTTAATAAACCGACCGATATGGTTCCTTAGTCAACGCTCTACCCGGTTCAAGGGTATAATGCCCATATAGGAGCGACATCTTCAGGCCATACCGCAATTGCTTGCGTCCGGATGATTCTCCCTCAAAAGTACTCAAATCGGCTTGAATCGACGAGACTGCTGTGTTATACTGATTTTGCCGTGCAGCTCTTATCTGCGGAAACTGTGGTGAACGGGCGAAGCGGAGAGGTTTATGTTTTGGGAGGAGGGGTACTAAGTGGAGTGTATCAATTTTGCCGAGTTTACTGAGTTAAGCCGGCCGCGGGAAGAATACTATATAGGTCGGTGGGCTTATATTCAAAAAGTCATAGAAATGGTGAAGGAAATAAACCCTCGAAGCGTATTGGAGTTGGGTCCGGCGCTCTTTACCGTGGTAAAGGGTTCAGATATTATGCGAAAACGAGAAGTTGATATGTGGGGGATTCCGTCGAACACCAATGTGACTGAGTATTTGCACGACGCTACAAAAACACCGTGGCCTGTTGAGAAAAAATATGACTTATTCATTGCGCTTCAAGTGTTTGAGCATCTTGTGGATAGTCAGGCGCAGGCGTTTATGGAGGTCAAACGGATAGCGAAAAGCGCCATATTGAGTCTGCCCTATCAATGGGATTGCCCGATCGACAACGCGAATTATCCGGAACACCATATGATTGACGAAAACACCATATTGGAGTGGACAAACGGCGAAGCTCCGCAAAAATGGATATACATTGAACGCACAGGAGCGCAGGTATCAAAGGGGGAACGCATTATAGGCCTGTGGAAATTTTGATGCAGAAAGAGGAACTTTCCGTGCCCAAAATCGCCGCCGTCGCGCTGGCGCTGCTGCTCTGCGCCGGGTGCGTACACCCTCCCGCCCCGACGGCACCGTCGCCGACACCGAAGCCCCCGCCCTCCCCGTCAAACTACCCCTCGCCGATACCGGAAGAAACGCCGTTTCCAAGCCCGACGCCAATATCCGAACTCTCCCCCGTCCCGAGCGTTGATCCGATCAAAGAGCAGCTGAGAAAGCTGACGGTTGAGCAAAAGGTCGGGCAGATGCTGATGGCGGGGATCGAGGGCTTGACGCCCGGTGCGGATGCCGAGACGGCGGTGAGCGAACTGCAGGTTGGCGGGATTATCCTCTTCGACCGGAATGTCGCCGACGCCGAGCAGCTCTCGGCGCTGACGGCGTCCCTGCGTACGATGAACGGAACGCATATCCCCCTGCTGCTGGGGGTGGACGAAGAGGGCGGACGGGTTTCCCGGATGCCGCCGGAGGTTTTTCCGGCGCTCCCCCCGGCGTTCGAACTGCGGGACCATGCTGCGCTGGGCGGCGTCTTGGCGGCCGAATGCCTGACGTTCGGATTCAATTTGGACTTCGCGCCGGTACTGGACATTTGGTCGAACCCACAAAATACCGTCATCGGTGACCGCGCCTACGGCGCAAGATGGGAGGTCGTTGCCGAAGCCGGGGTCGCCGTGATGAACGGGATCAGCGCCGCCGGCGTCATCCCGGTTGTGAAGCATTTCCCCGGACACGGCGACACAACCGCAGACTCACACACCGAACTTCCGATTGTTGCCCGGTCGTTGCCCGAGCTTCGGGAACGGGAGTTGAAACCCTTCCAAGCGGCGATCGACAACGGCGCGCCGGTTGTGATGATGGGGCATATTTTAGCGGAAGCGCTGGACCCCTTGCTGCCGGCTTCCCTCTCCCCAAGCGCCATTACGGATCTTTTACGGGGCGAGATGGGTTTTACCGGCGTCGTCTGCACCGACGACTTGCTGATGGGCGCGATTACCGGGCGGTATGGTTTGGGGGAAGCATGCGTGCTTGCCGCGGAAGCGGGGTGCGACCTCCTGCTGGTCTGCCACGGCGCTGACGCGCTGCGTGAAGGATATGACGCGCTTCTCGAAGCCGTTGGCAGCGGGCGGCTCACCGAAACCCGGCTGGACGAGAGCGTTACCCGTCTGCTCACGCTGAAAGCCAAATACCCCCCGCCTGAGGACCCGCCGACGCCGGATGAGCTGAACGCCATGCTTCGGGGTTTCTTGGGATGATTTCCGGGGCTTGTAATCCGCCTCCTTTCGCTATATACTGTATATAGAGGAAAGGGGGATGTCGGTTGCGGATTGAGACGGACCGGCTTACGCTCCGACCGATGAGCGGGGCGGAATTGAAACGGGCGGAACGCGATCTCGAGGGTGTTGTGCGCTCCTACGGCGCGTCGCTGCCCCATATCGGGTTCTGGGAGATGCGGTCGAAGCGGAAGATCTACCGGGTAAAGCGGGAGCTGATCGAAGAGAACCCGCACTGCTGGCTGATCGGAACCTCGTGGCTTATCCTGCACCGGGAAAAGAGGGCGTACATAGGCGAAGCGGGATTCAAGGGTCCGCCGCTCCGCCGGGCTTCCGTTGAAATAGGCTATGGCATTCTGGACCCTTTCCGCTGTCAGGGCTACATGACTGAAGCCGCCGGAGCGCTGATACGTTTGGCGTTCTGCCAGACCGCCTGCAAGGTGGAGCGGGTGTCGGCGCTCACCCTGCCCGAGAATATGGCTTCCCATCGGGTACTGGAGAAGAACGGTTTCGAACGGCAGCCATCATTCGGGAAATATTGGATCTGGGAGCGGGTTCGCAAACCGGAAGATACCACAGAAGGATTGATTTTTCATGATAACTGTTAAACAAATACCACCCGAGCTGACCTACGACATTCGGCATATCGTCCTCCGTGCCGGGCTTCCCCGGGAGAGTTGCTTCTGGGAGACCGACCGGGATGCGTTCCATCTGGGCGGCTGGCTGGGTGTCCGCCAAGTCGGTGTCGCGACTTTCCAGCCTGAAGCCGACCCCGACGCGCCGGACCGTCCGGCGTATCGCCTTCGTGGGATGGCGGTGCTGCCCGACGCTCAGGGTCAGGGTGTAGGCGCGCTGATGCTTCTCAGCGGGGAGGACCGGGTACGGCGATTGGGGGTTTTTCAGCTTTGGTGCGACGCCCGGATCGGCGCGGCGGCGTTTTATCGGAGGTACGGTTGGGAAGCCTACGGCGGGGTATATACTATCCCGACGGCGGGGGAGCATTACCGGATGAAGAAGACGCTCGGGAAAACGGCGGTGTGCGGATGATACGGCCATACAAGCGGAAGACGCAGTACTACGAGACGGATCAAATGGGGATCATCCACCACGCGAACGCCCTCCACTGGTTCGAGGAGGCACGGGTGGACTTCATGGAGCAGATCGGATTCGGATACCGGCAGGCGACCGCCGCCGGTCTGGACTTCGCCCTCCTCTCGGCTCAGTGCGGCTATAAGTCAATGGCGAAGTTCGGCGAAACCGTTGTGATCGAGCTCAAAATCACCGAGCTGACCCCGGCGCGGATGACGGTTTCCTATACTGTTTCCGATGAGGAGACGGGAACCCTGCGGATGACCGGCTCCACGGAGCACTGCTACTTCTCTTCGGTCCTGAACAAACCGGTGTCGCTGAAGAAAACCCTGCCCGAGCTGTACAAGCTCTTTGAGGAGACGATGGCTTGATCACTTTCGACGAAGCGGCCGTTATGCTGGATTCCCTCGCGGAAGAGTTCCCCGAGGAATTCTACAGCGGCTTGAACGGCGGTGTTTACCTAAAACCCGAGGTGAAGAGGCACCCGGAGAGCGTTCCGGGACAGCCGCTCTATATCCTCGGGGAGTTTGTGAGCCGCCACGATCTCGGGAAGTTCATCAACATTTACTACGGCTCGTTTATCAAGGTGTACGGGCACTGCACTCCGGACGAAGCGGAAGCTGAGCTGCGCCGAATCCTCGCGCATGAGTTTACCCATCATCTGGAATTTCTGGCTGGGGAGCGGGGTTTGGAGATCAAAGACGCCGACGATATGGCAAGGTACCGGAATGGAACGATTCAGTGAGTTTACCCGGCGTTGGTTTGCCGGGACGCTGGGGGAGCCGACCGATGTACAGAAAGAGGCTTGGCCCGCAATCGCGTCCGGGGCGCACACCTTGGTTTCCGCTCCCACCGGAACGGGAAAAACGCTCTCCGCCTTCCTTGTCTTCCTCGACCGTTTGCTGGCGGAGGAGAGGTCCGGGACGCTGACCGAAAGGCTTCGGGTCGTCTACGTCTCCCCGCTGAAGGCGCTCGCGGGGGACATCCGGGAAAACCTCCGCCGCCCTCTATATGGCATCGCGGACCTTGCCGTGAAAGCGGGGCTTCCCCCCTGTTCGGTGACGACCGCCATCCGCACCGGCGACACGCCGAGCGGCGAGCGGGTGAGAATGGCAAAGCACCCGCCGCATATCCTGATCACAACCCCCGAGTCCCTTTATCTCCTCCTGACGGCGAAATCAGGGCGGGAGATGCTGAAAACCGCCGAAGCGGTGATCGTGGACGAGCTGCATGCGATGATCGACAGCAAACGGGGGGCGCACCTGACCCTGTCCCTCGCCCGCTTGGATACCCTCTGCGGGAAAGAACTCCAGCGGATCGGCCTTTCCGCGACGATCGACCCGCCGCTGGACGCGGCGCGCTACCTCTCGGGCGGCGCTCCGGTCACCGTCGTTGCGCCGAAAATGAAAAAGGCGACCGCGATCTCGGTCACGTCACCCGCCGAAAATATGTACAGCCTCCCCCACGGCACCATATGGCCCGAACTGGCGAGCGCGGTATATGACCGCTGCGCTGAAGCGCGAAGCGCCATCGCGTTCACCGACGGGCGTCAGTTCGCCGAAAAACTCGCCTACTATGTCAATCAGGAAGCGCCCAACCCAGACGCCCCTTTCGCCCGGACCCACCACGGATGCGTGTCCAAAGAGCAGCGTTTCCAAGCGGAGAGCGACCTGCGGAGCGGGAAGCTCCGCCTGCTTTGCGCCACTTCGTCGATGGAGCTTGGGATCGATGTGGGGGAGATCGACCGGGTAATGCAGATCGGTTGCCCAAGCTCGATCGCGAGCGTGTTGCAGCGTCTCGGACGCGCCGGCCACAATCCGGGACGGGTCAGCGTGATGGACATTTTCCCCCGCACCGCCGCCGAGGGGATCAATTGCGGCCTGACGGCAAGGGTAGCGACCGACGGCGGGGTGGAACGGATGAAGCCGCCCCGGCTGTGCCTCGATGTGCTGGCGCAGCACTTAGTCTCTATGGCAAGCGTTGAGGATGGCTACAGTATAGACGACGCGCTGGAACTGACCTCCCGCGCGATCCCCTTCCGGGAGGTCACCCGAGAGGACATTGAGGGTGTTCTCCGGATGCTCGCCGGGGACTATGAACACGCCCAAGACCTGCCCGTCCGGCCCCGGGTACTGTATGACCGGATCAACGGGCGGGTCGAGGGGGACAACTACAGCCGGATGCTGGCGGTGAGCGCCGGGGGGACCATTCCGGACCTTGGGATGTACGCCGTGAAAACCGAGGGAGGCGTCAAGCTGGGCGAGCTGGACGAGGAGTTTGTGGGGGAAGCCCGGGTGGGTGACCGCTTCCTTTTGGGGTCCTTCGCGTGGAAGATCACCAAGATGGACCGGGAAACGGTGTTTGTCTCGCAAACAACGCCCGCCGGGGCGCAGCCGCCCTTTTGGAGGCTCGCGTGGCTCTCCCGGCGTCTGCAGACTGGGATCGCCTTCGGTAAACTCCTCCGGAACCTAAACGAAGCCGAAGATATCGAAAAGCTGCTTGACAGCTGGCTTTTAGACGAAGCGGCCGTGAGGAATACCGCCGGGGTGGTCGAGAGCCAACTCCGGCAGACGGGCGGCTTTCCGGACGACCGAACCGTCATCGCCGAGCATTTCCAAGACGAGGCGGGCGAACAGCAACTGATGGTGCATTCGGTTTTCGGTAAGCAGGTGAACGCGCCGCTGGCGCTGCTGCTCCAAGACATCTTGAAGCGGGAGTTTCGGATAGAGACGAGCAATTACCCCTCCGACGACGGGCTTCTCATTATGGCAAGCTTCGGGGGGATCCTCCCGGACGGGCTGTTGAACCGTCTCAATCCCGAAACGGCTCGGGAGAGGCTTTCGGAACTGCTCCCGGCTTCGTCCCTCTTCAATCTGCTCTTCCGGCATAACGCCGCCCGGGCGCTGATGACAGGAGTGCGGAAGGGGAAGCGCCAGCCCCTTTGGATCCAGCGGCTGAGGGCCGCCGAGATGCTGGACTCGCTGGTCGGGGTTCCCGACCACCCGCTGATCCGGGAGACAAAGCGGGAGTGCCTCGAAGACTACTGGGATCTGGACGGGCTGGAATGGCTCCTAAACGGTTTCCGTTCCGGGCAGATCACTGTCCGGGAACTGCACACCGACTTCCCGTCGCCGTTGTCCCTTCCCCTTCGCCGGGCGGCCGAAAACACCCTCCTCTACGAGTACTTCCCAACCACCGGAAAGATCCAGTCAACCGAACTCTGGGAGGAAGCGCAGAAACTGAAGCCAAGCCCCGAACAGCTCGCCCGGGCGTCCGATCGGGGCGGGAAGTTTCCCGAAGACGAAAAACAACTCCATTCCCTGCTGATGACAGAAGGCGATCTCGTCATCGGCGAGTTCCCTATTCCCGGAGAATGGCTGGAGTCACTGGAGGCTCAGGGGCGGGCGTTGTATATCGAGCCGGGGCTGTGGATCGCGGCCGAGCATCAGCCGGACTATGGCGCGGCGCTGGAGGAGCGCGATCCGGCGGCGCTGGGCCGCCTTGTCCGCCGATCGCTGCGGTTCCGGGGAGCGCAGACGGCGGAACAGCTCTCTGACCGGTACTTTATTCCCGTCAATACCGTTCAGGCGGTATTGAATACCCTTGGTACGTCTGTGATCGAGGACAACGGGCTGTTCTACCACGCGGATGTTTACGAGCGGGCGCGCCGGGAGACGGTGACGGCCCGGCGCAGGCAGGTCAAGACGATGCCGCCCGAGCGCTTCGCCGCCTTGATCGCGCACCGCCTGTCGGTGTCCGCTCCGCCGGCGGAACAACTCCGCAGGGCTGTCGGCGCGCTGAGCGGTGCGGCTTTCCCCATCCCGCTCTGGGAGGGCTCGATCCTGCCCGCTAGGGTAGGGTCCTACGCGCCCGGACAGCTGGATTCACTGTTAGCGAGCGGAGAGTGGTTCTGGGCGGTAAACAATGGGGACCTTATCTTCCGGCCTGCGTCCGAAATCGACTGGGACGCCGACCTGACCGACGTTTTGGACAGCTTGGAAAGGGACGAAAAAACCGTCTTCGACGCGCTGTTAAAACGCGGAGCGAGTTTTGGCGCTCGGCTTGCCGCGCTGCTGCCCGTCCCCTCCGCGATTACGGAGGTGACGCTCTCCCTCGTCGAAAAAGGATTGATCCACGCCGATAGCTTCGCTCCTGTACGGCAGCTTTTGGAGCGTGACAAGATAAAAAAAGCGACGCCCAAGCGACGCATCTCGGCGCAGGTGAAACTGAGTATCGAGGGGCGGTTCGAGGTCACACGCCCCCTCGCGCCCCCCTCGCCGCTTGCTCTGTTGGAGCGAGTGTTTGACCGCTTCACCCTCGCGAGCTATGAAACATGGAAGAGGATGGGCGTAACCATCCCTTGGTCGGCGGCGCTTGCCGTCCTGCGGGTCTGGGAAGCAACGGGACAGGCGCGGCGGGGGTATTTTGTCGAAGGGCTGAGCGGTGCACAGTTCGTCCGCGCCGGCGACTTCGACGGGTTTCAGCATGGGCTGGAGAACCCGCCGCAGGAGCCTGTCTGGCTGTCGGCAGCCGATCCGGCGCAACTCTGGGGGGCTGTCCTGCCCCACCTTCCCGGGCGGGATTTTGCCTTGCACGCGGGCAGCGCCGTCGCGCTTACATCGGGCGAACCCGCCGCGGTCTTTGAACGGAGCGGGCAGGTCTTGCGGGTTTTTACCGAAGATAAACTCCCCGAAGCCCTCCGCGTCTTCGCCGAACTATACCTGAAAAAGCGGATCTATCCGACTAAGCGCCGGCTGACCGTCAAGCAATACCCAAAGGAAGCGGTTCCAGCGCTGACAGCCGCCGGTTTTTCACCCGTGATGCTGGATTTTGAGTTATCTCGGTGATCCATATAGCTGTGTGGAATAGTGGCGGTAGTGATTGCCACCGGTGAAATTCCCTACGCCCATTTCAGAGAAGCCGGTATTGATCATGTTGAGCCGGTGACCCTCCGAGTTGATCAGGGCGTGGACGACCCCCACCGCGTCTCCGTAGCCCGCCGCGATGTTCTCCCCCAGCAGCCGGTATTGGTATCCCGCCGCGAGGGCGCGGTCCTTCGGTTCCTCCCCCCGGAGGTTTACATGCTCGACGAAGTTTGCGTCGTGCATGTCTTTGCTGTGCGCCCGGGCCGTCGCCGCGAGGGTGTCGTTCCACGTCAGGGGCGCCGCGCCGTG
Source organism: Oscillospiraceae bacterium (assembly GCA_031271525.1). Lineage (GTDB taxonomy): Bacteria > Bacillota > Clostridia > Oscillospirales > UBA929 > UBA929. The sequence continues at coordinate 15,188 of JAISVO010000132.1, forward strand.
CAGGGCGCGAAAGGCGTTGGTCAGCTCGAAGACCATCTCCTCGCTGAAGGGGATCGGAACCTTTGCGCCGGGGTTTGCGTAGAGTGCGGCATAGACCCTGTTGCCGTCGTTTTCGTCCTTATACTCGGTGACGATTTGCCACTCCCCCGGAGCCGCCTTCGGGCGGGTGCCCGGGATTGCGTAAACCGCGTCGGGGACGCCGTTTTGGTTGTGCACCATCGCGAAACTCCTATACTGCCCGTCGTGGTAAATCCCCCACCCATCAATTTCCCGCCTCGCCGCCCCGAACCCTTCCTCCGGTTCTTCTCCCAATACCGCCGTGCGGGTGGGTCCGTCCCATACGGCGGAGATGCCGAACAGCTCGGCCATCTTCCCGATGGGCAGGTAGTTTGTGCCGTTGTACCCGATACTAAAGGGCACCTCCGCACCGTTCGTCAAACGGAGCGGTTCCCCCTCCTTAGCGATGTCCGCGCCGTTGGCGCGGATGTTGATGCCGTTGACCGTGATCGGCTGCCCTTCCGCCTTCGCCGGGGCCGTCACGGTGAAAAAGAGCGCCGCCGCGGAAAGACCCAGCAACAGACTTGGCAAATGAACCTTTTTCATAAAAAACCTCCCGATTCAATGTCGCGAAAAAAGGGTTAAACATACCTGTGATCAACAAAGAAAGCCAAAATAATGCATTTTTTTAATTGACAAAGATATACTGCAATGATATAATACCATAAAAGTCCGTTAAGTCAACAGGCTGCGGGCGGGGGGACACAAAACAAACCCCAATGAATGAGGAGGACGATGACATGAAAAACCTACGGATTTCCATGAAGCTGATCGCGAGCTTCAGCATCGTGCTGGCACTGACCTTGTTGGTCGGAGTGGTCGGTATCATCGGACTGACCCAGATGAGCGCCGCGGCCGATACAATGTATACAGAGCGTTCCAAGCCTCTCGGTAACCTAGCCTCGGCGATGGAGTACTTCCAACGGGTCCGCGTGCAGACACGCAACGCGATCATCTACTCCGGCAACGCCGACCAGCTCCGGACGGTGGAAACTGACCTCACCGACCGCCTAAACAACTTTGAAGCTCAGATGGACATTTACGCCCCCACCATCCTGACCCAAGAAGGTAAAGACGCGGCGGCCGTCATCGTGGATCAGCAGGACCGTGTGATGAGGCCGGGCGTACTACATATTCTCGATCAGGCGAAGCAGGGCGCGTCCACCGAGACGCTGTTGGAGAGTCTGGCGGTCACCGTTGAGGCGGCTGACATCATCGCGGCGAATATGACCAAACTGTCCCAACTCCGGATGGACGTCATGGCGAGTGCCGCGACGGACAACACAAACCTCGGGAACATGCTGCTGATTGTCATCATCGGCGTCATTGTTGTCGCGATTATCATCGGCTTCATCCTCGCCTTCTACATCTCCGGCTTGATCAGCAAACCGCTGATCGTCCTGAGCAATTTCATGAAGAAGGCGGGTACAACCGGCGACCTCACCCTCTCCCAAGAAGATGTGGCGGCGATTGGTCTTTATGGGAAGCTGAGGGATGAAACGGGGCAGACGATCGGCAATTCGGCGGCGTTCGTCAACCATATCATCCACGTATCCGACGCCCTTAGTATCATCGCGAACGGCGATTTGACCCCCGATATCAAGCTGCTGAGCGAACAGGACATGATGGGTCTCTCCCTCACCAAGATGCTGGACTCCCTCAACAACATGTTCGGGGAGATCCATAACTCCACCAACCAAGTCAGTACCGGCGCAAAGCAAATCGCGGACGGTTCGCAGGCTCTGGCGCAGGGATCGACCGAGCAGGCGGCGTCGGTGGAGCAGCTGTCATCCTCCATCAGTGAGATTGCCGAAAAGACCAGAACCAATGCCGACATGGCGGGTAAGGCGGCAAATCTCGCGAACACGATCATGCGAAACGCCGAAAAGGGCAGCCAGCAGATGAACGAACTGACCGGCGCGGTACGGGACATCAATACGGCGAGCCAAAATATCAGCAAGGTTATCAAGTCGATTGAGGACATCGCGTTCCAAACCAACATCTTAGCCCTCAACGCTTCGGTGGAAGCGGCGAGAGCGGGCCAGCACGGCAAGGGCTTCGCCGTCGTCGCGGAAGAGGTGCGGAACTTAGCGACGAAAAGCTCGGAAGCAGCGAAGGACACCGGCGCTTTGATCGCGAATTCGGTGGAGAAAGCCGAGCTTGGCGCTCGTATCGCCGACGAGACGGCGTCCAGCCTGACCGAAATCGTCGCGGGGATCAACGAGAGCAGCCAGCTTGTGGGCGAGATCGCGAAGAGCTCCGAAGAGCAAAGTCTCGGTATCGCGCAGATCAACAAGGGGATAGACCAAGTGGCGCAGGTTGTCCAGCAGAACAGCGCCACGGCGGAAGAGAGCGCCGCCGCGAGCGAGGAGATGAGCGGTCAGTCGATCATGCTGGAGGAGCTGATCGCGCAGTTCAAGCTGAGGGAGGAGCACAACGC
>JAISVO010000135.1 GCA_031271525.1 Oscillospiraceae bacterium
GCGCTTCGTGTCCCGGATGAACGGGAGAAACCTTCCGCCCCCGGTGGAAGCGATGCTGGAGAGGCGGCACGGGTTTTTGGACGCCGAACCGCACAACCTCAAGGTCGAGGGCGGCAAAAACAAAATAGAAGACATCTGCGGGCTCATCCTGCGATCGGTTTAACCGGGAAGCGAACAATAAAGGGGGCGATACGGACTGGGAACGCTGAAATCAATCTCCATACAGGGTTTCAAGACCTTCCCCGACCGTGTCGAGCTCACCGTGCCGTCCGGGGTGACCGCCGTCGTCGGGCCGAACGGGAGCGGCAAGAGCAATATCGCGGAGGCGGTTCGGTGGGCGCTGGGCGAACAGAACGCCCGGGTGATGCGATGCGACCGAAAGATGGAAGAGGTGATCTTCCACGGTTCGGAGAAACGGGGCGCGCTTGGTTTTGCTGAGGTCGCCCTGACGATCGACAACACCGACCGGACCCTTTCGTGGGATGCCGACGAGGTAACCCTGACCCGCCGCCTCTACCGCTCGGGCGAGAGTGAGTATTTTATCAATAAATCCGCCGTCCGCTTAAAAGACATCACCCTGCTTCTGATGGATACGGGACTGGGCGCGGGCGGCTACTCGATTATCGCGCAGGGGATGATCGACCGGATCATGACCGAAAAACCGGCGGATCGGCGGGGAGTCTTTGAGGAAGCTGCCGGGATCGCGAAATACCGGAGCCGGAAGGAGGAGGCGCAGCGGAAGCTGAACGCCGCCGAACAGAACTTGCTCCGGGTCTCTGACAAGATCGACGAGCTGGAACCGCAGGTCGAAGCCCTGCGGGATCAGGCGGAAACTGCCCGGCGATTCCTGCTGCTGCGGGACGAACTCCGGGGTCACGAGATCAACCTCTGGCTCCACCAGATCGAGGGGATCCGCGCCGGGAAGGATAAACAGAACGATGCCTTCCGTGCCGCGAAAGAGCGTTTCGAGCAAAGCCGCGCCGAACTGGACGGTATGTATGCCGATATGGAGCGAATGGAGCGGGAGTCCCTCGACCTCGCGCAGGCGTCCGAAGTCCTCCGGAAGACGGTGAGCGATACGGAGAGCCGCCGCGCCGAAGCCGAAGGAAGCCTGAAAGTCGCTCAAAATGACGTCAATCATTTGGAGCGGGCGAAAGCGGAACTGCTGGACGCCGCCGAGCGTCACGATGAAAGGCTCGCCGCTCTGCAAAGACAGCGCGCCGAACGGGAAGCGAGTTTTTTGGCGGTCGAGGAATCCTTGCGGGCCGAAAACGGCGCCCTCGCGGCGCTGACCGAGGAGATTGCCGTCCTCGCGGCGCAGAGCGGCGACTTGACCGCGAAGGCGGACGCCCTGCGGGCGAGGGTTGCGGCCGAGCAAGCCGCGATCAGCGAGGGAAAATTGACAATCACCGCGCTGGAAGCGCGGCGGGGGGAACTCGCGGCCCGACGGCAGGCGCTGATCGCGGAACAGGAGCGGGGCGGGGCCGCCTTGACCGAGGCGAAGCATCGGATGGAGATTGTCGCCCGGGATCTTGCGGCGGCGAGAGAAAAGGCCGGGGAACTGGATAACGTGATCCAAGGCTATACGATGCGGGTGGTCCAGCGGGAGGGGAAGTTCGCCGAAGCGCGGGAGAAGCGGGAGGCTCTCCGGCGGCGGCGGGAGGAAAAGGGCTCCCGCCTGAACCTTCTGCGGGACTTGGAGCATGAGTATGAGGGTAACCACGCGGTCGCAACCGTAATGGGGTCCCGTCTACCGGGGCTGCACGGCGTACTGAGCGACTTGATCCAAACCGGGGACGAGACGGCTCTCGCCGTCGAAATCGCGCTGGGCGCGGCGCTGCAAAACATCGTTGTGGGCAGCGAGAACGACGCCAAGGCGGCGATCGGTCTTCTAAAAGAACGCCGGGCGGGCCGGGCAACCTTCCTTCCGCTGACGACGGTGGACGGGCGGGAATGGACCGACGCGCCAACCGGCGGTGAATCGTTGGGGCTCGCGTCCCAATTGGTGAACTGCGACGAGCAATACCGGGGGATTGTGCGGAGTTTATTGGGGAGGACGCTCGTCTGCCGGACGCTGGACGGGGCGATCGAACTATCCCGCGAACTGGGTCAAAGGATACGGATCGTGACACTGGATGGACAGGTGATCAACGCGGGCGGTGCGATCACCGGCGGCAGCGTGGGCAAGAAGGTGGGGATCCTCTCTCGGAAGAACGAAATCGCCCGGCTGGAGGGCGAGCTGTCCGTTTTAGCGGAGCAGGAGAGCGACGCGCAAAAACGGTTCGAGGAAACCGAACGCGCCCTCAAAGCGGCGCGGTATGACCTAGATGTCGCCGAAGGGGAGCGGACGCAGGCAAAAGACGAGGGCAACGCGCTGGCCGCAGAGGAGCGGCATCGTACGGCGCTTTTGAAGACCCTTGAGGACGCCGGGGCGATGTCGGCCGCGGAGCTTGAAAACCTTGGGCAGTCGCTTACCGCGATCGGCGGCGAAACCGAAACGGCTAATAGCCGCGTCGGGGACCATACGGCGGCATCGGCCCGTTTGGAAGAGGAGTTGGCGTCGCTGACCGAAGGGGTCAGCACCCTTGGGCTGACCCGGGGATCGGTGTTGGAGAGGCAGGCGTCCTTACGCGAGAGGATCGCCGGACTTCAGGCGGAGCGGGACAGCACCCTCGCGGCCCTCGCCGACTATGATGAGCGGATCAGGGACCTTTCGATGGATGCCGGGAGCCGCGCAGCGGCCCTCGCCGACTACGAGCGCCGCGCGGAACTCCTGCGGAAGCGCTGTGAGGAGACGGGGGCCGAGATCGGGGAGCTGAGCCTTGAACTCGCGAACCGCCGCGCCGAAGCCGAAGTGCTGGCGGCAAAACAGCGGACGCTGGAAGGCGAGCGGGTGTTGACGAACCGGCGGGTCAAGGACGGCGCGGAGCAGAATATGGCGCTTTCCCGGGCGGCGGATAAGCTGGAGAACAACCTGCAAACCACCCAGAAGGAGGAGGACGCGATCATTTCCCGCCTCTGGGAACAATATGAGTTGACCGTTACCAAGGCGCAGGAGAGCCGCACCCCGATGGAGAGCGTAAGCCGCGCCCAACGCCGCGCCGGGGAGCTGAAGAAGGAAATCGCGGCCCTCGGCAGCGTCAACGTCGGTGCGATTGAAGCGTATGAGAGCGTTGGAGAGCGGTACCGATACTTAACCGAGCAGAAGGGCGACGCGGTGCGGTCCAAAAACGAGTTGGACGGGATCATCGAGCGGATCACCGGGGAGATGCGGAATCAGTTCGCCGAGCGCTTCGCCTTGATCGCGAAGAAATTTTCTGAAACGTTCACTGAAATTTTTGGCGGCGGCGAAGCCGCCCTCGAACTGGACGAGGGCGCGGACATTCTGGAGAGCGGCGTTGAGGTGAAGGCGCAGCCACCGGGGAAGAAACTGCGCTCGATCTCCCTGCTGTCGGGCGGCGAACAGTCGCTGTCCGCCATCGCGCTGTATTTCGCTATCTTCAAGGTCCGCCCCGCGCCCTTCTGTGTGCTGGACGAGATTGATCATGACCTCGACGATGTCAACGTCGGGCGGTTCGCTTCCTATCTGCGGCGGCTCTCGCAGAACACGCAGTACCTCGTCGTCACCCACCGGCGGGGGACGATGGAGCAGGTCGGGATGCTGTACGGCGTCACAGCGCAGGAACCGGGTGTCAGCAAGGTGATCCCGTTGCGGTTAGACCAAATTGAAGACGCGGACTAAAATAACGCAAGGAGAGGGAAAATGGGTCTCTTTGACAGGTTAAAAGGGAAACTCGGGAGCGTATTCATTGAGGGGGAGAAGGTCGGCGACGAGTTCTACGACGGTCTGGAGGAGTCGCTGATCCTCTCGGATACCGGGGCTGTGCTGGCCGGCGAAATCGTGGAGGAGCTCCGCAAGCGCTGTAAAAAAGAAGGGATCAGGCTCCAGCAGGACGCCAAAGCCACCTTGCGGACACAGCTCACCGAGCTTTTGGAGAGCGCCGGGAATCGGGGGATGGTCCTTGCGACAAAGCCTTCGGTCGTGCTGATGATCGGCGTCAATGGGGCGGGCAAAACTACCAGCGTGGGAAAACTCGCCGCAAAACTGGCTGGTGAAGGGAAAAAAGTTCTCCTGTGCGCGGCCGACACCTTCCGGGCGGCGGCGGCGGATCAGCTGGAAATCTGGGCAAACCGAGCCGGTGTCGGCATTGTGCGGCAGCAGGAGGGCGCGGATCCCGCGAGCGTACTCTTCGACGCGGTCAACGCCGCCCGGGCGCGGGATGTCGACGCCGTCCTGTGCGACACCGCCGGGCGTTTACAGAACAAGCAGAACCTAATGAATGAGCTGAACAAGATCAGCCGGGTTTTGGACCGGGAGCTGCCGGGTTCTTCTCGGGAGACACTGTTGGCGCTGGACGCGACGACGGGTCAGAACGGGCTGGCGCAGGTGCGGGAGTTCGCCGCGTCGGCCGGGCTGACCGGGATTGTTTTAACCAAGCTGGACGGCACCGCCAAAGGCGGTATCGTGCTGGCGGTAGCACGGGTGACGGGGGTTCCGGTGAAATGGGTCGGGACCGGTGAACAGATCGGCGACTTCGCCCCGTTTGACCCCAAGGCGTTTATCGAGGCGATCATATGACGGTGGTGGCGGCGACCCGGAATCCCGGCAAGGCGCGGGAGTTCAGCCGGATTTTGTCCCCTTTGGGCTTTACGGTCAAAAGTCTCGATGAGTTGGGGGTGTCGGGCGAACCAGAGGAGACGGGGAGTACCTTCCTCGAAAACGCCCGGATCAAAGCCGCCGCCGCCGTTGCCGCCACGGGGTTTCCGTCGGTCGCGGACGACTCGGGGATTTGCGTGGACGCGCTGGGCGGCGCGCCCGGGGTTCGCTCGGCACGGTTTGCCGAACCGGGAAAGCGAACCGAAACCCTCTTGGCCTTGTTGGAGGGGCATACCGACCGCTCAGCACGGTTCGTCGCCTCCGTAGTCCTGCTCTACCCAGATGGGCGGGAGATTACCGCCGAGGGGATATGCGAGGGGGAAATCGCGCCCGCCCCGTGTGGAGACGGCGGGTTTGGTTACGACCCCGTTTTCTTTCTGCCCGAGCTCGGGAGGACGATGGCGGAGCTGACCCCGGACGAAAAAGACGGGGTTTCCCATCGGGGGAAGGCGCTCCGCGCCCTCCTCGCAAAACTGTCGTGACGCTGGGGTTGTATGGCGGGAGCTTCAACCCGCCGCATATCGGGCATGTCGAAGCCGCTCGGAGCGCG
>JAISVO010000188.1 GCA_031271525.1 Oscillospiraceae bacterium
CAACACTGAAGGGGGGAACCGGTTATGGTGACACAGGAACTGCTGGCAAGCCTGAAGCAAGTGAACATCAGTCACGATAGGGAAAAAACGATGGAACGCGTCCGGAACGCGTTCTTCTCCGCATCCCGCAAGGACAAGCAGGAAATTGAAAAGCTCTCCGGGCAGAAGCGTACGTCGATCTACCGAGCCGCGAAAACCGGGAGCATCAGCGCGAAAATCGCCCTCTCAATGGCGGAGGTCCTGAACATCTCCCCCTATTGGCTGTCCGGCGAAAGTGACTTACAGGAGCCTTGCTCCGACGCCTTGGTCCAATCGTTTCTGGAAAGCAAAGGATACCCTGCCTTCCGGAAGCCGCGCGCCCAAAAGGCGGACGTATCCGAACCGGCGCCCGAGCCTGCGCCGGTCAGCGGCGAGGATAACAACTCCCTGTCGGTGACGGTCACCCTGAGCAATACTCCCAAAATGCGCGCCGCCGTGGAAAACCTCAGCGAGGAATCCGCCGCCCAGCTCCTCTCGGCGCTCTGCCTGCGGGCGAAAGCTGGCGGCAATGCCGAGCAGCTCTGGGATTTCGTCAAGTATTGCCTGTTGTCGTAGGGGTATCTTTATGAAGACAGTATTGGGAATAGATCTGGGGACATCCGCCACCAAGACGGTGCTCTTCAGCGAGGAATTGGAAGTGCTCGCTTCGGCGTCGGCGGAGTACCCGATGGCTCAGCCGCAGAACGGCTGGGCGGAGCAGAATCCCGAGGACTGGTGGAAAGCCGCAGTCGAAACAATCTCGGCGGTTCTCCGCGAGAGCTGCGTCTCGCCGGACAGCGTCACGGCGCTCGGCATCAGCGGGCAGATGCACGGGCTTGTCATGCTGGACGAAAACGGGGAAGTCCTCCGTCCGTCCATCATCTGGTGCGACCAGCGCACCGGCGCGGAATGCGCCGAGATAACCGAGCTGATCGGCGCGGAGAGGCTGGTGGAGATCACCGCGAACCCCGCCCTGACGGGCTTCACGGCATCTAAGATCCTTTGGGTGCGGAAGCATCAGCCGGAGATTTACAAGCGCTGCCGGCACATCCTCCTGCCCAAGGACTATCTGCGGTATAAGCTGACAGGCGACTTCGCCACCGAGGTGAGCGACGCGTCCGGGATGCAGCTCCTTGATGTACCAAAGCGCCGCTGGTCCGAAGAGCTCCTTGGAAAGCTCGCCATCGATCCGGCGCTCCTCGCGAATGTCTATGAGTCACCCGAGGTAACGGGGACAATCAGCAGGGAAGCCGCGGCGCTGACCGGACTGAGCCGGAAAACCCTTGTGGTGGGCGGCGCGGGCGACAACGCGGCGGCGGCGGTTGGCACCGGGGTGGTGACCGACGGAAGGGCGTTTACCACCATCGGCACCTCCGGCGTTGTCTTCGCCCACACCGACAGGCTCGGCATCGACCCGAAGGGCCGGGTACATACTTTCTGCTGCGCCGTACCCGGCGCGTGGCATGTGATGGGCGTCACCCAAGCGGCCGGACTGTCTCTGAAATGGTTCCGGGAGCAATTCGCGCCCGAATACACCTACCGGCAAATCGACGATGTCGCGGCAAGCATACCGATCGGCGCGAACCGGTTATTGTATCTGCCCTACCTGATGGGAGAGCGCACCCCGCATCTGGATGCCGGCTGCCGGGGCGTCTTCTTCGGTTTGAGCGGGATACACACTAAAGCCGATATGCTCCGCGCCGTGCTGGAAGGGGTTGTCTACTCCCTCCGCGATTGTGTCGAGGTCCTGCGGGGGATGGGGGTCTCGACCTCCGAAATGCTCGCCACCGGCGGCGGCGGCACCAGCGCCCTCTGGCGCCAGATGCTGGCGGATGTTTTCGGCTGTCCGGTCCGCACCGTCTCCTCGAAGGAGGGACCGGCGCTCGGCGTCGCGATACTCGCCGGGGTCGGCGCGGGGCTGTATCCGTCGGTGCCTGAAGCGTGCCGGCGGTTCATCCGTTATAATGAGCCGCAAAACCCCGTCAACGCCGCAGCCTACGAACCGTTCTACCAGTTGTACACATCCCTGTATCCCGCGCTGCGGGCCAAATTCGCGGAACTGGCGACCCTATAAACAGAATACGGAGATGAACTGATGGGGAATAAGAAACGCATTCTCTTTGTGGACGGCGAGAACGACGAAATCCTCGCGTTAGCGGATGCCGTGAAGGGTCGGTACGCCGCCGTTACTTCGGACGGCGGCAAGATCGTCATCGAGGAGACGGAGCGGCTCAACCCCGATCTGGTTGTGATGACGGGCCAAGAGTTTTTGCGGATTATCGAGTTGGTCGATATGACTGACAGTCTGACAAAGCTCCCCAACCGCCGTCAGTTTGAAATGCAGGCGTCCCGGGAGTGGGAGCGCGCGATCAGGGAAAAGAAAGTCATCAGCATCATGCTGATTGACATCGACAAATTCGGTCGGTTCAACGAGCTGAACCACGAGCCGAAGGGGAACGACCTCCTCCGCGCGATGGCAGATATTCTGCGGACGTCGATCAAGCGTCCGTCCGACGGCTTCGCCCGTTTCGAGGGCGATCAATTTATCGCGATATTGCCGGGGACTTATTCGGAAGGCGCGAAGGAGTTAGCCGAACAGATCCGGGCGCAGGTGGAAGAGCTTGCGGTCCCGGTGGGCAACGGGAAGAACGTGACGGTCAGCATCGGGATCAATACGGCGGCGCCCAAGGTAGGCAGTTCCTTCGAGCTGTTCCAGTCGGGCGTCAAGAAAACTCTCGCGTCCTGCAAAGGCGTCGGCGGGGACTGCATCCGGATCATGGTGTGACGGCGTTCACCGCAGAAAGCTGCCCGTTTCCGCGCCACGCTTGACAAGCACCCCGCCGGCTTGGTATACTATTGCGGCAAGGAAACTAAGCAGCCGCCGGTATGGGAACATACGGGAGGAAAGTCCGGGCTCCACAGGGCAAGGATAGCGGGTAACACCCGCCCATGGCAACATGAGGACGAGTGCAACAGAAATAAACCGCCGAGGAATCGGTAAGGGTGGAAAGGCGAGGTAAGAGCTCACCGCGCCTCCGTGAGAACGGAGGGGCCTGTAAACTCTATCCGGAGCAACACCGACACGGGGCATAAGCCGGCCCGGCGGTCCCCGAACGGGTGGCGTTGAGCTGTTTGGCAACAAACGGCCCAGATAGATGGCTGCTCACGACAGAACCCGGCTTATCGGTTATGCCTTGCCGTCAATTCCCTCGCTTCGGCGGGGGAATTGACGAACAGCGAACAGTGGGCAACAGGAGATAAAACATGCGGATGCGGAAGAGGAAGAATCTGGACGTTCGATTGGTACGCGCCGGGGGATGGCTTGTCAGTGACGCGGATAAAAACGCCGGGCATTGGCGCGAGTTTGCGCCGGGGACGTCCCGGCTGTTGGTGGAGTTAGGCTGCGGGATGGGGCGGTTTGCTTGCGAGACAGCGGCTGCGAATCCGGACTTGGCGGTCGTCGCGCTGGAAAGGGTCCCCGACGCGATTGTGATCGGGATGGAACGGGCGAGAGCGTGTAACCTTAAAAACATTCGGTTCGTGCTGGGCGACGCGAGTCGGTTGGATACCCTGTTTGGTCCCGGAGAAATTGACGACTTGGTCATCCAGTTCTGTGACCCGTGGCCGCATTGGAAGGCCGCGCCCCGCCGCCTTGTGGCGCGGAATTTTTTGCGGCTCTATCGTCCGCTGATCGGCGAAAACGGGACGCTGCGATTCAAAACCGACAATGCCCCCCTGTTTTCCTTCGCGCTGAAAGAGTTCGCCGCCGAGGGCTGGGCAATCGGTCGATGCGACTCGGACAG
>JAISVO010000104.1 GCA_031271525.1 Oscillospiraceae bacterium
CCCTCGTATCCATGAAGATCCTTGAGGTAGGTACCCCCACCCCGTAACTACCTCCGCAACCGCCAGAGCACTCGCAAGAACACGCAAACCCCCCGCTTCGGCGGGGGGTTTGTTCGTACACAGCGGGGGAGGGGGGCGCTTGGGGTGACAATAAGGTTTTTTGCCGAAACAAGGTCTTGCAAATAGGCGGACAAAGACCGCCGGCACGGCGCCCATGCAACGGCAGTATAGCATTGGGCGCGGAATATAAATGTTAACAAAGTATTTCATAAATAGACTTGACATTTTGGCGGGTCATGATAAAATGGAAGTGTCCTCACGAAGGATATTGATAGGAGATGTCCGTGCGGGAGGAAAAATGATTAGGAGGACACAAAGATGACACTCAAAAAGCTGCTTGCGCTCACCCTGGCGATCTTCATGCTTGCGGCCATCGCGGCCTGCTCCAGCGCGTCCCCTTCGGCCAGTCAGAACGAACCCGGCGATGCTACGTCTCCCGGCAGCGGCGACACCGTCCCCGCAGACGACACCACCCCCGCGGACGATCCCAATACGGCGGCAACCGTGAGAATCGGCGTCTCGATGCCGACCAAAGACCTTCAGCGCTGGAACCAAGACGGCGACTACTTAAAAGGCGAATTCGAAGGCGCCGGCTATGAAGTTGACCTCCAGTACGCCAACAACGAGGCGGCCACACAGGTCAGCCAGATCGAGAACATGATCTCCGGCGGCTGCACCGTGCTCGTCATCGCGGCCGTTGACGGCTACGCGCTCACTCAGGCGCTCGCCACCGCGAAAGAAAGCGGCATCACCGTCATCGCCCATGACCGCCTGATCATGGAGACCGACGCAGTGAGCTACTACGCGACCTTCAACAACACCAGAGTCGGCACCCTGCAAGGTCAGTTCATCGTGAACGGTCTTGACCTCGAAAACGCCGAAGGTCCGTTCAATATCGAATTCTTCACCGGCGATCCGGGAGACAACAACATCAACTTCTTCTACCCCGGCGCGATGGCCGAACTGCAACCCTATCTCGACAACGGCAAGCTGGTTTGCCTCTCCGGTCAGACCGAGCAGAATGACGTCGCCACCGTCGACTGGAAAGCCGAGAACGCCCAGGCGCGCATGGAAAACCTCATCAGCTCCAACGGCTACGGTCCCACCGGAACCAAGCTGGACGCCGTAATGTGCTCCAACGACTCCACCGCGCAGGGCGTGGTCACAGCCCTCCTCGGAGCCGGTTACACCGCCGAGAATATGCCGATCGTCACCGGTCAGGACTGCGACATCGTCTCGGTCAAGAACATGATCGCCGGTCTGCAGAGCATGTCTGTCTTCAAAGACACCCGCAAACTGGCGACACAGGTGAAAGATATGGTCATCGCGCACCTCGCCGGTCAAACCGTACCGACCAACACGGAGTATGACAACGACGACGCGCTGGACGGAACCGACGGCGAGCGCATGATCCCCTCGTTTGAGTGCGAACTCGACCAAGGCACCCCGGACAACTATGTAGAACTGCTGATCGACTCCGGTTACTACGAAGCGTCTGAACTGGAATAAACCTGCTTCCGATGAAAATGCGCAAGGCAAGGAGCCGCCGGCACGGCGGCTCCTTGCCGATAGGGAGGGTTGCTCGTGAGCGAGCCGATTCTGCAAATGATTCATATCACAAAAGACTTTCCGGGCGCGAGAGCGCTGGACAATGTCAACTTCGATGTGCAGCCCCGGGAGATACACGCCCTTGTGGGCGAAAACGGCGCAGGGAAATCCACGCTGATGAACGTACTCAGCGGCATCTACCCCTACGGGGAATACGAGGGGCGGATTGTATACGACGGCGAGGAGTGCCGCTTCACGAATATCAAGGACAGCGAGAAGAGGGGCATCTCCATCATTCATCAGGAGCTTGCGCTGGTGCCGTATATGACAATCGGCGAAAATATGTTTCTGGGCAACGAACGCGGCAGCGCCGCCCGCATCAATTGGGACGAGACCTACGGCAGGGCGGCGGAGCTGCTGAAAACCGTCGGGTTGAACGAATCCCCGCACACGCTGATCAAAGACATCAGCGTAGGCAAACAGCAGTTGGTGGAGATCGCCAAAGCGCTGGGCAAAAACGTAAAACTGCTGATACTGGACGAACCGACCGCTTCTCTCAACGAGGAGGATTCGCAGAATCTGCTCAAACTGCTGCTCAAGTTTAAGCAGGACGGACTGACCTCCATCTTAATCTCCCATAAGCTCAACGAAGTGGAGCAGGTCGCCGACAGCATTACCGTGCTGCGTGACGGGGCGACCATCGAAACGCTGGTGAAAGGCGCAGACGATATCAGCGAGCCGCGGATCATTAAGGGCATGGTGGGTCGCGAGATCAACGAGCGTTTCCCCGGCAGGGAGAGCCGGATTGGGGACGTAACGCTGGAAGTGCGGGACTGGACGGTGTATCACCCGGTGTACCGGGAGCGTAAGGTGTGCGATAACGTCAACATCAACGTCCGAAAGGGGGAAGTCGTGGGCATCAGCGGGCTGATGGGCGCGGGGCGCACCGAGCTTGCCATGAGCATCTTCGGGCGCAGTTTCGGTACGGTGGTTTCGGGCGAGATGCGGCTGAACGGAGAGCCGGTGCAGTTCAGAAGCGTAAGGGAAGCCATCCGCAGCAAAATCGCCTATGTCACCGAAGACCGGAAGGGCGACGGGCTGATTCTTTCCAATACCGTTCGCGAGAACATTACGCTCGCGAACCTCATCCGCACGAGCCTCTTCAACATGCTGATCGACAAAGACCGCGAAGTCGGGTACGCCAAAGAGTACCGCGCCCAATTCGGCGTAAAAAGCTCCGGTATCGAACAGAACGCCGCGAACCTTTCGGGCGGAAACCAGCAAAAGCTGCTGCTTGCAAAATGGATGTTCGCCGAACCGGACATCCTCAT
>JAISVO010000131.1 GCA_031271525.1 Oscillospiraceae bacterium
ACCCACGCCGCGGGGGTCGTTATAACCAAGAGCCCGGTCGACGACTTCGTTCCTCTCGCCCGGAACGACGAGTCGGTCGTGACCCAGTTCCCGATGGGGACTATCGAGGAGCTGGGGCTTTTAAAGATGGACTTTTTGGGGCTCCGCAACCTGACGGTGATCAAAGCTGCGGAGAACTTGGTCAAAGCGCGGCTGCCTGAGTTCGCCGGACTCTTCCCCGAAGACGACCCGGAAACCTTTGACATGCTGTCCCAAGGGAGAACCTCTGGGGTCTTCCAACTTGAAAGTGCCGGGATGACCGGGGTCTGCACCCGGCTCCGTCCCCACTCGATCGCCGAGATTATGGCGGTCGTCGCCCTCTTCCGCCCCGGACCGATGGCGTCGATCCCCCGCTACATCGACAACAAACATCACCCCGAACGGACGACATACAGGCATCCGCTGCTAAAACCGATCCTGAGCGAAACCTACGGCTGTATCGTCTATCAGGAACATGTGCTGGAGATTCTGCGCCGCCTCGCGGGGTTCTCGTTGGGTCACGCCGATGTGGTGCGGCGAGCGATGAGCAAGAAGAAATATGACGTGCTGGTCGCCGAGCGTCAGGCGTTTATGGACGGTTGCAAACAGAGTGGCGTACCCGAGGAAACCGCGAAGGGTATCTTCGACGAAATCATGGAGTTCGCCAATTACGGCTTCCCCAAGGGGCACGCCGTCAGCTACGCCGTGATCGCTTACAAGACGGCGTACTACAAATGCCACTACCCCGCCGAATATATGGCGGCGTTGCTGTCCAGCGTGCAGGGCTGGACGGGCAAAGTCGGCGAGTACATTTCGGAATGTCAGGAGCAGGGGATCAAGGTCCTGCCGCCCGACGTCAACGCCTCCGACGAAGGGTTTACGCCGATTAACGGCGAGGGTGCGGGACCGTCGATCCGGTTCGGGCTGGGCGCGATCAAGAACCTCGGGTCGGGGCTGATCGGCGAGTTGATCGACGAGCGGCGGGAGGACGGTCCCTTTACCTCGTTTGAAAACTTCTGCCGGCGGATGGCGAAGCGGGACCTCAACCGACGGGCGCTGGAATCGCTGATCCAATGCGGCGCGTTCGATTCGATGGGGGTCAAGCGCAAGGCGATCTACCATCTGAGCGGCGCGCTGATGGACGACATTGTATCCGGACGGACGATTGCCGGACAGACCGACCTCTTTTCGATGGGGGGGGATACACGGGAAGTCCCGATCCCGGATGTCGGGGAATGGAGCGTGAAGGAGAAGCTCGCGATGGAGCGAAGCCTGACTGGGCTGTACCTCTCCGGGCACCCCATCGACGCGTACGCGTCCGAACTGCGGCGAAGCGGAGCGCGGAGCATCGCGCAAGTGGCCGCCGGGTTGGAGGACGGCACGGTGGAGGACGGGCAGAGCGTTAAGCTGGCGGGTCTTCTGTCCGGCGTGAAAACCAAGACCACCCGGAACAACACACTGATGGCGTACGCCACGCTGGAGGACCGCGCCGGTTCGATCGAACTGCTTCTGTTCAGCGGCGTCCTCACCCGGAACGGCGGTTATGTGAAGAACGACGCGGCTGTTTTGATTGAGGGGAAGGTGAGCGTTCGGGACGACCGCCCGGCGCAGGTGCTGGTGGACGCCTTGACCCCGCTGGGTCAGGGTCTGCATGAGTTGGACGGCGATACCGAGCGGGAGGAAAAGAATAAGCTGTTTCTGAAGATCCCGCAAGCCGGAGGGCGGGAGGACAGACGGATCCTCGCCATGCTGGAGCTTTTCGCGGGACGCACCCCAACCGTGCTGGTGTACGCCGATACGGGGAAAAAGGTCGGCTGCGAATGCGGCCCCGCTCCGTCGTTTCTCGCCGAGTGCCGCGCCTTGCTGGGCGACGCCAGCGTGGTGCTGCGGGGGTGAGGGTTCCGCCCTTGCAATTCTCCACCTTGCGGACCCGCGAAAAACGTGGTAAAATACCTGTGAATGACTGACAGAGAGAGGGTTCTGGAAATGGCGGTAAACCGAATCGGCCTGCTCACCAGCGGCGGCGACGCGCCGGGCATGAACGCCGCGGTCCGCGCCGTTGTGCGCACCGCGTTTGTCAACGGCATCGAGATACTGGGCATCCGCAGGGGTTACAACGGTTTGATCAACGGCGATGTCTTCGAGATGGAACATAAGATGGTCAACGGCTTGACCGGACGGGGGGGCACCATCCTCTACACCGCCCGCTCCCCCGAGTTCAACACCGAGGAGGGGGTCAAGAAAGCCGCGAAGAACTGCAAATACTTCGGGGTGGACGCCATCATCTGCATCGGCGGCGACGGCACCTTCCGGGGAGCGCTTGACCTTGCGAAGCACGGCATCCCGGCGGTGGGCATCCCGGCGACAATTGATAACGACATCGCTTGCACCAACTATACCCTCGGCTTTGATACGGCGTGCAACACCGCGATCGAGGCGATCGACAAGCTGCGGGACACCATGCAGTCCCATGAGCGTTGCTCGCTGGTCGAAGTGATGGGCCGGAAGGCGGGGCATCTCGCGGCCTATGTCGGCATCGCGGTAGGCGCCAACGTCATTTTGGTCCCCGAACGCCCCTATGATTTTGAGAAGGATGTCGTTCAAAAAATGCGCCGCACCCGGATCCACGGGCACAACCACTTTATCGTCATCGTCGCCGAAGGGGTCGCCGAAACCGAGGGCGGCTCGCAGAATATCGCCGACAAAATCGCCGAGGAGACCGGGGTTGACGCGCGGGTCACCATCCTCGGCCATATCCAGCGGGGGGGCAGGCCAAACGCACGGGACCGCGTCACAGCCTCCCGGATGGGCCGCCACGCGGTTGAGATTCTGCGGGACGGAAAGGTCAACCGGGTCATCGGCATTCAGGGCGGCGCGATGCAGGACTTTGACATCGACGAGGCGCTCGCTATGGAGAAGGACCTGCAGGAGACGATGTACGACACCGCCCGGATTCTCTCGTTAAGCTGATGGAGATGGCGCTGCGCTGGTTCGGGAAGCTCGACCCGATCCCGCTGAAATACATCGCGCAGGTTCCCGGGGTGAGCGGTGTGGTGACGAGCCTGATGCACATCCCCGCCGGCGAGGTCTGGCCCCTCGCCGAGTGTGAAGCCATGCGGGACGAAATCAACGCCGCCGGGCTTACAGTGAAGGTCATCGAGAGTGTGAACATCCATGAGGAGATCAAGCTGGGGTCCCCCGAACGGGACGGCTGGATTGATCGCTATGTCGAGACGCTTTCAAATCTGGCGAAGATCGGGATCAAGATTGTCTGCTACAACTTCATGCCGGTGCTGGATTGGGCGCGAAGCCACCTGTTCTTTGATCTTCCGGACGATTCCAACACGATGTTCTTCTCCCGCGAGTTTATGGAGAACACGACGCCGAAAGCGCTCGCGGTCCGCTACGCCGAACAGTCGGGCGGGGTCGCCCTGCCGGGCTGGGAACCGGACCGGTTGAAGACGATCGAGGAGACGATCGAGCGGTATCGGTCCGTCTCTCAGGAGCAGTATTGGGAGAACACGGCTTTCTTCCTCCGCCGGATCATCCCGGTCGCGGAGGAGCTTGACATCAGGATGGCGATTCACCCGGACGATCCGCCGTGGCCGATCTTCGGACTGCCCCGCCTGATTAACTCCCGGGAGAACATCCAACGGTTTCTGGACCTCTATCCGAGCGCCCACAATGGGCTGACCCTCTGCACGGGGTCGCTGGGCGCGGACCGGAGCAACGATATCCCGGCGATCATCCGGGAGTTTGCCGGAAAGGTCCACTTCGCCCACATCCGGAACTTACGGCATCTGGATAACGGCGATTTTTACGAGTCGGCGCACCCCACCCCCTACGGTTCGCTGGATATGCCGGCAATCGTCCGGGCGTTGAAGGAGAGCGGATTCGACGGGGTAATCCGTCCCGACCACGGGCGGATGATTTGGGGGGAGACGGGACGCGCCGGCTACGGCTTGTATGACCGGGCGCTGGGTGCCGCGTATCTCACCGGACTTTGGGAGGCAATGGACACAAGATGACAAAGATAGCGATTTTAGGGTATGGGATTGTCGGCGCGGGGGTTGACGCCGTCCTCCGTGAAGCCGGGGGTTTCGGCGCTTTGGCGGTCAAATATATCCTCGACATCCGGGACCTTTCGGACAGCCGGGTGGTCAAGGATTTCTCCCTCGTCGAAAACGACCCGGAGATAGCCGTCGTCGTCGAGTCGATCGGTGGGCGGAAAGCCGCGTATGACTTCACAAAACGCGCCTTGGCGGCGAAGAAGCATGTCGTCACCTCCAACAAAGAACTGGTGGCGGAGAACGGGGCCGAGTTGCTTCGCTTGGCGAAAGAGAACGGCGTGAACTACCTCTTTGAGGCGAGCGTAGGCGGCGGGATCCCGATTATACATCCGCTCTGCCAGTGCATGGGCGCGAACGTCGTCACCGACATCGTGGGGATCCTGAACGGTACCAGCAACTACATCCTGACCCATATGGAGCGGGAGGGCGTGTCCTTCGACACTGCCCTTAAAGAGGCGCAGAAGCTGGGGTACGCCGAAGCCGACCCGTCCGCCGACGTGGACGGGCTGGACTGCGCCCGGAAGATTTGTATTTTGGCGAACCTCGCCTTCGGGCGGCATGTGCCGCCGGTTAACATCAGCGTGGAGGGGATCCGGGGGATTACGCCGGCGCACCTGCGGGAGGCGTCCAAGGCGGGCTACGCGCTGAAACTGCTGGGGCGCGCCCACAAGAAGGCCGGTGAGCTGCCCCGGGTCTACACCGCGCCCTATCTGGTGCCGAAAACCCACCCGCTCGCCGCCGTGACCGACGTCTTCAACGCCGTCGTGTTGCGGGGCAGCGTCACCGGCGATGTGATGTTCTACGGCCGGGGCGCGGGCGCGCGGCCCACCGCGAGCGCCGTCATTTCAGATATTCTGGACTGTCTGCGAAGCGCCGACCCGCTGTGCGGACGGGGCTGGAGCGCCGACCCGCTGGACATTGCCCCCCCGGGGGACGCCGCCGGGTTTACCTTTTCAAACGGGGATAAGATGAGGGTTTTGGATAGTTAGCAGCGAAATCGTGAACGTAAGCCTTCTTGTCCTCGCGGAGGTTTTTGGTTTGTCCGGATTCCCGTCATGGATTCCGCTGGCCCTTGTCTGTCCGCTCCTGTTGACCAATGCGCTATTGCGGGATATACGTGTCAATCGTTTTTATCAGGACGCCCTCCGCGGGAAGTACGGTGAGTATTTGTAGGGGTGATTTGCAAACCGTCTTCCGACAAACTCAAGAACGAGGTGAAGGGACATGGGAAAACGCAAAACACAAGATACGATCGAGCGTGAGCGTATCGTCTGGATCGACCGGACTTTTGTCCGGGAGCACAGTATCCTTTGGGCGAGACCGCCGTTTCTGGCGGCGGGGTACGCGGTTCTCGGGCTGTATATCGCGCTGATGCTGCTCGGCATTGTTGCGATCTTTTGGGATCCGATCATCATCCCCGTCGCGATTGCGATCTTTATCGCCGGAACGGTTTTGAATGTGGACGGTTTCCTTGCGGATAGACGCCTGTCACGCCTGTTCCGCACGTTGTTTGAACGCGGCGGGGATGTCATGCCTCCTCCGAAGCGGGATTGGCGGAAGATTTGGTCTGCCGTATCCTTTGCGTTCATGTGCTTTTTCTTTGTCCTCCTGATCGTCGCCGTGATCAACCAATGGGAGGATGTGCCCGACGCGCCTCTGCTGCTGCTCGTCTTTATGCCGTTGAATCTCCTATCAAGCGCCGAATATTCAAACAGATTGTATGTCCCCTTGAACCCCGACGAGGGGATGCTGTTCGGCGGCGCGCTGTTCTCCTACGATACGCTGCGCGGCTTCCGTTCCAACAGCGACGGCAGCGGGTTCACGCTGACCTATGACGGGCGTGAGGTCGCGAAGGGGCATATGCTCGCGTATGACCAGAATAAGCTGCTGGATGTGTTGAAATCCCTAGAAGGGGAAGAATAAGGGACTATGGAAGGAGAATTCCCGTGGGTAAGAAGCTAGTCATCGAGCAAGACGAGATTCTTTGGAAGGATCGTAAGCGGACGCTGTTCGGATTGCCGCTCAGCTTCACGCGCTACGAGGTGTGTAAAGACCGGCTGACCGTGCGGCGCGGCTTCTTCAAGACGACCACCGACGAGATCATGATCTATCGCATTCTGGATGTCCGTTTGGTGCGCGGGCTTGGGCAGAAGATCTTCGGGCTGGGCACCGTCACCCTGCTCAGCAACGACAAATCCTCCCCATCGCTGGAATTGAAGAGCATCAAGGCTTCCGAAGACGTACGGCGCTTCCTCTCAAAGCTGATCGAGGATCAGCGCGCGTCGCGCGGGGTCACGAGCCGCGAGTTCCTCGGTATGGACGGCGACGAGGACGGAATTGCCGGCGAAATAGAATAAAGGTCAATTTGAAAGGATGAGCGTATGTCCCTAATCGTGAAAAAATTCGGCGGTTCGTCTGTTGCCGACAGTGATAAGCTTCGCAATGTCGCGGGGATTGTCACCAAGAGCCATGCGGAGGGGAACCAAATTGTGGTGGTGGTATCGGCGCAGGGCGACACCACCGACGACCTGCTGGCAAAGGCCGCGGAACTGAACAGCGGCGCGTCCCGCCGCGAACTGGATATGCTGCAGGCATGCGGTGAGCAAATGTCCGCCGCGCTGCTCGCAATCACCATTGAGAAGCTGGGGTTCCCGGTGATTTCGCTGACCGGCTGGCAAGCCGGGATGCAGACCGATTCCAACCACTCGGTGGCAAGGATTAAGAAGATTGATCCCGAGCGGGTGCGGATGGAGCTGGACAAGAACAACATTGTCATCATCGCGGGGTTTCAGGGGATTAACAAGTTCGGCGATGTCACAACCATCGGGCGGGGAGGGTCCGACACCACCGCTGTGGCGTTCGCGGCGTCGCTGAGAGCTGATCTGTGCCAGATTTACACCGATGTGGACGGCGTGTTCACAGCCGATCCGAGATTGGTCCCCGAAGCGAAGAAGCTTGCGGAGATCAGCTTCGACGAGATGCTGGAGCTGGCGTCCCTTGGAGCGCAGGTACTGGCGTCCCGCTCGGTGGAAATGGCAAAGCGGTTCCGTGTCAAGCTCGAAGTCCTGTCCAGTTTCCGGGATCGTCCCGGCACCATTGTTAAGGAGGTCGTCAAGATGGAAAATATGCAGGTAAGCGGCGTCGCCCGCGACAACAATGTGGCGCGTATCGCCCTGATCGGGCTTGCCGACGCGCCCGGCGTCGCCGCAAAACTCTTTATGCTCTTAGCCCAGCACAAATTGAATGTCGACATTATCCTGCAATCCATCGGGCGGCATGATACCAAGGACATCAGCTTCACTGTCGTCAAGAGTTACCTTGCCGAGACGCGCGCTCTGCTGGAGGCGCACCGCGAGTCGCTGGGGTACGAGACACTGGAGGTCAGCGATACGATCAGCAAGGTTTCGATTGTCGGCGCGGGGATGGTTAACAACCCCGGCGTCGCCGCCCGGATGTTTGAGGCGCTGGCGATTGCCGGCGTGAACATCCAAATGATCTCCACCAGTGAGATCAAGGTATCGGTATTGATCGACCTCGCCGATTCCGACCGCGCCGTGCGGGTGATTCACCAAGAGTTCTTCGGGTAACCGAAAGAACGGCGCGGCGCACTGCCGGGGTTCCTTACATGACAGCTCCGCCGCGCATGACGCATCAGCGCGTCAGCTCCGAGTGTTCAGTCTTTTTCTCAAAGCACACCAGAAGTTTGCGAACCTGTTAAGCCATGAGTGACAGACTGCCACGCCTGTGTAGGAGCGGGTCTTTTGACGCTTACGGATAACGTACGGGTCATTCGCCTTCGTAGGCGTCTGCCCTGTACCGCTGCGTAACCTTATAAAACTCCTTCTCCATGCCGCGAAAAACATGTACTATAACCGGGTCGAAATGCGTACCCGAGCCATCCTCGATGATCGCTTTCGCCTCGTCGTGGGTGTATGCCTTTTTGTACGGACGCCACGAGATCAACGCGTCATACACATCGGCGACAGCAAGCAGACGCGCCTCCAAGGGGATCTCCTCTTCGCGCAGGCCCTTGGGGTATCCGGTGCCGTCCCACTTCTCGTGGTGTGACCCGACGACGTGGAGGGCATGGCGTAAAAAGCCGCTCTCCGGCATATTTTCAATCACCTTGTTGACCGCCTCGATCCCGATGTCCACATGCGTCCGCATGATCTCTCTTTCAAGCAGATTCAATTCCCCCGGCTTGTTCAGGATACTCTCGGGGATGCCGATCTTCCCGATGTCGTACAGCTGGACGGACGGGAGGATCAGGTCTAGGTTCCACATCGATATTTCATCCATGTAATAGTCATGCCGGACAAGCCCCTCGATCAGCATCTTGACATACGATTGCACCCGGGCGATATGCCCGCCCGTATATTTGTCGCGCAGTTCCATCAGATTGGCGATCGCCATGATGATGGCGTTCTGCAGACTGTGTACCTCCGCGTTTTTCTGACTCACCAGCTTGGTCAGTTCCCCGGCGTGACTCTTGATTGCCTGCTTCTGCTGAGCGATCAAGAGCTGGTTTTCGATCCTCTTGATCAGGAGCGGAGGGGAGAAGGGCTTGAAGATGTAGTCGGTCGCGCCTAAGTCGAGCCCGTACATCTCACTCCTCTCGTCGTTTTTGGATGTGAGGAAGATTACCGGGATGTCGGCAAAGTCACGGTTCGCCTTCAAACATTTGATCGCCTCATACCCGTCCGTTTCGGGCATTTCGACGTCCAGCAGGATCAAGTCGGGCGTGACCTTCTGCAAAAGCTCGAACATACGCGCCGCCGACGGTACGGGATATACCTCGAAACGCAGCTTCAGTAGGTTCTTGCCGGTCGCCAGATTGGATTGGTTATCGTCCACGATCAAGACAGTCTTCCGTTTCCCTTCCATTCCCATCCTCCTATTACTCCGTAAACCAATCGCCGCTTGCGAGTTCCTCAAACTCTATGCCGTCAACCTTCTCCCGAAGCCACCCGATTAGTTCTCCACCCCGCTCGTAGCGGAAAGCCTCCAGCGTCTCCATCGCGTGATCTACCCTGTCCATATCGTACGCCGCGCTCGCTTCGCGGAGTTCCCGCAAGAGTGCCGGATCGGGTTCGGGGCGGGTCTGTTTATCGGCCGAGGCGTCCAGCTCGCCGAGAACCCGTTCCAGATTGTGAATCAAGGTCTCCACAATTTCCTCGAACGCCGCGTGCCCGGCGTTTATGGCTTCTAGGTCGCTGTCCTTTGCCGCGGCCTCCAGCTTTTCTGCGGCGCGGCCTGCGGCCGTAGCGAAGATGCCGTAACTGGAACCTTTAATCCCATGCACCGTAATGGCGTAATCGGCGAGTCTCCCCGACTCCAGATATTCCCGCAAACGGGCTAAAAGGGGGCGTGTGTTGATGGCGTAGGACCGCCAGACATCCGTTAAGACGGTTCCGCCGCTTCCGAACCGTTCCAGCGCCCCCCGGGTATCAACACCCTCTATCGTCAAGGACGAAAGGCGCGGGTTTTCCTCTTCCGGCGGCAGATACATTTCCTCGAAGCTTTTGTCCCTGACCCAACAGCGGATTGCCGCGTCCAGTTTCGCCATGTCGATCGGCTTCGAGATAAAATCCTGAAACCCTTTGCTTAAAAACATCTCTTCGTTTCCCACAATCGCGTTTGCCGTCAGCGCGATAATGGGGACGGTTTTGGCGTAGTCGGTGCCGATCTCCTCCCGGATGACCCTTACCGCCTCGATCCCGTCCATCTCGGGCATCATGTGGTCCATAAAAACAGCCGAGTAGCGCGGCTCCCCCGCCCCAATCATCTCGATTGCCTGCGGCCCGCTGTTCGCGCAGTCGATCTTCAGGTTGTACGGCCGCAGCATCCCCCTCACAACGTCTAAGTTTGTCGGGATATCATCGACCACTAGGACATGGGAGCCGGACAAGTCAATCCGCGCCAATTTGGTTTGCGCGCCGCGCTTGGCGAGGGTATATCGGAGACTCATCAGGTTTTGCGCCGCCTCGGGGCCGATCGGCGCGTCGGACGCGAGGATTTGGCGCAGACGGACATGGAAGACCGAGCCTTTCCCGTACTCGCTCTCAGCCGTGATCGAGCCGTCCATCATCTCCGCCAGTCTCTTGGTGATCGAGAGGCCCAGCCCTGTTCCCCCGATCAGCCGGTTCGCGGCCACCTGATTGTAGTCGCTGAACAGCTTTTCCATTTCTTCCGGCTTCATCCCCCGGCCGGTGTCCTTAATGTCGGAAACCAGCCAGACATAGTCGCCGTCCCGCTCGTAGGTCAGCGTCCAGTCCACCGTCCCGGAATCGGTATACTTAAAAGCGTTGGAGAGCAGATTGTTAAAGACCTGCTTCACCCGTATGT
>JAISVO010000170.1 GCA_031271525.1 Oscillospiraceae bacterium
CCGAACACGCCGGCCTTCCCCGATCTCTGCTGACACGACCCGCCGGCTCCGAAAGGCGCGGCGGCAGCTTTCACTACCGTTACCCCGAATTTATCCGGGCGGCGCAAAAGGAGAATTGCCCCGCCTGCAACAACGAGCCGATGCCCGACGGGCAGATAGATATTTTGCTGACCGATAAAATATGTGTCGGCGGCGAGTATCCCGGTCAGGGGCGGCTCTTCGGGAAGCTGTACGTCATGCCGACGGAACACTATGTTCACTTTGAGGATATGCCCGAGGACGAAGCGGCGGATTTCATGCGGGAAGTGCGGCGAGTCGGCAGGGCGCTCCGCAAGGTCACCGGCGCTGCGAAGATCAACTACGAAATATACGCGAACTCGGGGGCGCATCTGCATATCCACCTGTTCCCGCGCTACCTCGACGACGATTTCCCAAGTGCGCCGATCGACTACCGTGTGAGCGAACCCGCGCCGTATGAGAGCTACGACGAATTTTTATGGTTTGTCGGGCGGATGCGGGACGAATTGCCATAAGGACGGTCCGCCGTCACCCGCGCTACGGCAGCCCCAGCCCGACCATATCGGGGTATAGGACAAAGCCTTCGCGGATACCCATCTGCGCCGCCAGCTCTGTTTTATAGCGGAACGTCCCGGCGTCGTCGTAGACGACGAAGTGCGTCTGTCCTTCGGCGTCCTTGTAGGTAAAGTACCGCGCCGCGAGCTCGCCCGAGAAGAAGGACGCGCCGCCCCGGGAGGACAGCAGCATCGCGACCGAATCCGGGCTGACGCACATCCCGTTTCCGTTGGTGCCGGGCAGGAGCAGATCCCGGCTGATCCGCTCCATGTCCAGTGCGATCCGGTTCGCGCCGTACTGCGCGACGGCCTGCCGGAGGCGTTTCGGAAGCGACCCGGAGGTGAGCGCCGTCGGCAGGATGACGCGAAGGGAATCGTGGCAGATATACCGTTCGGGGGCGTAAACGGCGCAGCCCCGGGAGGGGAAGCGTTCGGCGCACTCGGCGACGAACATCTCAAGCGTCCGCCGCACCGGCTGCTCGAAGTCGCAGACAAGCCCGGTCAGCCCGAGGGAGCGGCAGAGGTACAGGCACTCCTGCGCGAGCCGCCGGTGATCGCCTTCGGAGCGGTCATACGCCTGATCGCTGACCACCATCAGCCCGCCGCCGCGCGGCACCCCCGCGTTCGCCGACAGCAGGGTCATCCCCGGGCCGATCCCCCACGCCATGTACGCCGCGGGGGACCGCCTGTCTGCTTGGTTCGGAGGCGCGCAGCAGATATAGGTAAACGGCTCGTTCATGACATCAACTCCGAATGTATATACTACATATCTACGGTTGGAAAGGGGCTTGTATGAAAGTTCTTGTCGCTTCGGACATCTGCGAGTTGACCCCCGCGTGGCTGAAGTCGCGCGGGGTCCGCGCCGTATTGGCCGATCTGGACAATACCCTCGCGGGCTACAGCGTCAATGAGCCGGACCCTTCCGTCACGCGCTGGATGGGTGAGCTGCGGGAGAACGGCGTCGCGCTGATGGTGGTCAGCAACGCCGCCGAGAAACGGGTCGCGGCCTTCTGCGAACCGCTGGGGCTGCCCTACCTGTCCCGCGCCGGTAAACCGGGCGGCAGGGGACTCTTGACGGCGCTGAAGCGGCTTCGGGTGAACGCCGACCAAGCCCTGATGGTGGGCGACCAATTCTTCACCGATATACGCGCCGGTACGCGCGCCGGCGTGCGCGCCGTGCTGGTGGATCCAAGAGTAAAGGGGTTTTGGTTTACACTAAGGCGTAAGCTGGAAACGCCGTTCATTGAGGGGGAGAGGGTATGATCCGTTTCGGCCCCGCCGGAAGCGACGATTCGTATACCGGGAGGATTGCCGAAATCCCCGCCTATCTCGCGGACTTCGGGCTGAACGCGTTTGAGGCGCAGTGCGGGCACGGGGTTCGTATGGGCGAGGCCGCCGCGAGGACGCTGCGCGCCAACGCCGAGAGGTTCGGCATCGCCCTGAGCGTCCATTCGCCGTATTTCATCAGCCTTTCCAACCCAGAGCGCTTGGAGGGCAACATCGGGTATCTTCGGCAGACAGCCCAGCTCGCGGGATGGCTGGGAGCAAGCCGAATCGTCGTCCATATGGGAGCCGCGATGGGACAGCCCCGCCGGGCGGGGATGGAGCATTCCGCATACGCCGTCCGCGCCGCGCTGGATACGGCGAAGGTCGAGGGCTGGCCGGAGGTCTTCTACTGTCTGGAGACGATGGGGAAGATCAACCAACTGGGCACCGTTGAGGAAGTTTTGACGCTGTGCGGGCTGAGCGAATCTTTGCTGCCCTGCGTCGATTTCGGGCACCTGTACGCCCGCTCGCTGGGCGCGTTCGACGGGTATGACGCGTATATGTCGGTTCTCGGCGGGATTGAGAACGCCCTCGGGGCCGAGCGGGCGAAGCTAACCCATATCCATTTCTCCCACATTGCGTTCGGCAAGGGCGGGGAGAGCAAGCACCAAGTCTTTGCGGACGAGGGCGGCGGACCCGGCTGGAACCCCCTCGCGGCGCTGCTGGCGGAGCGCGGATACCGCTCCACGGTGATCTGTGAGAGCCGGGGCGCCCAAACCCAAGACGCCGCGCTGATGAAGTCTGTATATGAGGAGTTTTTGAAATGACCGAACGGCTAAAGAAAATTAGGAGTATCGCGGCTGAGAAAAAGCTGGACGCGCTGCTGCTGACCGGAGAGGTGTCCCGGTTTTACGCGACGGGGCTTCGTACCTCGGCGGGGATTGCGCTGATCACGCCGGAGGAGACCGTTTTCATCACGGACTTCCGGTATATCGAGGCCGCGAAGGCAAAGCTTGGCGGCAATTTTTCCGTCGAGATGAGCAAACCCGGCCGGAAGCAATCCGCGATTGTGGCAGAGTATATCCCGAAGGCGAAGCGGATCGGGGTGGAAGGGGACATCCTGACGCTCAACGCCGCGAAAGGTTGGAAGAAAGCGCTCGGCGATTTGGGGCTGAAGGGTGTAAAGTTCCTTTCCGTTGAAGACTCCCTGCATACCCTCCGCGCGGTCAAGACACAGACCGAACTGGCGGCAATGCGGAAAGCGCAGAGGATTGCCGAGAGGGCGCTGGCCGATGTGTTGGACGGTATCCTCCGTCCGGGGGTGACCGAGCGGGACATTTGCGCCGAGATTGTCTACCGGATGCTAAAGTACGGCGCTGAGCGGACGAGTTTTGACCCGATTGTGGTGAGCGGCCCCAACGGGAGCCTGCCGCATGGGGAACCGTCCGACCGCGCAATCCGGCGGGGCGATTTTGTGACGATGGACATCGGTTGCGTCGCCGACGGGTACTGTTCGGACATGACCCGTACGGTGGCGGTCGGTGAGGCGACCGACGAGATGCGGAAGGTGTACCGGACCGTTCTGGCCGCGCAGGCGGCCGGGATTGCCGTCGCGAAGGCCGGGGTGGCCGGCAGGGAGATTGACGCGGCCGCCCGGGCGGTGATCACCGGCGCTGGGTACGGCGATTATTTCGGGCACGGGTTTGGGCACGGCGTGGGGCTGGAGGTCCACGAAGGGCCGAACGCGAGCCCTTCCGAGGAACGGGCGTTGCCCGCCGGAGCCGTGATTTCGGCGGAACCGGGGATATACTTGCCGGGTAAATTCGGCGTGCGGATTGAGGATGTTGTGGTGCTGACCGAAACCGGCTGCGTGAACCTGACAGATCGGAAGAGCGTCGTGTAGGGAAAGAGTGTCTCC
>JAISVO010000180.1 GCA_031271525.1 Oscillospiraceae bacterium
GCGGAACCGTTCCACTTGAAGCACGCCACCGTGATGGAGGGCGTGATGCGTTGGTTCGCGAACGACTTGGGGTATAGCGGCGAGGCGGATTTTTGGGCGCAGGCCGGCTTGCTGCACGACCTAGATTTTGAGCAGTTCCCCGAACGGCATTGTGTCAAATCGCAGGAGATCATGCGGGAGCGGGGGCTTGATGAGCGCCTGATCCGCGCGGCAGTCAGCCACGGGTACGGGATGACGGAGGCCGGTATCGAACCGGAACATACGATGGAAAAGGTTTTGTTCGCGGCCGACGAGTTGACCGGGTTGATCGGCGCGACGGCTCTGATGCGTCCGTCCAAGAGCGTATCGGATCTGGAGGTTAAGAGCGTGATGAAGAAGTTCAAGACGCCCGCCTTCGCCGCCGGTTGTTCGCGGGATGTCATCGAGCGGGGCGCGGCGATGCTTGGCTGGACGCTGGAGGAATTGATCGGCAAGGTAATCACAGCGATGCGAGAATTGGAATAAAAAGTTAAAACCTCCGGCTCTATACCCGGAGGTTTTCCTATCTGGAGTATTGGCAGGCTACGCGGTCGGGAATCCCTTATCCGGGATCATCGCGTCGCTAAGCTGGGAGAAGTCGAAGTGGAGCTTCCCTTCGGTTTCGAGCAGTTCCATCGTCACGGCTTCGGTCTGCTCGTCGACCATACGGCATTGCCCGTTGATTCGGGCGCCTTCGTCCGTCTTCAGGGTCTGCGCGGCGATCCCGCCCTCCACGTAGGCGGACGAGGTGAGGTGCACCAGACCGTCGCAAAGGATGACCCCCTTCACCTTGCCGCATATCTCCATTCGCTTCGCTTTGATGTTCCCGATAACACTCCCGGTTTCGCCGACCTTCAGGAACCCGCCCAAATCGATATCGCCCAAGTATGTACCGTCTATGATGACCGATTCGGTGCCGGACAGCTTGGCGGACTCCAGTTTGATTCCCCGGCCGATGACGGTGGCGGAGCTGGAATCGGGAACGGGGGACAGCAAGTTTTTACCTTTCATGTGACAGCCTCCCTACGATCGGTCTCGCTGAAAGCATTATAACGCAAATTTTCCCTGTTTGCAAGAGCCATTCGGAAATCATCCACGCCAAACTGTTCCAGTGTCAATGATGGGTGTAAACTGTACCCCATAGACACTTGAACAGAAAATTGCCGTGTGAAAGGGGGGATCCCCCCTTGACAATATCTATCGGATGGGATATACTGCACGTAACATCTGCGAAAGGGGCATTGACACCTCGTGGGCATGATTCGGCTCCGCAAATAGCGCGCATAGGGGAAAAATGTTCGGGAGCGTTTGACAGCGCTTGCTAATTTCTCTGTGCGCCTTTGCGTCTGAAATGACCGAGGTGTTTTTTATGCCCAGACATCAAAAACAAGGGCGTTCCGCGCCCGTTTCTGTTTCGCAGAATTTTTTAACCGAGCGGAAAACCATCCGCCGCCTGATCCGGATCGCGGGTTTGCGTAAGGCCGACCATGTGGTGGAGATCGGCGCGGGGAAGGGCCATATCACCCGGGAGCTTGCCAAAACCTGCGCCCGGGTCAGCGCTTACGAGATTGATCCGAGCCTGTCGGCGCGGCTCCGGGGGATGTTTGCATCGGCGGACGGCGTGCGGGTCACGCGGGGCGACTTCTTGGAGAAGCCGCTGCCGGGGGACGGGCCGTATAAGGTGTTCAGCAACATCCCCTTTTCCCGTACCTCGGAGATCATCCGGAAGCTGACCGGGCCGGGATCCCCGCCGGAGGACATCTGGCTGGTGACGGAGAAGGGCGCGGCCCTGCGGTTCCAAGGGATCCCGGGCGACACCCGGGCGTCGCTGCTGCTGAAGCCGTTCTACACCGCGGAAATCCGGTATACCTTCCGGCGGGAGGATTTCCACCCCGCGCCGTCGGTGGACGTTGTGCTGCTCCACCTGAAGCCGAAGCCCGAGCCGGATCTGCCCCTCTCCCGGCGGCGGGAGTACGAGGCGTTTATCGCAAAGATGCTTACGCGGCGGAGCCCCCGCCCTTCCGGCGAGACGCTGTATATCCAGTGGCTCTGCCTTTTCCGACGGCTGCGGGGGCGGCCTTAGCGCCATTTACCTTGGAGGGATGCCCATGCCGGCTGTTTACCGCGCAAACCCGCCGGTGTGCGGGGAGGACCCGCGCGTCCTGATCCTCGGAACCTTCCCCAGCCCTTTGTCGCGGGAAAAGCGCGAATACTACGGAAACCCGCGCAATCAGTTCTGGCGGCTGATCTTCGGGGTGTTTGGCGTACCCTTTGACAACCCGGAGTACGGGGTGAAGACCGCGCTGCTGACCGAGAACCGTATCGCGCTGTGGGATGTCATCACCGAGTGCGAGGCGGAGGGAGCGCTGGACTCGAACCTCCGAAACCCCGTGTACAACGCCGCGCTGCCGGGGTTCGTCGCCGCGCGCGGGATTGATAAGGTTTTCTTCAACGGGAACAACGCGTATACCTTCTATCGGCGGGGGATCGGCGCCGTTGAGAAGAACGTCCTGCCGTCTTCCAGCCCCGCCCACGCCGGAATGCGGTTTGAGGAGAAACTGCGCCGCTGGCGGGAAGGACTGCTGTCACGGGACGGCGCGCTTTCCACAGATGCGCCTTGACGTACGCACAGCGTATTTCTTGCACTCAAGATGGGCTTGATAAATCGTTTACATTATCCCGTTTTGTCTGAACTGGCCCCATCGGGATGAGCCGTTTAGCGCTAAACCAATCAGGCCAGAAGGGATAAGGGAAATAATGGCATGAAAGATATGAACCTCTCGTTCGCTCAGCCGGGCAGTAACCCTTGCTTGTCAAATTTTGGTTAACAGTAAGGGCGGCTTCACAGCCGCCCTTACTGTCTCTATAATGGGATAGGGGGTTCTGCTTATTACGCGTTATCCACCTTGTACATATGCTCGATCAGGTCGAGAACCTTGGAGGAATAGCCCCACTCGTTGTCGTACCAGCTCACCAGCTTGACGAAGGTGTCGGTCAGCGCGATGCCGGCCTTCGCGTCGAAGATCGAGGTGCGGGGGTCGCCGATGAAGTCGCTGGAGACGACCATCTCGTCGGTGTAGCCCAGAATCCCCTTCATCGGGCCTTCGCTCGCCTTTTTGATCGCCGCGCAGATTTCGTCGTAGGTCGCGGGCTTCTTCAGGTTGACGGTGAGGTCGACCACCGAGACGTCCAAGGTCGGAACCCGCATCGACATGCCGGTCAGCTTGCCGTTCAGCTCGGGGATGACTTTGCCGACCGCCTTCGCCGCGCCGGTGGAGGAGGGGATGATGTTGCCGCTGGCGGCGCGCCCGCCGCGCCAATCCTTCTTGGACGGGGCGTCCACCACCATCTGGGTGTTGGTCGCCGAGTGGATCGTCGTCATCAGGCCGTCCGCGA
>JAISVO010000185.1 GCA_031271525.1 Oscillospiraceae bacterium
TGCCGTCACACATAATCGTCCGGCAGGACTTCCTCCTCGGCTTTCCAGAGCCGCAGAACACCGAGCAGTTCGCCCCGCTCCTCCATCCGCAGGGCTTTTTCGATGATCTCCTCCTGACAGGTGTAGATCGGCTCCCGGCGGGTCCCCTGATACGTTTCCCAGTTTTCCGCGATCCAATAGCCGGTATTCAGAGATATATTTTCCAATACCTTGCGGATCAACCCGTAACTGCATCCCCGCAACGCTTCCAGCAGCACCGCATCGGGTACGCCGCGCAGCACGGCTTGGATCGAGCGTCCGTCCAAGTTCGCGAGGACATTTTCAAACGGCACGCATTCGCTCAGCACGCGCTGCTCCTGAATCCCCCGGAGAAAGAGGGTGAAAGCCGCCCGCGAGGTCTTGCCGGAGAACAGCTCCTCGATCATCCGGTCGGCGAAGCTTTCCCCAAGGAGGGCGCACATTCGGAGGATAGTCATCCGGGGGGTGTCCTGCTGCTGCATCGACAGCGCGCCCTCCGCGATCAGCAGGCGGCGGAGCAGCGCGGAACCGCTGTATTTCCCCGAGAGGATCAGCGCTTCCAGCACGCTCCGCACGGTCTGCGGCGCGACGCCGTCGATCACCATCCCGACGGCGGTGTAGAGGAAGAAATCCTCCTCCAGTTCCATCTCAAGGTCTAGGGTCAGCAGTCCCTTCAAACGCGCTGTTTTGCACATATCCAAGAAGCGATAGATCAGCGGTTTGCACCCTTCTTTATCGGCGTTTGAAAAATTCGGTTTTAATCGGGCGTACAGCTCCAGCATAACGGCGGTCCCTCCCGTGCTCGGCAGTGTAAGCTAATTCTACCACAACCGCCGCCCGCGCGCAAGGAGAAATCGCCGGCGCGGCACATGGCGCGCCGACGCGTCAAAACGGCGGGGTTCTTCCCCCGCCGTTTCATACATGGATGGATGCCGGAATTGAACAAACGGTGCGCGGTTACAGAATCGTGGTGGACGAGTACTCGACCTTGATGCCGTTGTCCTTGGTGCGGCTCAGTTTCGCCTTGTTCCCGTTTCCGTCCTCCACACTCATTTTTTCAAGCTTGAATTCGCCAAAAAAGTCTAAAACAGTGGTTTCCGCGAACTCCGACCACTTCAAACGCTTCGCTCTGTCCGGGTTCGCCTCCCCCTCCATCATGGCGGGGAGGTTGTTTTTCTCACTCATAATGTCCCCCTAGATATGGTGCGATGTGCAGCTTTCAAGGCTTACCCTCACCGTTCTGCCGGAGGGGCGGCTTTTTCTTCGCTCCCGAGAGGCTGATAATCACGCGCCGCTGCGGTTCGTTGCCGACCGAATGGGTGGTGACATAGGGATTCTCCTGCAGAGCCGTATGGATAACATGGCGGCTGTAGGCGTTCATCGGCTCCAGCAGCATATCGCGGTTATACCGCACAACCTTCTCCGCCGTGCTGACGGCAAGCGCCGTCAACGCGTCCTCCCTCTTCGCGCGGTATTTCTCCGCGTCGATGACAATCCTCCGGCGCTCCGGCTTCCCTCGGTTGTAGGCCGCCGAGACAATCCGCTGCACAGCGTCGAGGGTTTCGCCCCGGCGCCCGATCAGCCGCCCCAGATTCGCGCCGTTCACGTTAAGCTGGAGATGATGCTCGGTCTCAATCTCGCTGATCGTCGCGTTAGGCAATCCCATCCGCTCCAAAATCCCCTTGAGGATCCGGGCCGCGTCTCCGTCCGACGGCTTTCCCGGCGGCGGTGTTTGCTTCGCGGGCTTCGGCTCCGTCTTCGGCTCAGCTTTGGCGGCGGGCTTCAGCTCGGGCTTTGCAGCCGGAGCCGCCTTCTCAACAGCCAGAGGCTTTTCCTTCACCGGCGCGGCGGGCACCGCCTTTTCACTCTGTCTGACGGTCGGTTTGGGCGGGACCGCAGCCGGGGCCGGCGAAGCGGGTTCTTCCTCGCCTATCCGGGTGACGCGGACCTTAGCGGGGGTTCCGCCGATGCCGAGGAACCCCGTCTTCGGGTTTTCCAGCACCTCGACGGTCACCGAGTCGCGGTCGGCTCCCAACTGCGTCAGAGCCGCCGAGATGGCAAGATCAATGGTTTTACCTGTGGTTTCTATGGCCATGCGTCATCCCTCTATTCCTCGCCGTCCGACTCTTCCGCTTCCTGAGCCGCTGTCGGCTTGAGCTTATACCGCTTGGGCTTGCGTTTTTGGTTCTGTTCGGCGATCCGCTCGGCGCGGCGCTGACGGTCCTCCTCCTTCTGGGCGGCTTCCGCCGCTTTCCTGCGTTCCTCCAGAGCGGCTTTACGGGCATCCTCTTCGTCCAGCTTCTTGTTGAAGAATTTTGTGAGGTAGTACTCCTGCGGGATTCCCAGCACGTTTTGGATGATCCAGTAAAGACCGATGGCGGCGGGCCAAGAGAAGCCCAGCCAAAGACTGATGCCCGGACCCAGCAGATACATCATCAGCATTGAGCTGCCGCCCGCAGCCGGACGCCCCGAGAATTTTTGGGTCAGCCAGACCGATAGGAAAGAGGTGAGCGCCGACAGGATCGGAATCAGGAGCAGGACGCTGTTGAAGGAGGGGATCGCCGCTAAGTTCAACCCCAAGAAGTTGAAGTTGATCTTTTGCAGACCGGTAATGCCCTTGCCCTCGATTTCCCGATAAAAATCCTCGTCGGCGGTCAGCTTGTTCGCGATATACAGCTCCAGCGTGCCGTTCCTGCCGGCTTCCACCGCGACCTTGTTGTCCGCGCTGACTTGATCCAGCGTCGCTTGGGCTTCGGTTTTCTTCGCGTTCGCGGCATCCAGCTTGCGCTGCGCCGCGTCGACCTCCAACTGCGCCGCGTCCTTCGCGTTTTCGGCGGCTGCCGCAAGAGTATCCTGAGCGGTTTTCAATTCCCCCGACGCGATCGTCGCCTCGGCGCCGGCCGCATCCAGAAGCGTCTGGGCGCTTGTCACCGGCGCGAGGAGGGTTTCGGAGATAACCGTGACGTCGCTCGGCGGGATCTGCATGATATAGGTCAGCGGCTGGCGCACCGCGCCATAGAGCGCGATGATCAGCGGGAAGGGGATCAGCGCCCAAATACAGCCGCCGAACATCGAGACGCCCTCTTTTTGGTAGAGGTTCGCCTGTTCCTGCTGCATCTTCTGCTTGTCCTTGCCATATTTTTTCTGCAGTTCGGCGATCTTGGGCTGCAGACGCTGCTGCTGGAGCATCCCGCGTTTACCCTTAAAGGAGAAGAAGAGGAGTACGAGCTTGGCCGCCACCGCAAAAAGGAGGATCGCGACGCCGTAGTTGTGGACGAACCCGTACAATCCTCGCAGGAGGAACGCAATCGGTTGGACGATCAGGAAATCCCATATTTGTCCCAAAACGAGACCTCATTTCGTATGATTTACGGCACCGGGTCGTAGCCGCCCTTGCCGAACGGATTACAGCGAAGCACCCGCCAGACCGACAGGAAAAGCCCCTTTGCCGCGCCGTGCTTTTCAATCGCCTCCAGCGCGTATTGGCTGCAGGTGGGGATAAAGCGGCAGGACGGCGGGGCGCCCGGGGAGATTCTGCGCCGATACCAGCGTATAGCGCGGAGCATCAGCGTCTTCATACGCAGATCCCAAGCTTTGCGGCGAGGCGGGGAAGCTCGTCCCGAACGGCGGCGAACGGCGCGCCGACGGCGCGCCCGCGCGCG
This sequence comes from Oscillospiraceae bacterium, assembly GCA_031271525.1. GTDB lineage: Bacteria > Bacillota > Clostridia > Oscillospirales > UBA929 > UBA929. The sequence goes on from JAISVO010000185.1 coordinate 3,681, forward strand.
ACGACCACCAAGTCGTATCCCCTCAAAAACCGTTTCTCCTGAAGCCGGTAGGCCTCCTTCACCAGCCGCCGCACGCGGTTGCGCTTGACGGCGTTGCCGAGCTTGGCGCTGGCGGTGATGCCCAGCCGGGTGACGCCCAACCGGTTCTTGCGTGCGTACAGCGCCAAATATACGCCCGCAGTGTTCTTGCCGCGGGCGTACAAACTGCGAAAATCACGGTTTTGTTTTAGGGATACGGTATACCGCATCAGGCGGTGAGGGTAGCGCGGCCCTTCGCCCTGCGCCGCGCCAGCACCTTGCGTCCGCTACGGGTGGACATCCGCTTGCGGAAGCCGTGTTCCTTGCTGCGCTGGCGTTTCTTTGGCTGATAGGTACGAACCATAGTTCATCATTCCTTTCCGAGAAGCACAGTTACACATGTAGTATACAGTGCCCTGATTGGGTTGTCAAGAAAAATTCTGAAAGGGCGGGGGAGGCGTCCGTTTTGTTCTTGCGTTTCCATTCAGCAGATACGCCGCAAGCCCTAATTCATACTGCAAGTTGTTATCCAACAAGTCACCTCAACGGGTGATTTATTCTCGCCTAACGGGATATTGAGTATCCGTATACAATCAGTTACAATACTCTCAAGTGCGGCAATCCCTTTCTAAGGAAGGAGTGCAAATGATGTTTATCGCTGAAAACTTAAAAGCCCTGCGCAAAGAAAAAGACCTGACACAAGAGGAAGTATCTGAACTCCTCGGGTTATCACCGCAAAGCGTCAGTAAGTGGGAACGCGGTGAAACCATGCCAGACATTACCCTTTTGCCAGCTCTCGCGAATCTCTATCAGGTCAGCGTAGACACGCTTATAGGCATGGACAAAATCAACGACCGGCAGACCAGAAACGGTATATTTGCCTCCGCACATACTTATTGGCGAAATGGTGAAATTGCCCAAGCGGCACAGATTTTTTCTGAGGGGCTAAAAACCTTCCCAACCGACGAAGGTATCATGTCGGATTTAGCGATGGCACTTGCCATTAGCGAAGATTCGGATGATCTCGCCAAGTCAGTTAAGCTGTGCGAACGCGTCCTGTCGAACGGGCACAATGAAAAGGTTCTCCATACCACGCGTGCCGCCCTGTGTTTCATTTACATGAAGTCAGGCGAGAAGGAAAAGGCCGTCGCGTTGGCGAACACACTTCCGCATATACGCGAAAGCCGGGAAAGGGTGCTTGCTCAGCTTGACAAAGGTCCGACCGCCGACGAAATCAATTCCTATCTGAGATTGATCGCAATCGGCGAAAGCAACGATTAAAATGCAATCGAAATCGGCTGCGGCCTTGAGCGGAGCAGGGTGCATAACGCCTGCGCATGGAGTCGGTTCATGGTATGATAGCAGATGCGGAGTTAAAGGCACGGCGGACAGCGGGGCCAACCTGCTGGGGCGACATCGTCCTTGACATGAATCCCTTCGTTTGGTATGCTGTGTCCAACATGGGATGCTACCGTCAGGCGGCTGACCGGTTTTAGGGAGGTGCCCCATGCGTGAGATACCGGCGGGTTTAGTTGCCGAAACGGTGGCGCGGCTCTGCATTGAGGCGAATACCGTCGCGGGGAGCGACATCGTCGAGGCTCTCCGCCGCGGGTTGGCGCGGGAGAAGGACGAAACGCCCCGGATGGTGTTGCGGACACTGCTGGAAAACGCGGAGATCGCAAAAGCCGACAGTATGCCGATCTGTCAGGATACCGGTATGGCGGTGGTCTTCCTCGAAGTGGGCCAGGAGGTATATATCTCGGGGAACTTGACTGAAGCGGTCAACGAGGGTGTGCGCCGGGGCTACCGGGACGGCTATCTGCGAAACAGCGTGGTGCGCGACCCTGTGGATCGGGTCAACACCGGCGACAATACCCCGGCGGTAATCCACTATACGATCGTACCCGGCGAGTCACTGAAGCTGACTGTCGCCCCGAAAGGGTTCGGAAGCGAGAATATGAGCGCTGTAAAGATGCTGAAACCCGCCGACGGTCTGTCCGGACTGGAGGCGTTTGTAATTGAAGCGGTGAAAAACGCGGGTGGGAATCCCTGTCCTCCGGTGATTGTCGGCGTCGGCGTGGGCGGCACCTTTGAGTTTGCCGCATCCCTTGCGAAACGCGCCCTGCTGCGCGAAGTCGGGTCGGTCAATCCCAACCCGTTTTGGAGCGCTGCCGAGGGGCGGCTGTTAGCCGCTATCAACGCGCTGGATATCGGTCCGGGCGGGTTCGGCGGGATGACGACGGCTCTTGCGGTCCATATCAGTCCCTACCCAACCCATATCGCCGGATTTCCCGCGGCGGTCAACATCGGCTGCCATGTCACCCGGCACAGGGAGGCTGTACTATGAGCGTCATACGTCTCCGAACCCCGCTGACCCGCGCCGATGTGCGGGACTTACGCCCGGGGGACCGGGTTCTGCTGAGCGGTGTCGTCTACACCGCGCGGGATGCCGCCCATAAACGGCTTGTCGAGCTTCTGGACGCCGGAAAGCCGCTGCCCTTCCCACTCCCGGGCAGCGCGGTCTTCTATGCCGGACCCTGCCCCGCTCCGCCCGGGCGGGTGATCGGCTCCGTCGGCCCGACGACGAGCGGCCGGATGGACAGCTACGCGCCGAGGCTGATGCGGGAAGGATTCCATATTATGATCGGGAAGGGCCCCCGTTCGGAGACGGTGCGGGACGTCCTCCGGCAGACCGGATGCGTCTACCTCTCGGCAATCGGCGGCGCGGCGGCTCTCACCGCGCGGAAGGTGACGGGCAGCGAGCCTGTCGCCTTTGAGGATTTGGACACCGAGGCGATTGCCGCGCTGACGGTGGAGGATATGCCGCTGATTGTGAGCGATATATAGGGTTGCTTTCAACCGTTCCCGCGTTTCGCCAGCGATTGACAAAGTCTGCGGTTTATGGCATACTGTCTTTTGGTATACTAATGACATGAGTGCCAGAAGGTGGGATACGCGTTCGATGGAGAAACCCCTAGGACTGACCTCGGAGCAAGTCCGGCAACGGGTCGCTGCCGGCGCGGTCAACACGCAGCCGGAAGGGCTGACCCCGACGGTCGGCAAAATCCTCCGCAAAAACATACTGACTCTCTTCAACCTAATCAACGTCACCCTCGCCGTGCTGCTGATCGTTGTCGGCAAACCCGAAAACGCGCTCTTCCTGATCATCGCGGTTTGCAACACGGGGCTTGGCATCCTGCAGGAGCTGCGTTCCAAACGCACGCTGGATAAACTCGCGATCCTTGGCAAGCACACCGTCACCGTCATGCGGGACGGCGCGCCCGTGCAGATCGACCAAAGCGGGCTGGTGCTGGACGACGTGTCCTACCTCTCGTCGGGGGAGCAGATCTGCGCCGATGGCGTCGTACTCGAGTCGGAGGGATTGGAAGTCAACGAGGCACTGCTGACCGGCGAGAGCGACAATGTGCGGAAGAGCGCGGGGGACACGGTGTTGAGCGGCAGCTTCGTCACCGCCGGGAATGCCTGCGCCCGGTTGACGGCGGTGGGCGGCAAGAGCTTCGCGACCGCCCTGACGGTCGAGGCGAAGAAGCTGAAGTCCAAAACCTCCCGTCTGATGCGGACGCTAAAGGCGATCATCCGCACCCTGACGATTATCATCATCCCGGTGGGGGCGCTGTTGTTTTACACCCAGTACCGTCTGGAGCAGAATTTACAGGACGCCGTTTTGAGCGCCGCTGCGGGGATGACCGGGATGATCCCACAGGGGCTTGTGATGCTGACCGGTGTGACGCTGACCGTCTCCGCCCTGTCGCTTGCCCGGAGGAAAGCGCTGGTGCAGTCGCTGTCCAGCATCGAGACACTGGCCCGGGCGGATATCCTCTGCTTGGACAAAACGGGTACGATCACCGACGGGACATTGAGCTTTGAGGAACTGATCCCGATGGACGGGTTTACCAAGGAGGACGGCAAGGCGGCTGTCGCCGACCTGATTTCGGCGCTCCGGGACGACAACGCCACCGCGAGGGCTCTGCGTGAGCACTTCAAGGGTTCACGGACATCCGGAGCGACCCACACCGTCCCCTTTTCCTCCGCCCGGAAGTGGAGCGGCGCGACCTTTGGCAGCCGGGGCAGCTTGGTACTGGGCGCGCCCAGCTTTGTCTTCAAGACCGGGAACGAACCCTTTATGGAGGACGTCAGGGACCTGTCGGCGCAGGGGCTGCGCGTCCTCTGTCTCGCGTGCAGCGAGCGGGGTTTCCCGCAGGACGGCACACTGCCGGGAGGGCTTCGTTGTATGGCGCTCCTCACCCTGAGCGACGCGGTGCGGTTCAACGCCCCGGACACCTTCCGGTTTTTCGCGGAGCAGGGGGTAACCTTAAAAGTCATCTCGGGGGACGACCCGCTGACGGTCAGCCATATCGCGGAGAAGGCGGGGATTGCCGGAGCGGAGAAGGTTGTCGATATGAGCCGGGTGAAGGGGAGCGACTTTTCCCGGATCGCCGAGGATGCCGTCGTCTTCGGGCGGGTGTCGCCGGGTCAGAAACGGGACCTGATCAAGGCGATGAAGCTCAACGGGCACACCACCTGTATGACGGGGGACGGCGTCAACGACGTTTTGGCGATGAAGGAATCCGACTGCTCGGTGGCGATGGTCAACGGCAGCGCGGCGGCGCGGGACGCGAGCGACTTCGTGCTGATGGCGAGCGATTTTTCGGCGATGATCAACGTCGTGAACGAGGGCCGGCGGGTCATCAACAACATCGAGCGGATTGCGTCGCTCTTCTTGCTCCAGACCTCCTACGCGACCCTGCTGTCGCTGATCTTCATGGTTCTGCCCTTCCCGTATCCGTATGAGCCGCTCCAGATGACGCCTGTCAACATGCTGACGGTGGGGATTCCGAGCTTCTTCCTCGCGCTCCGGGTCAACTTCCGGCGTCCTGAGAACCGGTTTGTCAAGGGAATCATGGAGCTGTCGGTGCCCGCCGCGCTGACGGTGGTCTTAAACGTCCTGATCATCCAATTCGCCGGAGTGCTGTTTGACCTGTCCCAGCCCGAGACCGCCACGATGCACCTCTTCCTGATTGGGATTGTCGGCTTCGCCCTGATGTACCGGATCGCGCAGCCGCTGAACAAGCGGATGGTGCTGATGATGTCGCTGCTGGGCGCCGCCTATCTCTGCGTCTTCATCTTCGGCGGTTGGTACTTCAACCTCACCGGGCTATTCACCCGGAACATCTTCTTCTATCTTCCGCTGGCGCTGTCGGCGCACAGGATGTTCGCGTTTATCGGGAAACTGATCGCGAAAGCGGGGGAATGGTGGAGACTTCACAAGAAGCGGGGGTAATTTCACAAAGTACCCTCTTTCCAAATCGGGGGAAATGATGTATACTGTTACATAGACTGGGGGTTGAGGAAAATGCTTCACAATGTGGTGGAAGACCTTGTTGAGGAATGGCTTGAGAAGGTGCTTCCGAAGTATGACTGCTGCAAGTGTGAGAAATGCCGGATGGACATGGCCGCGATGTCGCTGAACAAGCTGAAACCGCACTATGTGGTGTCGCGCGACCTCTACTCCAAGGCGCGGTACTTGGAGCTGGGCGCGCAAAACACCATCCTGATGGCTGTCGTCACCTCGGTCGAGTTCGTCAAGGATCACCCGCGGCATGACCAGTTAACAGTGAAATAACCGTTAACACAGGAGACGGGAGATATATTCCCGTAGGAACGGCTAACAAGCAACCGCCCCATCCCGATTGGGATGGGGCGGTCCTCATCGCGCGGCTACTTTAATTCCGCTTTGTTGAACAAATATAACCCGAGCACGAGCGAAGCCGCGAGCGTTGCGGCTATGACGGCGTGGAACAGCCAGTCGCCGGCGGCGATCCGGGTCGCTTGGTACATAAACGAGTACCTCGTGACCGGCTCAAGTTTCGGGAAGGCGTTGAGGACGGTCAGTCCCATCATGATGCCGATATTCGCGCCGATGGTGCCGCCGGTATTCTTCACCAGCATCGCGATCATCGCGCTGAAACCGGCGATGGCGAGCGAGGCGAGGAGGAACCGCAGGCAGAGGAGGAGGAGGGTATCCGGCACAGCGCCGAAGCCGTTCCGCGCGGTTGCGATCAGCGTGGCGCCGGCCGGGCCGAGGACGATGATCGGCAGGGACGCGAGCAGGTAGACGACCAGCTTCGAGAGGAGGATCCGGGTGCGGGACGCGCCGGAATAGAGCGCCATGCCGTAGGTCCGGTCGGAAAACTCCACGCAGAGGAAAACCGCCGCGAAGATGCTCAGCAGGATGGAGTTGGTTTGCGGGTCGATCATCATGGTGGAGAGCATCAGCGACCCGTTGATCAGACCGCCGATGTCGATCTCGGCGGGCAGGATGTCTTGGATGAAGAAGGTCGTCATGAAGCCGGACAGCAATCCGAATCCCAGCGCGCAGAGCAGCAGGACCTTATATCCGACAGATTTGCGGAGTTTAAAACACTCAGCCGCGATCAGCTTACCCATCAGCGCCGCCCCCCGATCAAAGACATATAGTAGTCCTCCAGCGCGTCGCCCCGGACCGCAACTTCTTCGACTCCCACGCCGCCGGCGACCAGCGCCCGGACAATGTCGGCGTTGGACTTCGGCATGTCGGAGATGCGGAGCGCGTTTCCGCCGGTCCGTTCCGCCATCAGTTTCCTGCCGCCGAAGGAGTGCGCCTCCAAGACGGCAATCGCCCTGTCGGGGTCATCCACCCGGAGGTGAAGCTGTTTGTGGAACTTCTCGGTCAGGTCGGCGATGGTGACCTGCTCCAGCATCCGTCCTTTGTGGATAAAGCCGTAGCAGGTCGCGAGCTGGAACAGCTCCGCGAGCAGGTGGCTTGAGATGAGGATGGTGATCCCGCGTTCGGCGTTCAGCTTCCGGAGCAGCTCGCGGAACTCCATGATCCCGGCGGGGTCCAGCCCGTTGACCGGCTCGTCGAGGATCAAAAACTCCGGATCGCCCAGCAACGCCATCGCAAGCCCCAGACGCTGCTTCATACCAAGGGAGAAGTTTTTGGCTTTCTTTTTGCCGGTGTCGGTCAGCCCGACCGTCTCCAAGGCGCGGTCGATGCTCCGCCTGTCGGCGATTCCCCGCTGCATCCGGCAAACCTCAAGGTTTTCGCGCGCTGTGAAGTTGGGGTAAACCGCCGGCGTCTCCACCATCCCGCCGATTCGCCGCCGCCCCTTCGCAAGTCCGCCCGTCTCCCCGAATAGGGCGATCTCGCCTCCGTCCGGAGCGGCCAGCCCCGCGAGTACGCGGATCAGGGTGGTTTTGCCAGCGCCGTTCTCGCCGACAAAGCCGTAAATATCCCCCCGGCGGACCTCCATGTTCACACTGTCCAGCGCGTGAAGCCGCCGGTAGCGTTTGGTTAGGCTCCGCGCACTGAAAATGATCTCGCTCATCTGTTTCCCTCCTAAAATGTCATACTCCAATGCTATTGTACCTTGTCCGCCGTCCATTGTCCATTGTAAGTTGTTAACTGTTACTTATCCGTCGTCACTTCCAGCACGGCGTTCGCGCCGTTCACGGTGACAGAGCGGTCGCTGTGCCCATAGGAAGCCTGCCCGATCCCCGCGCCGTAGCTTTCTCCGTCGATGATGAGGGACGACCCCAACCCGTTTGTCTCAAACTCATAGTCATTGCGGTCAGGGCAGAAAAACTCTAGGATCGCGTTTGCGCCGTTGACCTCGATGTCCCTCGCCGTGACTCGGTTGATGGTGACATTCATATTCGCGCCGTTAATTTCGACGTCCCGCAGATCAATCCCCTCGGGGATTGTGACCGTGACCGGACCGCCGCCGCCCAGATCCCGCCCGCCGTCCCGGAAGAGCCAATCGGTGGCGAAACTGACGTTGAGATACCAGTTCCGGCGTTCCCAGCCAAAGCCGTACGGTTCCCGGCTCACCACCAGAGTGCCGCCCTCTCTGCGGACGACATACTGGTCGTCATATGTCTGAGACCATTCGACGGTGACTTCATCCCCGCCCCGGACGATGGTAACAGGCTCGTTGACGAGGTTCATTTCGATGTTCTCGATGCCGTCCCACCCCCGGCTCATCTCTTGAGCGGGGTAGGTGTCGAAGCCGCCCTCCCAGCGAAGGTTCCGGGTCCGGATGACGGCGGTCGCCGTAACCGCCAAAGCGGCGCCGACCACGATAAAGCAAAGCGCGATCAGGAGCAGAGTCCTAGCCGGTCGTTTCATGCCTGTTTCCTCCCTTTCAGATGGCGTGAAATCCCATTATACACCGAGCGGCAGAGCCGGACGATTCCCCGGAGCATCGCCCGCATCAAGGTGAAGGAGCCGACACCGCCGAGAACACAGAGTCCGAACAGCAGCAGAGCTGCGCCGATCATCCCGATGCCGAACCAAGCCCCGCCGCCGACAATGATGGCGATCCCGCCGATAAAACAGCCGAGCCCGGCGGCTCCCAGCGCGATGACGACCGCGCCGAATGACACGACGACCGCCAAGGCGGCGACAGCCAGCCCAAACATCACCGAGATGAGGGCGAAGGCGATCGGGATCCCGATCGGCAGGGCGAACAGCCCGATAATTACCAGCAATACGGCGTTCATCGACTTTGCGTCCGGTTTTTGCTCCGCCCGCACGAACGCCATCTCGACCCGGACCCGTTCCGCTATCTCTTCGGGGCTTCCCAGCGACTCGCAGACCTCGGCTTCGGTTTTGCCCTCGTCCAGAGCCTCGTTGAACAGCTCGTCGTAATACTCGGTGATCCGTGTAATCTCGCTTTGGGGCAGTCCCGCCAAGGCGTTTGCAAGCCCCCACATAAACTCATTGCGCGTCATCGTTCCTATCCTCTCCCATCACATAGTCCACCATCCGTTTGATTTCGCCCCATTCGGTCCGAAAGACACGAAGCCGGTCCTCGCCCCCCGGGGTAATTCGGTAGTATTTCCGCAACCGCCCGTTGTGCTCTTGCTGCCGTGTTTCCAGATACCCCTGCTGTTCCATTCGCCGCAGGACCGGGTACAGGGTCGATTCGCTCACCGGCATAAACCGCTCGGCGCTCTGTGAGATTTTGTAGCCGTAGGACTCGCCCCGGGTCAGAATCGCCAACAGACAAGCGTCCAGCAGCCCGCGTTTCAACTGCGCGTCCATACCGATACCTCCTTCCTCCGCCCCGTCTCGCGGGGCTGTTTGTCGTATAATACTGCGCGTTAAACGATACCTTGCGATAATTACTATACACCGTATAATATCGGTTGTCAATAGGTATTGCAAAAATCTTTTCGCGCGGCTTGTCGGTTGACAGAACAGCATGTTTGGTGTATACTGACAGGCGGAGGGTGATACCGGATGAGTATGGAGCAAACCGAGGGCAAAAAGACCGTCTTCACCAAAAAACGGATGTTGATCGGCGCTCTTGCGCTGTGCGTCTGCGTGATGGTCGCGGCGCTTGTCTACATAGGGGTGTACTTCACCCAATACTTCGGGCAGAAGCGGCTGGAGGACGAAATCTCCTCCCTTTACCAAGCGATCCCCCCCGCTCCGTCCCCGTCCATACCGGCGGTTTTCGCAACGGACCCGTCCCCTTCGCCGGACGAACTTTCGCCCAGTGGCGGCCCGTCCGAACCTCCGCCGTCCGAACCACTGGCACCGCCGGTGAAAAGCGAATTTGCTATGCTGATTGAAGCCGAAAAAGAAGGAATGGCGCGCTTCGCGCCGCTTCTGGAAATCAATGAGGATTTTCGGGGGATGATGTTCATCCCGAACCTTCTGGACGACGACGGACTCGCTTTCGTGCTGGGCGATGACAACGCCTACTACCTTGACCGCGACCTGAAGGGCGAGTACAACCTCAACGGCACCATCTTCATGCACTACCAAAACTCCCGGCTCCTGACCGACCGGAATACCGTGCTATTCGGGCACAATATGAACACCGGCGCGATGTTCGCGAAGCTTCACAACTACCACAAAGCGGAAACCTTCAAGACCGCTCCGCTGGTCCAACTGGACAGCCTAACCGGGCAGACGACTTGGATCGTCTTCGCGGCGTACGACAGCGAGCCGGACTGGGGCTATATCGCAACTAAACCGACCTTGAACGAGTTCGCAGATTTGCTGGACGAAATCAAGGGGCGGAGTCTCTTCCATACCGACGTCGATGTCACCGAAAACGACCGGATCCTCACCCTCTCCACCTGCTCCTACGCGGGCAGTTATGAGGACCTCCGGTTCGTCGTGCATGCCCGACAGCTTCGCCCGGGGGAAACCGCCCCCACAGAGGTCATCGCGACGCCGAACCCCGATCCGATTCCCTTCACCCCGCCTGACCAAATCGCCCGGAAGGATATGAAGGCAGCAGCGACCGCCGTTATGCAACACCCTCGGTCGCTAAAAACCTACTACTATCAAATTGGAGACGGCAAGATCGAGTGGTATTCGGGCGGCTCCACCCTACAGGGCCCCTACAAACGCCTTGACGGAAAGGTTAAGCCGGGCAGCCTGCTGAGCGCGGCATACCATCCGGGGGAAGAGAAGGTCTATTACGCGCTCGACCACTACAACGGCAATCAGGGGATTTACTTCCTAACCAGCAAATATCCCAGCAGCAACATCCGCTTCGTGCCGAACAGCGGCGCGGTCACGCCCGCTGGGGAGGACGCTGTCTCGCCGTCCCTCAGCTACACGCTGGACACGATGTGGCTCCTCTACACCGTCAAGAAAGCCGATACCGAGGAGATTTACCGCGCGCCGGTCACCAACAACAAGCTGGGGACCCCGGAACTGGTTTATACTCTTCCGTCCAACACCGGGGCGCGGGTGATCGGACAGGTCGCCTACGCCAACGAGGTGATGGTCTTCTGGCATGAGAAGGGCAGCCAAATCGTACGGGGCACATGGATCGGCTCGGGCGAGGTATTCTACCCGCAGTTCAATGGGCAGAACGACCGGCTCACCCTCTACGGCGAGGTGAGCGACGGAAAAATCAAGGTAATGGCGGAGAAGGACGGTCTGCTGACCCCCGCTGTCTTCGACCTAACCAGCCTCCCGGCGAAGCCCGTACCGCCCCCGCAAACACCCAAAGAGTTGCCGGTTGAAGTCTCCGCGGAACCGGCGACGCCTGTTGAAACACCGATTGACGCGGAGAAGCCCGCCCCGCCCGCCGAATCCCCCGTTACGCCGTAACGCGGTAAGTAAGCGACAAGCCGCTCATACATCCACCGGGACGGGATACGCACAGGTGGATTTTGGTGAGTTTAAGTATT